>NZ_JBITIG010000014.1:0-230990 GCF_044458745.1 Streptomyces sp. NPDC050418
TACTCACCCTCTCGGGCTTTCCTCCGGGCTTCCCTTCGTTCTTGCGTTTCCGACTCTATCAGACTCTTTCGGGCCCGATTTCCTCGGTGCCTTTCAGGGTTTCCGCTTTTCGGCGGTTTCCCTTTCCGGCGAGACCGACTTTATCAGAGATTCTGAGTCGGAATTTCCACCCGCTCCGGGCTCCTCCGAGCGCACGAGTGCGCCGGGTTCCCGGTCAGGCGGAGCCGTAAACGTACTGGAGCGGGGCGCCCCGATGCAAATCGAGGCGCCCCGCTCCGATCGAGCTGCTCCGTGCGCGTCAGACCTCGACGACCACGGGGAGGATCATCGGGCGCCGGCGGTAGTTGTCGGAGACCCACTTGCCCAGCGTGCGGCGGATGAGCTGCTGCAGCTGATGGGGTTCGACGACACCGTCCTGGGCCGACTTCTCCAGAACTTCGTTGATCTTCGGGATGACCGCGCTGAAGTCCGAGTCGTCGATACCGGAGCCTCGGGCCTGGACGTGCGGGCCACCCGTGATCTTGCCGGTCGTGGAGTCCACGACCACGAAGACCGAGATGATGCCCTCGTCCCCGAGGATCCTGCGGTCCTTCAGGGAGGACTCGGTGACGTCGCCGACCGAGAGGCCGTCCACGTACACATAACCGGCCTGGACCTTGCCGACGATCTTGGCCTTGCCCTCGACGAGGTCGACGACCACGCCGTCCTCGGCGATGACGATGTTCTCCTGGGGGACGCCCGTCATCGCGCCGAGTTCCGCGTTGGCGCGCAGGTGGCGCCATTCGCCGTGGACCGGCATGAGGTTCCGCGGCTTGCAGATGTTGTAGAAGTACAGGAGCTCGCCGGCCGATGCGTGGCCCGAGACGTGCACCTTGGCGTTGCCCTTGTGGACGACGTTGGCGCCCCAGCGGGTCAGGCCGTTGATCACGCGGTAGACCGCGTTCTCGTTGCCCGGGATCAGGGACGAGGCCAGGATGACGGTGTCGCCCTGGACGATCCGGATCTGGTGGTCCCGGTTGGCCATGCGGGAGAGCGCGGCCATCGGTTCGCCCTGTGAGCCCGTGCAGACGAGCACGACCTCGTGGTCCGGGAGGTCATCGAGCGTCTTGACGTCCACGACGAGTCCGGCGGGGACGCGCAGATAGCCCAGGTCACGGGCGATGCCCATGTTGCGGACCATCGAGCGGCCGACGAAGGCGACCTTGCGGCCGTATTCGTGAGCCGCGTCCAGGACCTGCTGGATGCGGTGCACATGGCTGGCGAAGCTCGCCACGATGATGCGCTTGCGGGCTCCGGCGAAGACGGACCGTACGACGTTCGAGATCTCGCGCTCGGGCGGGACGAAGCCAGGGACCTCGGCGTTCGTCGAGTCCGACAGGAGGAGGTCGATGCCCTCCTCGCTCAGGCGCGCGAAGGCGTGCAGGTCGGTGAGGCGGCCGTCGAGCGGCAGCTGGTCCATCTTGAAGTCGCCGGTGGCCACGGCCAGGCCCGCAGGGGTGCGGATGGCTACGGCGAGAGCGTCCGGGATGGAGTGGTTGACCGCGATGAACTCGCAGTCGAACGGGCCGATGCGCTCGCGGTTCCCCTCCTTGACCTCGAGGGTGTACGGGCGGATCCGGTGCTCCTGGAGCTTCGCCTCGATCAGGGCGAGCGTCAGCTTGGAGCCGATCAGCGGGATGTCGGCCTTCTCGCGCAGGAGATAGGGGACGGCGCCGATGTGGTCCTCGTGGCCGTGCGTGAGGACGATGCCCTCGATGTCGTCGAGGCGGTCCCTGATGCTGCTGAAGTCCGGCAGGATCAGGTCGATGCCGGGCTGCTCCTCCTCGGGGAAGAGCACGCCGCAGTCGACGATGAGCAGGCGGCCGCCGTACTCGAAGACGGTCATGTTGCGGCCGATCTCGCCCAGGCCGCCGAGCGGGGTGACGCGCAGGCCACCCTTGGGAAGCTTCGGCGGAGCGCCGAGCTCGGGATGCGGATGACTCAAAAGACTCTCCTACCCATACGCGCCACGTCCTCCTTGAAGGCACGTGGCGCGCATGACGTTCGTGCGATGCAGTTGTCGCGTTCAGGTGGTTCGTATGGGTCGTGCGTATTCAGTTGTGAAGTCTGTGAGGCCCCGGGACGGCCGGGGCCGCGTTCTCAGAGGTGTACCCCGCCCGCGGCGAGATCGATCTTGAGCTGTTCGGTCTCCTGTGCGGAGAGCTCCACGAGCGGCAGGCGCAGCGGTCCTGCGGGCAGGCCCTGGAGGGCGAGCGCGGCCTTCGTGGTGATGACGCCCTGCGTGCGGAACATGCCGGTGAACACGGGCAGCAGGCGCTGGTGGATCTCGGTGGCCTTGCGGACGTCACCCGCGGTGTAGGCCTCCAGGAGTGCGCGCAGCTCCGGTGCGACGACATGACCGACGACCGAGACGAAACCGCAGGCGCCCACGGACAGGAGGGGCAGGTTGAGCATGTCGTCGCCCGAGTACCAGGCCAGGCCCGAGCGGGCGATGGCCCAGCTCGCGCGGCCGAGGTCTCCCTTGGCGTCCTTGTTGGCGACGATCCGCGGGTGCTCGGCCAGGCGGACGATCGTCTCGGTGGAGATCGGGACGCCGCTGCGGCCGGGGATGTCGTAGAGCATGACCGGCAGCTCCGTGCTGTCGGCGATGGCCGTGAAGTGCCGGTAGAGGCCTTCCTGCGGCGGCTTGTTGTAGTACGGGGTGACCGTCAACAGGCCGTGCGCGCCGGTCTTTTCGGCGGCGCGGGCCAGCTCGATGCTGTGGTGCGTGTCGTTCGTGCCGACGCCGGCGACGACATGGGCACGGTCGCCGACCGCCTCCAGGACGGCTCGTACGAGATCGTTTTTCTCCGCGTCGCTGGTGGTGGGGGACTCGCCGGTGGTGCCGTTGATGATCAGGCCGTCGTTGCCTGCGTCCACCAGATGGGCGGCGAGTCGCTGAGCGCCGTCAAGGTCGAGAGCGCCGTCCGTCGTGAACGGCGTGACCATGGCGGTGAGGACCCGCCCGAAGGGGGTCTGCGGAGTCGAGATCGGAGCCATGGGTAACACGCTACTCGCTGCTCAGTGCGTGGTCGCCCCTCGGGGGCTGCGCCGGGGCGTGACAGGGCACGACAAACGGAGCCCGGCACTGCCTGCTCGGGGGTTCAAGCAGTGCCGGGTCCGTTTGATCAGGCTAGATGAACTTCTCGAAATGCCGCAATACGGACACATCGCAAGGAGGTTCGGGCGAGGGCCCCGGACCTGCCCTGTCGTACGGAGTGGCGCCTTACGGAGCGACGCGCCCGTTCTTGTTGAAGGCCGCGTACGTGAGGGGCATGAGCTCCGCCCAGGCCGCCTCCATCTTCTCGCCGACCATCTCGATCTCCCGCTGCGGGAAGGACGGGACCTTGGCGAGCTCGTGCTGGGTGCGCAGCCCGAGGAAGTGCATCAGGGAGCGCGCATTGCACGTGGCGTACATCGACGAGAAAAGACCGACCGGCAGGACCGACCGGGCTACCTCGCGGGCGACACCGGCGGCGAGCATCTCCTGGTACGCCTCGTATGCCTGGCGGTACGAGTCCTCCATGACCCGGCCCGTCAGCTCCTGCTGGGCCTCGGTGCCCTCGACGAAGACGTACTTGCCCGGGCGGCCCTCCTGGACGAGCTTGCGGGACTCCCCCGGCACGTAGAAGACCGGCTGGAGCTCCCTGTACCGGCCCGATTCCTCGTTGTACGACCAGCCCACGCGGTGCCGCATGAACTCGCGGAAGACGAAGATGGGGGCGCTGATGAAGAACGTCATCGAGTTGTGCTCGAACGGGCTGCCGTGGCGGTCGCGCATCAGGTAATTGATGAGGCCCTTGGAGCGCTCCGGGTCCTTCGTCAGCTCTTCGAGGGACTGCTCGCCGGCCGTCGAGACCCGCGCCGCCCACAGCACATCGCTGTCGGCCGCGCTGTGCTTGACCAGCTCGACGGTCACCTCGCTGCGGAAGCTGGGCTTGAGCTCTTCGGCGGGGGTTTCTGCGGGCGTCTCGCTCACCGGCGCGGTCCTTCCAATTGCTTCGCTCGGGCGGCGCCCACTCTACGGCGCGGCACTGACAACTCCCGCCTCCGACCGCCCGGTCAGCGCTCGGCGGCCTCGGAATGCTGGGTCTGCGCGGGCGAAGTGTCGGGTGAGAGCGCGGGCATGCCGAAGAGCATGGCGCCCACCAGGCCGGTGACGACGGTGAGACCCACCAGGGTGCGGCCCACGATCTGGCCCGCCGTGGCGCGCTCCTTGGGAGGCGGGGTCACATTGCTGCGGAACTTGTCGGCTTCGGCGATGAAGGCGAACGGGACGGGCTCTCGCCGACGGAACATGGTGGGCGCTTCTCCTTGGCTCACTTGCGGTGTCTGTTGTCTCGTACCTGTACAGACGCGTAGAACCGCCCAAAGGTGCCCGGAAATCGGAAATTTCCTCGAAGTTCGCACCTGTATCGCCGGTTTCCCTCCGCCGCAGGTGGGCGGCCTGTCGCCTGAACGGCGCGGCGCGCGCCCCGCTCGGACCCCCGGGACTGGTCGCCCGTGGAATGCCTCGGTAGCCTCACCGAGCACACCTTCGAACGGGCTTGAGTGAGGATTACGTCGTGCCCCTAGCCTTTCTGACGGCCGACCGAGCATTCGACCAGGCGGACGACGTCGCGCTGCCGTTCGACGACCGCGACCAGTGGCGCCGGCCCTACCGGCCCGGTCCGTGGCGGGTCGCCGCCGCGGCGCTGCTGCTTCTGCTGGCCTCGTACATGCTGCTCGCGGCCATGATCATCGCCCTCGCGGACGAGCCCTCCGGCGGTGCCGCCTGTGCGATCGGCGCGCTCGTGGTGATCGTGTCCGCGCTGCGGCTGCTGCGCATGGGCGCCTGGGTGAGCGCGCGCGGAGTGCGCCGGGTCGGGTTCTTCATGACGAAGACCGTGCCGTGGGACCAGGTGGCTTCCATCCGTACGACGCAGCAGCCGGTGCGCTGGCTGGGGCTGCCGCGGACCGTGCAGGGGCAGGCCGCCGTGCTCGTGCCCGGCGGGCGCAAGCCGGCCGCCGAGCCGCTGATGACCTCGCACAACGCGGACTTCCTCGGGCGTCCCGAGGCATTCGACCGGGCGGCCGACACGGTCGAGGCGTGGGCGTACGAGTACCGTCAGGCACCCTGAGCTCGAGCCGGACATGAAGAACCCCGCCAGGCCGGAGCCTGGCGGGGTTCTTCATGTCGAGCCTGTTGAGGCCGGTCAGGCCGGCTCGTGCTCGCGCAGGGCGATCGCGCGCTGCATCGCCTTGCGGGCGCGCGGGGTGTCCCGCGCGTCGTGGTAGGCGACCGCGAGACGGAACCAGCAGCGCCAGTCGTCCGGCGCGTCCTCCGTCTCGGCGCGGCGGCGGGCGAAGACCTCGTCGGCCGAGTCACGGTCGATCCGGCCGCTCGGCAGCCGCTTCAGCTCGTCGACCGGGAGGCCGCCCTCGGCCTCCAGTTCGGCAGCCAACCTGCCTGCCTTGCGGGCGAATTGCGTGGTCTTCCAGAGGAACCACAGACCGATGAGCGGCAGCACGAGCACCGCCACGCCGAACGTGACGGTGAGCACCGTGCCCTGCTGTATGAGCAGCACGCCACGGCTGCCGACCAGGACGAAGTACGCGACCAGGGCGGCGGCCAGGGCGAAATAGGTGAGCTTTGCGCGCATCGGACCGTCAGTTGCCCAGGTCGAGGAAGTGCTCCAGGCCGAACGTGAGGCCCGGGGTGTCCACCACGCGGCGCACACCGAGCAGGATGCCCGGCATGAACGACTTGTGGTGCAGCGAGTCGTGGCGGATCGTGAGCGTCTCGCCCTCGCCGCCGAGCAGCACCTCCTGGTGCGCGAGCAGACCCCGCAGCCGTACGGAGTGCACGGGCACTCCGTCGACGTCCGCGCCGCGGGCACCGTCGAGGGCCGTGGAAGTGGCGTCGGGCTGCGGGGCGCAGCCTGCCTTCTCCCGGGCCGCCGCGATCAGCTGGGCGGTGCGGTGCGCGGTGCCGCTGGGGGCGTCCGCCTTGTTGGGGTGGTGCAGCTCGATGACCTCGACGGACTCGAAGAAACGGGCCGCCTGCTGGGCGAACTGCATCGTGAGGACCGCGCCGATGGAGAAGTTGGGCGCGATCAGGATGCCGGTCGACGGGGACTTCGCCAGCCAGTCCTCGACCTGCGCGATGCGCTCGTCGGTCCAGCCGGTGGTGCCGACGACGGCGTGGATGCCGTGCGCCGTGCAGTACTCGAGGTTGCCGAGGACCGCGTCGGGGTGCGTCAGGTCGATGGCGACCTGGGCGCCCGACTCCGCGAGCGCGTCGATGGAGTCGTCGCGGTCGAGGGCCGCCACGAGCTCCAGGTCCTCGGCGGCTTCGACGGCGCGTACGGCCTCGGAGCCGATCCGGCCCTTCGCGCCGAGGACCGCCACACGCAGCTTGCTCATTTGCTTGATTCCTTACGGGAGTTGGGCGACGTCAGCAGTGAGTCACGCGACCGCTTCGTGGAGCCGGGCCGCCTGGCGGTTCTTCAGCGGTCCGATCACCGACAGCGAGGGCCGCTGTCCCAGGATCTCGCGGGCCACGTCCCGTACGTCGTCGGGGGTGACCGCCGCGATCCTGCCCAGCATGTCGTCGACCGACATGTGGGTGCCCCAGCACAGCTCACTCTTGCCGATGCGGTTCATGAGCGCACCGGTGTCCTCCAGGCCGAGGACCGTGGAGCCGGAGAGCTGGCCGATCGCGCGGTCGATCTCCTCGTCGCTCAGACCGTGCGCCGCGACCTGGTCGAGCTCGTCGCGGCAGATCTTCAGGACGTCGTGGACCTGGCTGGGCCGGCAGCCCGCGTACACACCGAACAGGCCGCAGTCGGCGAAGCCCGAGGTGTACGAGTAGACCGTGTACGCGAGGCCGCGCTTCTCCCGTACCTCCTGGAAGAGACGGGAGGACATGCCGCCGCCGAGCGCGGTGTTGAGCACGCTCAGTGCCCAGCGCCGGTCGTCGGTGCGGGCGAGGCCGGGCATGCCGAGGACCACGTGGGCCTGCTCGGTGGAGCGCTCGATGAGCTCGACCTTGCCGGCCGAGCGCAGGGTACGCAGGCCGTCGCGCGGAGCGATCGGGGTGGCGTCGGTCGACTTGAGGGCGCCCGCCTTCTCGAACGCGGCGCGGACCTGGCGTACGACCTTGGCGTGGTCCACGTTCCCGGCCGCGGCGACCACGAGGTGGCGCGGGTCGTAGTGCTTCTTGTAGAAGCGGCGGATCCGGCCGGCGTCCAGCGCGTTGACCGTGTCGACCGTGCCGAGGACCGGGCGGCCGAGCGGGGTGTCGCCGAGCATCGTGTGCGCGAACAGGTCGTGCACGCAGTCGCTGGCGTCGTCCTCGGTCATCGCGATCTCTTCGAGGATCACGTTGCGTTCGGCGTCCACGTCGGCCTGCTGGATCTGCGAGCCCGTGAGCATGTCGCAGACGACGTCGATCGCGAGCGGCAGGTCCGTGTCGAGCACCCGCGCGTAATAGCAGGTGTACTCCTTGGCCGTGAACGCGTTCATCTCGCCGCCGACCGCGTCGATCGCGGCGGAGATGTCGAGCGCGGTGCGGCGCTTGGTGCCCTTGAACAGGAGGTGTTCGAGGTAGTGCGTCGCGCCGTTGAGCGCCGGGGTCTCGTCGCGGGAGCCGACGTGGGCCCAGATGCCGAAGGTCGCGGAGCGTACGGAGGGCAGGGTCTCGGTGACCACGCGCAGGCCGCCCGGCAGCACTGTGCGGCGGACGGTACCGATGCCGTTCTCACCCTTGAGAAGCGTTTGGGTACGGGCGACGGCCCGCACCTCCGAGGAGGTACGGGCCGTCGCCGCGGTGCTACGGGACGTCACTTGTCGGCGTCGTCCTTCTTCTCTTCGGCCTTCTCGCCCTCTTCGCCCTCGATCACGGGGATCAGGGAGAGCTTGCCGCGGGAGTCGATCTCGGCGATCTCGACCTGGACCTTCTGGCCCACACCGAGCACGTCCTCGACGTTCTCCACGCGCTTGCCGCCGGCGAGCTTGCGGATCTGCGAGATGTGCAGCAGACCGTCCTTGCCGGGGAGCAGCGAGACGAACGCGCCGAACGTCGTCGTCTTCACGACGGTGCCCAGGTAGCGCTCGCCGACCTCCGGCATGGTCGGGTTGGCGATGCCGTTGATCGTGGCGCGGGCGGCCTCGGCGGAGGGGCCGTCGACAGCACCGATGTAGATGGTGCCGTCGTCCTCGATCGTGATGTCGGCGCCGGTGTCCTCCTGGATCTGGTTGATCATCTTGCCCTTGGGGCCGATGACCTCACCGATCTTGTCCACCGGGATCTTGACGGTGATGATGCGCGGCGCGTTCGGGGACATCTCGTCCGGAACGTCGATCGCCTCCATCATCACGTCGAGGATGTGCAGACGGGCGTCGCGGGCCTGCTTGAGGGCCGCGGCCAGGACGGAGGCCGGGATGCCGTCCAGCTTGGTGTCGAGCTGGAGGGCGGTCACGAACTCCTTCGTGCCGGCGACCTTGAAGTCCATGTCACCGAACGCGTCCTCGGCACCGAGGATGTCGGTGAGCGCGACGTAGTGCGTGTCGCCGTCGATCTCCTGGGAGATCAGACCCATGGCGATACCGGCGACCGGGGCCTTCAGGGGCACACCGGCGTTCAGGAGCGACATGGTCGAGGCGCAGACCGAGCCCATGGACGTCGAACCGTTGGAGCCGAGGGCCTCGGACACCTGACGGATCGCGTAGGGGAACTCCTCGCGCGTCGGCAGGACCGGCAGGATGGCGCGCTCGGCGAGAGCGCCGTGGCCGATCTCGCGGCGCTTCGGCGAACCGACGCGGCCGGTCTCGCCGACGGAGTAGGGCGGGAAGTTGTAGTTGTGCATGTAGCGCTTGCGGGTCACCGGGGAAAGGGTGTCCAGCTGCTGCTCCATGCGGAGCATGTTGAGGGTGGTGACGCCCAGGATCTGGGTCTCGCCACGCTCGAACAGCGCCGAGCCGTGCACGCGCGGGATGGCCTCGACCTCGGCCGCGAGCGTACGGATGTCGGTCAGGCCACGGCCGTCGATGCGGACCTTGTCCTTGATGATGCGCTCGCGGACCAGCTTCTTGGTCAGCGCGCGGTACGCACCCGAGATCTCCTTCTCGCGGCCCTCGAACTGCGGGAGCAGCTTCTCGGAGGCGATCTCCTTGACGCGGTCCAGCTCGGCCTCGCGCTCCTGCTTGCCGGCGATGGTGAGCGCCTGCGAGAGCTCGGCGGAGACGGCGGCGGTCAGGGCCTCCAGGACGTCGTCCTGGTAGTCCAGGAAGACCGGGAACTCGCCGGTGGGCTTGGCGGCCTTGGCGGCCAGCTCGGCCTGGGCCTTGCAGAGGACCTTGATGAAGGGCTTCGCGGCCTCGAGGCCCGCGGCCACGACCTCTTCGGTCGGCGCCTGGGCGCCGCCCTTGACGAGCTCGATGGTCTTCTCGGTGGCCTCGGCCTCGACCATCATGATCGCGACGTCGCCGTCCTCGAGGACGCGACCGGCGACGACCATGTCGAAGACGGCGTCCTCGAGCTCGGTGTGCGTCGGGAACGCGACCCACTGGCCGTTGATCAGCGCGACACGGGTGCCGCCGATCGGGCCGGAGAAGGGCAGGCCGGCCAGCTGCGTGGAGCAGGAGGCGGCGTTGATCGCGACCACGTCGTACAGGTGGTCGGGGTTGAGAGCCATGATCGTCTCGACGATCTGGATCTCGTTGCGCAGGCCCTTCTTGAAGGACGGGCGCAGCGGGCGGTCGATGAGGCGGCAGGTGAGGATCGCGTCCTCGGAGGGCCGGCCCTCACGACGGAAGAAGGAGCCGGGGATCTTGCCGGCTGCGTACATCCGCTCCTCGACGTCCACCGTGAGGGGGAAGAAGTCGAGCTGGTCCTTGGGGCGCTTCGACGCGGTGGTGGCCGAAAGGACCATCGTGTCGTCGTCCAGGTACGCGACGGCGGAGCCGGCGGCCTGCTTGGCCAGGCGGCCCGTCTCGAAGCGGATGGTGCGGGTGCCGAAGGTGCCGTTGTCGATGACGGCCTCGGCGTAGTGGGTCTCGTTCTCCACTAGCGGTTTCTCCTACGTTCAGGACGTACGCCTTCGTCGCGTACGTAATCGTCTTTCGTCCGGACCGCCCGTGTGGCGGTGGACTGGGGCGGAGAAGCGCGCCTTGGGTGCGGGCCGGTCTTCGATCGAAGCACCCGGGGTTGCCTTCGGCCTGTCGTGCGGGCCTTACGAGGCCCCAGGGGCCACTACCGAGGACCGGCGGCGGCGCTGTCGGGACGATTCTCCGTGTGTTGCGTTGTGCGACCAGACTACAAAGCCTGAGTGACACTCCGCACGTACAGCAAAGGGAGCGGCCCCCTCAAGAGTGGGAACCGCTCCCTTTCACAGCGACTTACTTGGCGCCGCCGGCCGCACCGCGGCGGATGCCGAGGCGGTCGACCAGCGTACGGAAGCGCTGGATGTCCTTCTTGGCCAGGTACTGCAGAAGGCGACGACGCTGGCCGACCAGGATCAGCAGACCACGACGGGAGTGGTGGTCGTGCTTGTGGGTCTTGAGGTGCTCGGTCAGGTCCGAGATGCGACGCGAGAGCATGGCGACCTGAACCTCGGGGGAGCCGGTGTCACCCTCCTTGGTGGCGAACTCGGCCATGATCTGCTTCTTCGTGGCGGTGTCGAGGGACACTCGAACTCCTCTGAGTCTGTGGGTGCCGCCGAGTGCCCCTGGTCTGAATCTCAGGGGAGCTTCCGTTACTCGGGAGGCGGTGGATCCGTCCGTCGCCGGGCCCGGACTCTTGAGGTTCCGGGGGGCGTGCACAAACGGCCGCTACACAGAGTACCAGCCGGGCGTGGCGCGCCCGACCAGTGGCCTGCGCACCGGCCCGGCCGGCCCGCTAGGCGGCGGGCCGCACTCCGCGGGACGCTTCGTTCACGGCTTGTGCCAGGTCATCGGCCCGCGACAGGTCGCTCGCCAGCCAGTAGTACGTGCCGATGGCCATGACGCGTACCTGCTCGCCGCTGTGCAGCCTGACCCGTACGCAGCCCCGGCTCGGGGCGGCCTCGGCCACCTGCTGCAGGGGGATCCGCCGTTCCCGGAGCAGGTTCCGCACCCGGAGCTCGCTCTCCGTCAGGGTCACCCGGCGGTTGAACGCGAGGAGCAGCAGATACAGGGAGGCCAGGACCGCCACGGCGGCGATCGCGAGGATCGGCGCACCGGCGTCCTCGTCGGTCAGGGCCAGGACCAGCAGGGCGATGCCGGTGAGCAGGCCCACGACCCCCAGGGCTCCGTGCCAGAGCCGCAGCACGCGGTGCGGACGCCAGGTGCGCATGGCTCGATGCTAGGCGCGGGGCAACTGGGTGGCATGGCCACGTGTCGCAGAGCGTCGTCAGGACGTCAGCGCACGGATCGAGTGGTAGACGTCGAAGACCGCCAGGCACAGCGGGAGCAGCGTCAGGAGCACCATCGACTCGGCGATCTCCAGGAAACGGCCCCAGAACGGCGTGACGCCCTTGCTGGGCACGATCAGACCGATCGCCGTGATCAGGGCGGCACAGAGCGCGATGGCCGCGGTGAGCCAGATCATCCGCAGGTCGAGGGCGGCGCTGTCGCCGCGCAGGGCGTCGAGCAGCAGCTCGTAGGGCGGGTTCAGGGCGAGGCCGAGGCCGAGCAGGACCAGGGAGGCCAGGCCCGCGGCGAGCGCGCAGCCGACCTGGGCGGTGTAGCGGAACAGGTGGGAGCGCATCAGGAGCGCGATGCCGGTAGCGAAGGCGAGGATCTGGCCCCACACGTTGTCCGAGAAGCCGAGCACCCCGGCCGCGACGACCGCGACGAGCGCGCAGCCGCCGACGAGGCCGACGAGGAGTTCGTGGCCGCGGCGGGCCTGGGCCGCGATGCGCTCGCCGTCGACGGGGCCCTGCGGGGTGCGGTCGTCGCCGTTGCCGTAGTCGCCGACCGTCGTACGCGGGGGCTCGAAGCCGATCGGGAGGCGGGCGAAGCGGGCCGAGAGGCCGGGCAGGAACGCGAGGACGCCGACGGCGACGGGGGCGCAGGCCGCGGCGGTCTCGATCGGGGCGAGCTCGGCGAGGATCGCGACGAAGGTGGCGAGCAGGCCGATCGTGGCGGCGAGGACGAAGGCCACGAAGGGGCCGTCGCCGTTCGGCGTCACGATCATCAGGATCACCGCGAACAGCAGGACGGCCGCGCAGGCGAGGAGGAACTGCAGCCTGCCGATGCCCTGGCCGGCGGCCGTGGGCAGCAGTCCCGAGCCGGCGACGGCCGCGTTGGCGAGCGCGCCCACGCCGAAGGCGACGGCCGAGGCGCGGTCGGCGTACACCCGGGCCCGTACACACGCGAGGGCGAGCAGAGAGACGGCCGCGACGGCAGCCAGGATGCCCGGCAGGCCGTTCATGTCGTGGCCGATGGCCGAGGTCCAGAGCACGAACGCGAGCAGGACCAGGAGCACCGAACCCGCGAAGAGGCCGGCGCCGCGCATCAGGGCGTCGGACCACAGGGTGCGGTCCTTGGCGACGGCCGAGGCGACAGCGTCGGACACGTCGTCGAAGACGGCCGGCGGCAGGGAGTCGGCGAAGGGGCGCAGCGAGAGCAGTTCGCCGTCGAGGATGCGCTGGCTCGCGAGGGAGCCGGCGCTGTCGAGGACCGTGCCGTCGCGGCGTACGAGGTGGTAGCCGACGGGCGCGCCCGGGGCGGGGCTCTGGCCGGACAGGCGCAGGATCTCGGGGTGGAGGTCGGCGACCGGGATGTCGTCGGGCAGGGCGACGTCGACCCGGCTGTCGGGGGCCACGACCGTGACACGGCAGAAGCCGGTGCCGCCGGCGGCCGGCGTTGCGGGGCCGGTCTGACCCGGTCGGCCCGTCGCGTTCGGGGCCGGCGCTTGGACGGTCGTACTCACTGCTGCTCCCCCTCGTATGCATGAGGCTCATGACGCAAGGCGCTCGCCGGGCTGCCGACGCGGACCGTCACAGCAGGTTCCGCGATGCCCCGGGCAGCTTCCGCAATGCCCCGGAATTTTGCGCTGGTTCGCGGCTGCGTACTGCCGAAGGACATGCTCCGGTGCTTACCTCATCCGTATCTCGCGACACCCTACCGCCCGTGCGTCCCGTGGTACGCAAGTAGGATCACCCCCCGCGGACGGGCCTTGTCGCCACGGGGGCGCCGATAGGAACATTTCCGTCCGGCAAGGGAATTGGTGAGCTGTGAGCCAGATCGTCGTCAAGCGCCCACCGCGCGCCCTGCCCACCGAAGTGCCTGGTGAGCGGGTGCAGTTGCAGCCTCCCCCGGAGCTGCCGCGCGGTCAGCAGGAGGGCGCGCTGATGCAGCTCCTGCCGATGCTCGGTATGGGCGGATCTGTCGTCTTCTTCTTCATGACGCCCAATCCGATCATGCGGATCATGGGCATGGTGATGATCGCGTCCACGATCGCGATGGCCGTCGCGATGCTGGTCCGCTACCGGCGCGGTACGCAAGGGCAACTGGCCGATATGCGCCGCGACTACCTCCGTTACCTCGCTCAGACCCGGCGCACCGTGCAGCGCACGGCGCGGCTGCAGCGTGACGCCCAGTTCTATCTGCACCCCGCCCCCGAGCAGCTGTGGGCGCTGGTCGCCGAGGGCAGCCGGGTGTGGGAACGGCGCGTCGGCGACGCCGACTTCGGCCAGGTCCGCGTCGGACTCGGCGCCCAGCAGCTCGCGACCGAGCTGATCGCCCCCGAGACGGCGCCGGTCGACGAGCTGGAGCCGCTGACGGCGGGCGCGATGCAGCAGTTCCTGCACACCCACAGCACGTTGGACGAGCTGCCGATGGCCGTCTCGCTGCGGGCCTTCTACCACGTGACGGTCAGCGGTGAGGCCGATGCGGTACGCGGTTCCGTGCGCTCGATGGTCGGCTCCCTCGCGTCCCTGCACTCCCCCGACGACCTGCTGATCGCGGTCGCCGCGCGCCGCGACGCGGCCGCGCACTGGGAGTGGACGAAGTGGCTGCCGCATGTGCAGTCGGGCGGCGCCCCGGACGGTGCGGGCAGCCGCCGCATGATCACCACGGACGCCGCCGAGCTGGAGGAACTGCTCGCCGGGCGGCTCGACGGCCGCCCCCGCTTCCAGGCCAACGGCGCGCCGCTGCTCGACCAGCCGCACATCGTCGTCGTCCTCGACGGCGAGGGTCTGCCACAGCTTTCACCGCTGGCCGCACCCGAGGGTCTGCAGGGCGTCACGGTCATCGAGGTCGTGCCCGGCGACAACCAGGGGGCGCGCGGCGGTCTTTCCGTCACCGTGGACCGCGCGAAGCTGCAGCTCGAATCCGGCCACGGCCTCGTCTACGACGGAACGCCCGACCGACTCTCGTACGAGGCGGCCGAGGCGCTCGCCCGGCAGCTGGCCCCGCTGCGGATGGCCTCGGGCGGCGACGACGACGAACCGCTGCTCGCCAACCTGGACTTCACGGACCTGCTGAACCTCGGCGACGCGGCCGCCGTCGACGTCTCGCGGACCTGGCGGCCGCGCGCCCAGGCGGAGCGGCTGCGCGTACCGATCGGTGTGGGCGAGGACGGGGCGCCCGTCATGCTCGACCTCAAGGAGGCGGCGCAGGAAGGCATGGGGCCGCACGGTCTGTGCGTGGGCGCGACCGGTTCCGGCAAGTCCGAGCTGCTGCGCACGCTCGTCCTGGGCCTGGCGGTCACGCACTCCTCGGAGACGCTGAACTTCGTCCTCGCGGACTTCAAGGGCGGCGCGACCTTCGCCGGAATGTCTCAAATGCCGCACGTGGCCGCGGTGATCACCAACCTGGCCGACGACCTGACGCTCGTCGACCGCATGGGCGACTCGATCCGCGGTGAGCTCAACCGGCGCCAGGAGATGCTCCGCGACGCCGGCAACTACGCGAACATCCACGACTACGAGAAGGCGCGCGCGGCCGGCGCGCCGCTGCAGCCGATCCCGTCACTCGTTCTCGTGATCGACGAGTTCAGCGAACTGTTGACGGCCAAGCCGGACTTCATCGAGATGTTCGTGCAGATCGGACGCATCGGACGTTCGCTCGGTGTGCACCTGCTGCTCGCCTCGCAGCGCCTTGAGGAAGGCCGGCTGCGCGGGCTCGAGACGTACCTCTCGTACCGCGTGGGCCTGCGGACCTTCTCGGCGGCCGAGTCGCGGGCGGCGATCGGCGTGCCCGACGCGTACACACTGCCGAACGTGCCCGGCTCCGGCTATCTGAAGTTCGGCACGGACGAAATGGTGCGCTTCAAGGCCGCGTACGTGTCGGGGACCTACCGCACCGGGACACAGCAGGTGACCCCCGGTGGGCCGCTCCCGGTGGACCGCCGTCCGGTGGCGTTCACGGCCGCACACGTCCCCGTGCAGTACGTGGCGCCGGATCCGGCGGCACGGGTGCCGGACGCGCGCTCCTCCGCCGACCCCTCCGGCTCCTCGGACGACGCGCTCGCCGACTCCGTACTCGATGTGATCGTGCGACGGCTCGAAGGCCGCGGCGTCGCGGCGCACCAGGTGTGGCTGCCGCCGCTGGACAATCCGCCGTCGCTCGACGAACTGCTGCCCGGCCTCACGGCGGTCGAGGGCCGCGGGCTCACCGTTCCCGGATACGAGGGAGCGGGGCGGCTCGTCGTTCCCCTCGGTGTCGTGGACAAGCCCTTCGAGCAGCGCCGGGACACGCTCTACCGGGACTTCTCGGGTGCGGCGGGCCATATGCAGATCGTCGGCGGCCCGCAGTCCGGCAAGTCCACGTTCCTGCGTACGCTCATCTCGGCCTTCGCGCTGACGCACACGCCACACGAAGTCCAGTTCTACGGGCTCGACTTCGGTGGCGGCGGCATGTCGTCCATCGCCGGTCTGCCGCACGTGGGCGGCGTGGCATCGCGCCTCGACCCCGAGCGGGTGCGGCGCACGGTCGCAGAGGTGTACGGGATCCTCGCGCGGCGCGAGGAGTACTTCCGTACGGCGGGTATCGACTCGATCGCGACGTTCCGGCGGCTGCGCGCACGCGGGGAGATCTCGTTCACGGACCAGCCGTGGGGCGATGTCTTCCTCGTCATCGACGGGTGGGGCAATTTCCGTACGGAGTACGACAACCTCGACCCGATCGTCCTGGAGATCGCGGCCCGCGGCCTGGGCTACGGCATCCACGTGGTGCTGACCGCGTCCCGGTCCATGGAGGTGCGCTCCAACCTCAAGGACCACCTCATGAACCGTCTCGAACTGCGGCTCGGCGACACCATGGACTCGGAGCTCGACCGCAAGGTCGCGGCGAACGTGCCGGCGGGCGTGCCCGGCCGGGGCATGACGTCCGAGAAGCTCCACTTCATGGCGGCCGTCCCCCGCATCGACGGCATCAACTCGGACAGCGACCTGTCCGAGGCGACGGCGGCGATGAACCAGGAGGCGGCCCGGCACTGGACCGCCGCGGGCGCACCGGAGGTGCGTCTCCTCCCGCGCATGCTGCCCTCCGCGGAGCTTCCGGCCGGCAACGCGCGTCCCGACCTGGGCGTCTCGTTCGCCATCGACGAGAACAACCTCGAACCCGTCTTCGTCGACTTCGACCGCGACCCGTTCTTCCTCATCTTCGGCGAGAGCGAATCGGGCAAGTCGAATCTGCTGCGGCTGCTGATCTCGCAGATCTCGCAGCGGTACGACGGGAACGTGGCGAAGTTCTTCGTCATCGACAACCGGCGCGGGCTCCTGGACGTGACACCGGCCACGCACCTGGCCGAGTACGTCCCGATGTCGAACGCGATGGACCACCACGTGGACGCGCTGGCGGATCTGATGCAGCGCCGCACACCGTCCTCGGAGGTCACCGCCCAGCAGCTCCGTGACCGCAGCTGGTGGACGGGCCCGGAGGTCTTCGTGGTCGTCGACGACTACGACCTTGTCTCGACGTCGTCCGGCAACCCCCTGGCAAAGCTCACGGAACAACTCCCGTTCGCACGCGACGTGGGCATCCGCTTCATCATCGCCCGCAGTTCTGCCGGGGCTTCGCGTGCGTCGTACGAGCCCTTCATGCAGCGTCTGATGGAACTGGGCGCACAGGGCGTGGTCCTGGCCGGCGACCCGAACGAGGGCGACATCTTCGGCGGGGTACGGGCGCGGCCGATGCCGGTCGGGCGAGGGGTCTTCGTGTCGCGCAAGCGCGGTAATCCGTTGGTGCAGACCGGGTTCGTCGGCGAGTAGCAGAGGAAGGGGCACGTTCGATGGCGTGGGATGAGTGGGAGCAACTGAAGTCCGAGGCGGCTGGGCGGCAGGGCGACGGCCAGATGCAGTTGAACCGCCTCGACGACCCGCCCTTGCCTGACGGTTCCGGTGTCGGCGACCTCAAGGTCAAGCACCAGGACCTGGCGAAGATCGGCGACCACGCTCATGCGCTGTACGACCGGTTGTGGAAGGAAGCCCGTGTCGCCGTGCCGTCCAGCGACTCGGCCGCAGGAGACCTCACGAAGCAGGGCTTCGCTCTCGGATCAGCCCTGCAGCGCGTCTCCAGCCGCTGGGAAGAGCAGCTGAAGTCGCTGATGGACGCCTGTGCCCACATCAACAACCATCTTGCGATCACCGACAAACAGCACCGGACTGACGACGATTACATCGCCCGCCACACGAGCTCGATCGCCATGCTCGATGCCGGCTTCGATGAGAACTGGGCCGATGGCGGCAAGGGCAAGGGTGGCAAGTAGTGAACCTCGAAGACCTGCGCCACGCGAACTTCAAGCTCCTCGACGAGGCAGTTACCGACTGGTCCACGATGGTGGACAACCTCGAGGAACTCGAGAAGTCGGCAACCAAGGGATTGCTCAAGGCCGCACAGAAGGCCGACTGGCAGGGTCTCAACGCCACCGTGAGCCGCATCTTCGTCGGCAAGACAGCCGGCGAGTTCGGCGATGCGCACAAGCAGGCAGACAGCATCCGGAACATCCTCAGGGACACCCGGAACGAGTTGAAGGACTACAAGCGCCAGCTCCTGGAAGCCATCGATCGTGCATGGGACAAGAAGGTCTCTGTGTACGGCGTGGCAGGCGGCGGGTTCGAGGCCATCTACAGCGTCCATCCCGTGCCGGCAAACGGTCAGCAGATCGTCGATGCCGCAGTCAAGGAGATCCAGGGAATCCTCGACAAAGCCACCACGTCGGATGATTCCGCCGCCAAGGTCCTCAAGGCGCTCGCCGATCAGAGCGAACTCGGATTCTCCGATGCCTCCTACAAGGATCGTGATGCCGCTGCGGATGCGGTCAAGAGGGCGGACGAGCTGGCAAAGCTGGCGGCGAAGGATCCGGACGACCTCACCAAGACCGAACTGAACGCCATCAACGCCGGTCTGGCCAAGTACCGCAATGACCCCCTCTTCGCCGAAGAGTTCGCAACGAAGCTCGGCCCGAAGGGAACCTTGGAGTTCTACTCGGGCGCGGCAGCGTCAGGCGCAGGTACCTACGATCCCGATCGCCTGAAGACCATGAAGCAGCTTCAGAAGAACCTCGGCATCACACTGGGTACGGCGACGCGTTCGGACAGCCAGGCGATGGACAAGTGGGAGTCGTCGATCACGTCACTGGGCGAGAAACGGCTCGGCGAATACGAGGACGGCCCCCGCAGCTTCGTCGTGATGAGCAATTTGATGCGGTTCGGCGATTACGACACGGACTTCCTCACGAGTTACGGCGATCGGCTCCTTGAGTTCGACAAGAAGGTCGACACCGACTCACATCACGGCACACCGTTCTGGATCAACAACCATGATCAGTCGAACCTCAATTTCTGGGATAAGAACGATCGCGGCCGGGATCCCGTCAGTGGGTTCCTTCAGGCGCTGGGGCATAACCCGGAGGCTTCGGCCAAGTTCTTTGAGGGGCCTGCCGTTGACGGTGAATACGTCGACAAGGAATCCGAGGTCAACGAACACCTCAAGTACTTGACCAAGGAACGCCACTGGTATGAGGATGCCACTTTCGACGGTGATCGTGATGTGATTGCCGGTCGGGATGCGCTTGGTCATGCCCTGGAGGCCGCGACGACTGGGTACGCCTATGACGCCGATCCCATGACTGCGAAGGACCCGATGATTCCTGGCACCGGGGATCGACGGACCGAGGCGACGGCAGATGTCATGGAGCAGGTTGCATACCTGTACGGCACCGAAGATGCACCGAAGATGTTGCACGATCAGCCCGAAATGGCAGACAGCCTTGGCAAGATGGGCGCCGCGTACATCGATGATCTCAACTACAACCTGTCAGGAATCAGCGATGCATCCCGCGATGCAGGTTCTTTCCCGTCTCAGTATCCAGGCCGGGCACAATTCAACAATCAAGGCGCTATCGACTTCCTGAGTCTTCTGGGGCAGAACGAAACGTCGCACGCGACGGTCACGTCCGCTCAGCATCTCTACACGCTGAGCCTCCTGGACACGCACTCACCGATGAACGGTGAGCAGATCAGTGAAGCCGGGATGGGTCATGCCCGCGATGCGTTGACCACTGGCGCCGAAGCCCGGGGAATCCTTGACCACTCCTACGCGCAGCAGGCGCAGGTGAATGCCGAGGGAGATGCGGAGGACGCCAACAAGGCGCTCGCCCGTGGCGCCGATTGGAAGAAGGTCGCCGTGGGAGCCGTCATTGCGGGTGGCATCGCCGCCGTTCCCGTACCTGGCTCCACAGCGGCTGCGATCATGTTCGCACCCGTCGCAGCCGATACAGCCGGAGAGATTCTGGGAACGTTCATCGGGCAAGACATCGACAAGGGCACCGATTCAGCGGAACAGGACGCCACAAACGAGTCCCAGATGACAAGTAGAGAGTTCTTCAATGCGGGTGCCAAAGACCTTGACGACGCCTACTCGGCGTACATCAAGGGGCACGACGAAGTCGCGGACCGAGCGGACTACCAGCAGTGGCCTCAAGATATCAAGGATGCATACCTGGCCACCGGGCCAGGACAGAACAACCAGCGAGGCCTCCCTCCCTACAAGGACTGAACCCGGCCCGAAGCCAGAAAGCATGATCATGAATCACAAGGGGTCCATCATCACGCTTTGCTCGGCAGTCCTGATCGGAGCTCTGGCGAGCTGCAGCTCGCCGAAGACCGAGGAGCCCAGCGGGCTTCCGGCTTCACGAATCTGCGACAGCGCCTTCGATTCCGCCGCGAGCAACGTACTGACCAGGCTGTCGAAGAAAGCGCGCTATGAAGAGCTTCCCGACAAGGCCGATTGGTTCACACCCGACCGTGCCGTCAAGTCGCTCCATAAGAGCGCGTCCGAACGCACCGATTGCCTCGTGTACGCGGTCGGGGATGAGAGCGGCACCCCTCTTCTCGACATCAGCTTCGAGGGCGTCAATCGCTACCCGAAGGCAGAAGATCAATCCGGTGGTTCATCACGCGACCAAGCGGACTTCGTGATGGGTGAATTCGCCACGGCAAGTGAGATCGGTGCGACTCTGATCTTCTCGTGCCACACCTCGGGAGAGGAGGGCAGGTTCAGGTTCATCAAAGCGGGGATGTACTCGACGCTCCGCTCCTCGAACGGAGAGTTGGCGCGCGACCTGATGACCATCCTCAACTCCATTTCCCGGAAGGTCGCCCACGCCGCCGATTGCGCAGATTCGGCGGAACTCCCTTCGAGCCCGCCTGAACCCAGGTACCGCACTTGATCAGGTGCGTCCCGCGCGCAGAGACGCTACGTCAGATCGAACTCCCCGTCCCGAGCCCCCAGCACAAACGCCCGCCACTCAGCCTCCGTATACCGAAGCACCGTCTCCGGATCCATCGACGACCGCATCGCGACCCCGCCGCCCGGGAGGTACGCGATCTCGACGCGTTCGGCTGCGTTCTCCGTGCCCGGTGGGGCGAGCCATTCCACGTTCGAGATGTCGAGTGAGTAGAGCTCGTCCTTCTCCTGCTGGGTGCCCATGCCCGTCTCCCCTTCGGGTCGAGTGTTCCCTGACACGGGTCATGGTGCCCTCGTGGTGACCTTCGCAGGGGCGGTTGCGGGAAAGTTCAGTCGATTCGGCGGGCCACGCCGAGCAGGCCGGACTCCGCGTCCGTGCCCATGGTCATGACCCACTGGCGGTCCGCGCCGGCGCACCAGAGCGTCACGCCGTCCGCGAGGGTCGGCAGGGCCTCGATCTCGGCGGCGCTCAGGCTGAGGATCTTGCCGATCTGCTCGGCCTCGCCGGGCGAGACGCGCTGGATGCCCACCAGGGCCGAGTTGCGCATCAGACGGGGGGCGACCGGGCTCATGTAGGGCAGCAGCGTCAGGACCGACTGCCACGGCGACGCGACGACGCGGCCGCGCGGCGGACGCATACCGCAGTCCCGGACCACCACGACCGGGCTGCCCACGGTCGCACCCATGGGCGGTACGCGGCCCACACCGTGCAGCGTCATGCATTCGAGGCCCGCGCCGGCCGCCTGGGCCAGCGTCGTCCAGGCCTGCGCACGGCCCGTCTCGACGGCCACCCGCGCGCCCGTGCCCGCGGCGCGGAGCGCCAGGACCTGCGCGGTCCACAGGCCGCCGATCAGCAGCACCTCGTAAGGGACAGGGCGGTGGAAGCCGATCATCTGGGGCCGGCCCTCGGCGTCGTCGCCGATGACCACGCCGTCGTCGCCGACGGGCAGCGTCAGCGCGCCGAGATCGTCGAGCGGCATCGTGTGGCCGGGGTGGCGCGGGCCGAGCAGCCCCCGCAGACGGCCGGGAACAGAAGCGACAGAGCTCATCGGGCGCCTCCCAGCGGCAACGTGGCGAGGACGCCGGGGACCTGTTCGCGGTCCAGTCGGATCAGACCGACCTTGGCGGAGCGGGCCGCGCTTTCGAGTGAACGGCGCACGTTCACCAGGTCGTTGTCCGAGCCTCCGGTGATGCGTACATGGCCGTTCACCGTCATGGAGGTGCGGTGATCGCCACGCCGTACGGTCAGGCTGAACGTTGTCGCGTACGCGGGGATCGAGGTCAGCAAGGACACCAGGCGGGGCAACGGGGTTGCCGCGCGGCCGAGTTCGGGCCAGCGGCCGACCGCGTACGTGGTGTGCCAGCGGTCGTCGCAGCGCCAGACACGCGCCGTCTCGGCGGTGCGGCGCTGCGGTGCCGCGTCCGGGCGGGTGGCGCGGGCCGCGAGCATCGGGCTGGCGCAGGCGGACGTGGCGAACGTGGCATTGAGCTCGTCCTGGTCGAGGACGGTGGCGCGGAAACCGGCGCCGGTGATGCGGCTCGCGATGTGGTCGGCGGCGCGGACGAGGCAGCGCTGGGCACCTTCGACACCGCCGCCGCGCGCCGCGACGGCCTCCGCGCACAGCTCCGGATCGAGCTTCAGCGCCACCCAGGTCATACGGAGCGCCGGTGCGCCGGTCTGCTGCTGCAGCGGCGCGTACGAGAGCCGGGCCACGGACTGCTGCGGCAGGTGCGGCGCGGGGGCCGAGCGGACCTGCTGCACCAACTGGGCCGATTCCAGGACGATGTCGTCGACCTGGAGGGCGTCCGCGAGCAGGGGCAGCGGCAGCGACCGCGCACCGAACGCGGGGCGCAGCGCCTCACCGCCCGCCTCGACCCGGACGACCGCCGTGAGGAACGTGCCGTCGCCGAGCATCCCGATGGTGCGCCGCTCACGGTCCACATAGGTCTGCGGCTCGAGGCCGGGAACGCATTCGACGACCGGGGCAAGCTGCGGATCGACACCCGGCACGACCGGCTCGGCGGCCAGGCGGCGGCGCGCCCGGAAGGCCGAGACGGTGGACAGCCAGTCCTGCAGTGCGTGCCCACGGCGGCGTACCACCGCGAGCAGGACCAGGACGGCGGCCACCACGACCGCCGGGATCAGCCACAGTTCACCGAGGACGGCGCCCACGGCCGCGACCGCGAGCGCCGTCTCGATGAGGACGAGCTGGCGCAGCTGGAAGGGGCCGAGGCGGCCCGTTCGCGAACGGGGACGCAGCTGGGTCTTCGCGGCAGGGGCGGCGGGACGCGTGGGGGCGGGACCCGTGGGGGCGGGATTGCTCCGTTGCCCCCGGGAACTCCCGGTGGCGCCCGCGGTGCCGCGTCCGGTGCGGTCGCGCATCGCAGTGGTCATCGCCGCGTTGCCCCCCTTGTGTCCGTATTTGCCGCTGTTCGCTTGCCTGTTGGGACGGGCGCTCACCCTACCCGAGCCCTGGCGGGGGCCGGTCCGGGCGCCACCTGGGCACGGGCAGGCGAACGCCTACAGGCATAGTAGGGGTCCGTTACGACAGGGAGCTCCTGGGTCGCGTGTGGGACCCTGGTCGCCCAACGGGGAGAGGGGCACAGCGCACATGGCATCACGGCGGGATGAACTTAACGCCTACACCTTCGCGAAGCGGAGGCTTGTGGCGCAGTTCCTGCAGCCCAACCCGTCGGGCACCGAGGAAGGTGCCCCCAAACCGCTGCGCGCGGTGATGCCGGGTGCGATCGTCGCGGTCGTGGTCCTCGCCGTGTTCGGCGCGTGGGGGATGTTCAAGCCGGTGGCCCCCAAGGGGTGGGATGCGCCCGGTGCGAACGTGATCGTTGCCGACAAGTCGACGACTCGCTATGTGGTGTTGATGACCGACGGCAAGAAGCAGCTCCACCCCGTCCTCAACATGGCCTCTGCGCGGCTGCTCCTCGACGCGGGCAACGAGAAGGTCGTCACGGTCAAGGAGCAGCTGCTCGACGAGAGTCCGCTGCACCACGGTCCGACGATCGGCATCCCGTACGCCCCCGACCGGCTCCCCGACAAGGCGGACGCCGCGGTCGCCAAGCGCTGGGCCGTGTGCGAGCGGCCCGGTCAGGGCGCGCGGAGCCAGCGGGCGACCTTCGTCCTCGCCGAGCGCGAGGAGAAGGAGACCGAGGGGCGTGAGCGCGTACGTGGGGGTCAACTCCTGTACGTGGAAGGCCCCGCACCGGAGAAGACCCGCTATGTGGTCGACGCGGGCGGCACCGCGTACCCCCTGCAGAAGACCGACGAACTGCTGCTGCGCCAGGTCGTGGGCCATGGCCGCGTGCCCCAGAAGGTCTCGGGCGAGTGGCTCGCGACGCTCCACCAGGGCGATCCGATCAAGTTCCCGCGGGTTCCGGGGACCGTGGGCGGCACCTCGTCCGCCACGGACCAGTACAAGGTCGGCACGATTCTGCAGGCCAACGAGGCAGGACGGGAGGAGCAGCACTACCTGGTCCTCGCCGACCGCATCGCCCCGGTCTCCGACTTCATGGCGAAGCTGCTGCTCAACAGCGAGCAGCTCGCCGAGGTGGGTCAGCACGGCAACGCCACGGAGGAGAGCGGTTCCGCCATCACCGGCCTCGGCGCCGGCTTCGGCAGCAAGAAGGAGCTGAACTGGCCGCAGGCCGACCCGAGCGTCGTCAACGAGGCGGAGACGACAAGTGGCAGCCGCAATACGGTGTGCAGCGTGCTGCGCGGCGTCGACGGGGACAGCGGGCGTACGACGCTGAGCACCTGGGCCGGCACCTCCTACCCGAAGCCGCTGGCCAACGGCGGCAGCAGCGCGTACGTGACCCCGGGTTCGGGTCTGCTCTACCGGCAGGTCAAGGGCTCCGACATGAAGTCGGGCTTCCTGTTCCTCGTCACGGACACCGGGCTGCGGTACGCGATGCAGTCCAACGGCGACACCTCCACGGACGACGCCGGGATCGGTGAGTCCGGCTCGGCGAAGGAGCGGGAGGCGGCGCGGCAGGAGGCCGCCGCCGCGCAGGAGCGGCTCGGTTACAAGACCGTCGACCCCGTTCCCGTACCGGCCGAGTGGTCCACGTTCCTGCCCACCGGGCCGCGGCTCTCGACGGGTGCGGCGCGTCAGCCGCAGGGTTCGTGAGGGGGCTGGGCGTGACGTACGGCATCAGGCGGCTGGCGGCCGGTGCGGGAGCGACTGTCCTCGTATGCGTCGGTCTGCCCGTGACGAGCGCGTCCGCCGCCTCCCCCGCCGCTCCCCCGTCGGACACGGCAGGTCAGTGCTCGTTCCCCAGCAAGCCCTATGAGGGCCGGCCGTGGGCGTTGCAGCGCGTACTGCTCGATGAGTTGTGGAAGCAGGCGACCGGCAAGGGCGTACGGGTCGCGGTCATCGACACGGGCGTCGACGTCAGGAACAAGCAGCTCAAGCCGGCCGTGGACGTACGCGCGGGCCGGAACTTCATTCCGAAGGGCGCCAAGGACGAGCAGGGCCGCAAACTCGATCGCGGCAACGAGCGCGGTACGGACGACGTGGTCGGGCACGGCACCAAGGTGGCGGGGATCATCGCGGCGCGGCCCGCCAAGGGCACGGGTTTCGTGGGCCTGGCCCCGGGCGCCACGATCATCCCGATCCAGCACAACGACGCGGACGGCAACGGCAACGCCAAGACCCTTGCCCAGGCGATCCGTTACTCGGTCGACCAGGCCGACGCGGATGTCATCAACATCTCGCAGGACACGGTGAACCCGATCGCCGGCGACTCCCTGCTCAAGGACGCGGTGGACTACGCGACCGGCAAGAACGTGCTCGTCGTCGCCTCGGCGGGCAACGACGGGCTCGGCGGCAACGTCAAGGAGACGTATCCGGCCGCCTTCCCCGGTGTCCTGGCCGTCGCTTCCTCCGACCGCAACAACGAGCGGGCGGCGTTCTCGCAGTCCGGCGAGTTCGTCGGGGTCGCCGCGCCGGGCGTCGACATGGTGTCCACGGTGCCGGGCGGCGGGCACTGCGCGGACAACGGCACGAGTTTCTCCGCCCCGTACGTCACGGGTGTCGCGGCCCTGATCAAGCAGAAGCACCCCGACTGGAAGCCGCACCAGATCGCGGCCCAGATCGAACAGACCGCGGAGCGCTCCACCGCCGGGCACGACCGCCTGGTCGGCTGGGGCGTGATCGACCCGGTGCGCGCCCTGACGGATGACGACAGACCGCTGGAGTCACCGGTCCCCCATGAGGGTGTATCGGACGCGAAGGCCCCCGAGGCCGCCCGCCTGACCGTCGGCGAAACACCGGACGAGCGCAATGCCCGTATGGCCACGTATGTCCTGATCGGCGGCGGGGTGCTGGTGGCCGCCGTGGCGGGCGGGGCGGTGGCGTACCGGGACTCACGACGCCGAGCGGGAGGGACGGCGGGCGGCGCGTCGTAATCGACCGCGACGGCCCGCCGCGTCACAACGGCGGCACCACTTTCCTGCTTTCTTCGCAGTCCTGTTACGAGAGCGACGGCGCCGAAGGCGGCAAATCGGACGCAATGGATCATGCCAGGCGAGATGCCCGCGACAGGGGCTTCGTGAGGGAACTTACGTGACCAGGAAGACAGTTGGTGCTGTCGTAGGCAGTGGATAGAGTGTTGATCCTGCGATAGAAGATATTCGCGTTACTGCTATCGCAATGACTTACCAGCGGTGCAAACGGGGAGGGCGAGCAGCGTGCTGGAAGCTGTCGGAGGCGGGGTCGCCTCACAGGCGGCCGGGCCCAAGGGTGGATCGGGCGACCTGGAGAAGGGTGTTGGGGCGCTCAAGAGGTTCCAGTCGAAGGTGGATGCGCTGCTGTCCGAGTTCGAGAGCAGCCCGGCGGGCAGTGCCAAGGTGGCCGACCAGACGGTGACGCGCCACGCTTTCAGCGGCTCCAACCTGGCGTTCCCCGAGGCTGACGGCCTGTACTCGCAGTACCACCGCGTACACCGCTCCCTTGTCAGCCTGTCGCGTTCGCTGGGCGACCAGATCGAGATGCTGCAGATCGCCGTACGGGCCTCCGAGGTCGGTTACGACAACCTCGAGGAGGAACTGCGGCGGCGGTTCTACGTGATTCAGACGCGGGTCGAGGAGGAGCGGGACCGGGCCGCAGCGGCTGCCAACGAGTCCTCCGGAAAGGGCGACTCGAAGACCGATGCCTCGAAGAACGACGGCTCGAATTCCGAGGGCGGCACGCCTGCCGGCGAGAAGCGCAACTCCGCTGATTCGTACGGCTCGGGGGACATGGGAGGCGCGGAGTGAGCGACGAGAAGCGGCCCGCTGCTGAGAGTGGGACCACGAACGCGGAGACCGCACCGCAGAAGGAAGTCACGCCCGAGCAGTACGGCAGCAAGTACGAGAAGCAGCAGGCCGAGAAGACGGCCGAGATCCAGAACGCGTACGGCGTGAGCGATGCCTACGGGCAGATGCAGAAGTTGATGGAGGGCCTGCCGTTCGGCGCCGTCCCGAGCGCCGGCGGTCTCTTCGGCCGGACCAACTTCGACCAGGACAAGATCAGGCTCAACGACATGCTGGACCTCATCCAGGACGCGAAGCCCAGCGACCTCGAGAACGCCGGCGATGCACTGATCAAGGCCAAGGACAAGCTCAACGAGGCGGCCGAGGAGCTCGACCAGTACGTCACGCGGGTCGAGTGGAAGGGCGAGGGCGCGGAGGAGTTCCGCCGCTTCGGCCGCGCACTGGCCCAACACGCCTGGTCCATCGGCACGTTCGCGAACTCGGCCGGCTCGCAGATGAAGACGGCAAGCACCGGCCTCGCCTCGGTCCGCGGCTCCATGCCGCCTCGCGACGGCCGCCTCGACCAGCGGATTCCCGACGACTTCCCGATCATCGCGCAGGTCCAGGACAACCAGGAATACCAAGCCGCGGTGAAGGTGGAGGGTGACCGCCAGGAGGCGATCACCCAGATGAACCGGCTGTCGTCGTTCTATGCGGTGTCGGAGCAGATGCTGGCGAAGCAGGCTGTGCCGACGTTTCCGGAGGGGTTGAAGGCGGCGGTTCCTCCGCCCAGGGGTGACGGAATCAGCGGCGTGGACGGCGGCGGTCCTGCCGCTGCCCCTGCCGGAACGGCGTCTCCGGCAGGGATTGACGGCACTACTCCTGCCGGAGTCGGCAAGAGTGGTACGGCCACGGGTGTTGCGGCCGCGGCACCCCCGCCCAGTGCGTCCATGCAGATCGACACCGTTGCCGCTCCGCCGGCGCCCCCTTCGACGACTGGACCCACAGCACCAGTCACCACACCTCCCACCGGGCCGACCACTGGGCCTGTCCCACCGTTCTCGACCGGGCCTGCGAACCCAGTTCAGACAGGGAAGCGCGGCCTGCCCCCTTCGACCGGCACGTCTCGTACCACCGGGCCCCTCGGGCGCCCTGGTACTACCGGAACCAATGGCCCGACAACCGGACGTTCACCCGGGATCACAGGGAGGCCGACCGCGGTCGGGAACGGCCAGACCACTCCAGGGCGCGCGAACCCTGTCGGCCGCCCGGGAATCGTGGGCGGCACGCCCACTGCCAAACCAGCAGGAACCACCGGGCAAGCAGGACCAGTTGGTCGGCCGGGAACGGGTGGGATCCGCGCGGGCAACCCGAACGGCATCATGGGCGGCTCCCCGCACCGTGCGGGAGCTGGCTCTGCGACGTCTCGAATGCCACGTGGCACCGTGGTCGGCGGGGAAGGGACCACAGCCGGTCGTGGGATGACGGCAAGGCCGGGCCAGTCAGGCGTAGTCGGCTCGAATCCGGCCGGTGCACCGCGGTCCACTGGACGCGGGACGCCCGGCTCGAACGGAATCGTCGGCGCAGCCCGGGGAGGTGCTCCTGGCCGCCGCCAAGGCGGCGCCTTCACCGCAGGTGGCGCAGGCCTGGCGGGCAACAGGACAGGGCGACGTCGACCGGACGAAGAGGAACAGTCCGGTTCCGAGAGGCCGGACTACCTGACGGAAGACGAAGAGACATGGGCGGCCCGGCGGCGTGATGCCGTTCCGCCGGTGATCGAATAGGTACAGGAAAGGCTCGGAAGTCGGGATGACACACGGTTTGGGACTGGGCTTGAGCGCAACGAAGCAGGGCCTCCTATGGCGACCGCTTATGAGTGCGTTGTCCGTATCAGCGGCGACGCTTCTCGCCGTCGGTGGGGCGGCTGCTCCAGCAGCGGCAGCGGACGCTCAGTCCCGGCAGTGGTACCTCAATGCCATGCGCGCCGAGGAGATCTGGAAGGCCTCCACAGGTACCGGCATCAAGGTCGCAGTCATCGACACAGGCGTCAGCGCATCGACCGCCTCACTCAAGGGGCAAGTCCTCGATGGCTTTGATGCCACCAAGGTCAAGGGTGAGGCAACAGATGCCTTCGACGGTCACGGGACCACCATGGCCGAGTTGATCGCCGGCACCGGAGCTGGGGGTGGACTCAAAGGGCTCGCACCGGGCGCAAGAATCATTCCGATTCGCATCAGCGAAAATGATGTCCAAGGCGGCGAACAGGTCAACAACTTCGATACGGTCGACGCCATTCGTGCCGCCGCAGATAGCGACGCACAGATCATCAGCATGTCGTTCGCAAACGACGTCCGTTCGGTGCAGGAACACGACGCGGTCAAGTACGCACAGAGCAAAGGGAAGTTGTTCTTCGCCGGTGTAGGAAACAACGCCAAGAAGGGCAACAAGAAGCAGTATCCAGCTGCATACCCTGAAGTCGTCGGTGTTGCAGGAATCGACCAAGACGGACGTGTCGGCGACTACTCCCAGCACGGTGACGTTGTTGACCTCGCCGCACCCGGAAGCGAGATCCCCGGCTGGTGCGACAACACCTTCAAGCGCTACTGCGATGCGGACGGCACCAGCAATGCCACGGCCCTCGCCTCCGCCTCCGCCGCCCTCATCTGGTCCGCCCACCCCGACTGGACCTCGAACCAGGTCCTCCGCGTCATGATCGAGAGTGCAGGGCGGGCCAAGGGGACGAAGGCCGGGGCGGTCAGTGAGTACCTCGGGCACGGGATCATCCGTCCCAACACCCACCTGACGCACGGCGTCGGCAAGCCGGGTGACCCGAACATCAACCCCCTGACCAACGAGAAGACCCTCGACACAAAGTCCTCCCCCACGCCTGCTGCGTCCTCGTCAAACGGTTCTCAGGCGAAGAGCGACGACAAGGTCGCCGTCGCAGGATCGAGCGAGGAAGCCGGAGGCAGCGGTAAGACCGGCTGGCTCATCGGCGGTGGTGCTGCGGTCATCGCCCTTGCGGCGGTGGGTGGATTCGTCGCAGTACGCAGGAAGCGCACAACCTGACCGGCGCGTGCGCGCGCCTCAGTAACCCAGAGAGAAAGTGAGCCGTCATGGCTGATGTCCGGAAGCTAAGCGACCGCGCGGTCCTCGATCTCGAGAAGGACATCCAGAACCGCTACACCGATCTGCAGAACTCGGTGAAGACCCTGCATCAGATCCTCGACACGATGGAGCGGAACTGGACAGGTGTCGGCGCCGGTGCGTTCGACGCGAAGCAGCAGGAGATCAACCTGAGCATCAGGGGGATCGGCGAAACCCTCGTGACGACGCTGGACAGGCTCCAGACGATGCGCGGTGACAAGGAAAGCCTCGAGGACGAGATCAAGGCGCAGATCAACAGGATTCAGACCGACACGGGTGCCGGGCGTTCGGCCTTCGACGGAATGTAATCAGGCGATTCACCGCACTGATCGCGCCGGAATTTCCAACGGGAGAGAGAACTAACCGTGGCTTACAACAACCCTGACGAGCTGCTCGTACGGTACGGGACGCTCGACGACATGACGACGCGGCTCGGCAACGAGGCCAAGAAGCTCGAGGAGTGCATCGACGCGCTGAAGCGTGCGGTCGGCAAGGTCGCGGAAGGCTGGGAAGGCGACAGCCAGAGGGCCTTCGACGGCGACCAGAAGAAGCTGGACAACCACGCCCGGTCGATCCACAACTCCCTCATGCAGATCGGCCAGATCGTCGGTCACGCGGGTGGCGACTACATGGCCGGCGACAAGAAGGCAGCCAGCTACTTCAACGGCTGATACGTCCGGCCTGGACGACCGATGGGGTGGGCACGCACGGGAGGTGCCCACCCCTTCTGTTTCAGATCGCGCTCTCGTACGCCACCGCGAACCAGGGCCGCGGCCTCCCGTTCTCTGGTTCCGAACCCGAGATCTTGTCGGCGGCCACGTAGATCCGGTTGTTCTCGAAATGGATCCTCGATGTTGTGGGTTCGAGGATCCATGCGGTTTCGGTGACCTCGGGGAGCACCATGCGGAGGTCACGCCTCCCGGTTTCCGGGTTCAGGCTGAGGATCGACGTGACGGATCGGCGGATCGTCGGGCCTGATTGGGAGATGCTGGCGGTCGGGGTCTGGAAGACCAGGATTTCTTCTGCGCCGTTGGCGCGCAGGGGATAGATCGGACGGTCCGGCTGGGAGTTGAACTTCCTCTTCTTCTTGCCGGTGGCGATGTCGAATTCCACGATGGAGTTGACCTTGTCCAGCTCCTCCGACGTGGCGACGTACAGGCGCTCGCCGAGAAGCACGGCGTTACGGCAGATCTGCAGCGCCGTCATGAACTCCGATTCGCAGCCGAGGCTGTAGCGGTCCACGCCCAGCGAGATGGACGCCCGCATCTTTCCGTGGTCGTCCAGGGAAATGACATCGGTGGGCGTCGGGTGCCCGGCCGCCACCGCGATCACCGGAGGGTCGGCGGACAGGACGTACGCCGCGGTGATCCCCTTGGTCAGGCTGTAGTTCCAGGCCGGCTTGCCGGTACGGGGGTCCAGGCGCTGGAGGTACATCGACGGATTGTCGTCATCGCCGCACCAGAGCAGTGTGAGCAGGGCCGATCCGCCGGTGAAGCCCGTGTTGGAGCAGTCCGACGACGACGTCGTTCCGCTCCACAGCACCTTGCCGCTGTCCATGTCGTACGCGGTCGTCGCGTCGGGGCCGCTGACAGCCACCACGCCGCCGCTCACCGCCACGCCGCTGAAGTCATGATCGGTGGACGCCTTGGCCTTCCAGAGACGCTTTCCGGTATCGATGTCGAAGGCGATCACGCCGTTGCAGACGGGTTCGCCGGCGATGCCGGACCGCCTAACCGATTCCCGTACCAGCACCACCGACTGGCCTTGGTCCGTCAAGTTCTCGGCGGCCCCGCAGACCTCACCGGGTGTGTTGATCGTCCACTTCGGTTCGGAGTCGAACTTGTAGCCGTTGATGCTGCGTTGCACCGTCACCGCGAACGTGTCGCCCTTGACCCAGCTCCCCGGAACCGGCTTTCCGTAGTCGCCTTTGCGGACCTTGGGTTCCTCCAGGCCGTACGTGATCCGTCCCTCGACGGTCGATGTGGGCTTGTAGGGGCGCGGTTGGTACACCTTCCCGGGGTTGGCCGGCGCTGCAGCCGAGGCCGCGTCGTCCGTCCCGCCGCCGGGCCAGAGAAGCCAGGTGCCGCCTGCCGCGCCGAGTGCCGCGAGGAGCGAGAGCACCACCACCGTCGTCAGCGTCCTGCGGCGCCGGCCCGCGCGCGCCGACAGGGTGGACTGGGTGAACGCGGAGGGAGCTGGGCCGAAAGCCTCGGGGACGCGTGGGAAGTCCTCGTGCACGGTCTCCGGATGTGACTGTGGTGGCTCCGTCGCAGGCATACGATCCTCTCCCCCGGCCCGCCAAGCACCTGGGCTTTGCGGTGATGTGTACGTGACCGATGGTGAACGATCGCTTCGGTCGGGGCTCACTATGCCCTGTCCGACATGCGGGAACGGGGGCGGGGCGGACGTCCCGAATGCAATGTGCGAGGGCATGGGGCATACGGAAGGTTCCGGCGGAGTCGTCCACCTTGCGCGGCAGGGGTCACCCTTCGGTGCGGCGGGAGCCAGTCCGGTTGTCGGGCAGGGGTGCGCAGGGTGTGGGGGTGGCGTGCATTTCGGTGAGCGGTCCGGCTCCAGAACGGGGGCGGTTCTGGGCGGGTTGTCCCGTATGAGCGCAGGGGTGGAGTGTGGTCGCGGCGATCGAGGGCAGGACGTGACGTACGGGACAGTCGAGAGTGGGTTGTCCGGCCTGCCGTACTGACGGTCTTGATAGTTAGGCTGGGGCCGGAGACGTATCAGAACCTGTGCGCGGGTCGGGTGCGTCCCAGGGGGAAAGCCGGGATCGGACGATGGCGGCTGTATCGGCGATACGAGTCGCCCCACCACGGCACGCAGGGTGCTCGACCACACCAGGAGGCATTGTGAACAGCGATCGGGACGGGATCCACGGGGGCTGGAACACACCCGTCGATGATCAGTCCGACGCGGAGTCCGTCGAGATGACGGGCGAGTTCACCATCGATTACACCCCTCCGGCCTGGTATACGCAGAATGCTGCGGGATCTGCCGGTTCGGGTGATATGGGTGGTGCGGGCGGTGCCGGTGGTTCCGGCGCCGGGTACCCGGCCGGTGTGCCCGGGCTGCCCGAGGGCGGCGGGTTCCAGCCCGCCGTCGCGCCCGGGCCGCAGGCTCCGGTCGGCGAGCCCGTCGTGAGCCCGCCCGTCGCGAGCCCGCCTGTCGTGAGTGAGCCCGTTGTGGCCGCTGCGGCTGAGCCCGAGGGTGAGGACGTGGGCGGGAATGGGGACCTCGAAAGTGGGGCCACCATGCGGTTCTCTGCTGCTTCGCTGAAGCGGGAGATCGACGATCGCGCTGCCGCCGCCCAGGCCGCGGTGGATTCCATCGGGGTCTCGGGTGCGGGTGACGCGGACGCGGAGAGCGACGGGGACGCGCCTTCCGCCCCCTCCGTCTCCGCCCCCTCCGTCTCCGTCGATTCCGATGCGGCCGGTGAGAGTACGGAGGCATCCGAGCAGGGTGCGGACGGCCTCGCGGTGGACGACGACCTCGCGGTGGACGGTGACATTCAGGATTCGGTTCCTGCCGTACAGGAGGCCGACGCAGAGGTTGCCGATCCGGCGGAACAGCACGAAGCGGGAAGCGAAGAGGACGAGGACGCGGCCAAGGCGGAGGCCGCAGACCCGGCCGACGCCGATGGTACGGACGGAACGGACCGTCCGGAGGGCGTGGCCGACGTCGAGGATGAGGTGCGCGACAGTGTGCCCGTAGGTGCCGCCGACGACGCGGACCCGGTGAGCGACGCCTCCGCGGCCGACGAGGTGCAGGATGCCGTGCCTGCCGCTCCCTCCTGGCCTTCCGCGCCCGAAGGCGCGGGCCTGCCGCCGCTGCCGCCCGCCTATCAGCCCGTGGCCGCCGAGGGGCAGCCGCAGGCTCCGGCGCCCGCGCCGCAGTGGCCCGCCCCGGCGCAGCCCGTACAGGAGCAGCCGCCGGTGCCCGCACAGCCCGCCCCCCAGGCGCCGCCCGCATGGCCCGCGCCGCCGAGCCCGGCCGTGCCCGCCACGCCGCAGCAGTCGCCCGTGCCCGGGCCGACGTCCGAGGTGCCCTCGCCGACGCCGGCACCGGCACCGTCCGCCGCGCAGCCCACCAGTTACGCGCTGCCGCCGGCGGCTCCCGTCGCGCCTGCCCAGCCCGGGCTCCCCGGTACCCCGCCCGCCCCGGCGCCCGCTCCCGCCCCGGTCGCGCAGCAGCAGCCCAACCCGCAGCCCCCGCAGGCCGGTTACGGCTTCCCGCACCCCGGTGCCCCGGGCCAGCCGCCCGCTCCCGCAGGCGGCTACGGCTTCCCGCACCCGGGCGCCCCGGCGCCGGCCGCACAAGCACCTGCACCGGTACCCGCTCCCGCCCCCGCACCGCAGCACCAGCAACCCCCGGCCGGCGGCTACGGCTTCCCGCAGCCGCCCGCGCCCCAGCCCGGGGCCAACCAGCCGCCCGTACCCGGGGCCAACCTGCCCGCGCCCGCACCGGCGCCCGGTGCCAACCTCCCGGCCCCTGCGGCCACTCCGCAGCCTCCGGCTCCGCAGCCCGTCCCTCCGCAGGGCCACCCCGCAGCGCCCGGTCAGCCCATGCCCCCGATGGACCCGCGCGCAGGCGCCGCCTGGCCGCAGCCCGTCACGCATGACCAGCGGGAGCCGCAGGTCACGGGTGGTGCGCCGCTCGGCTACACCGCGGCCGTCGAGCTGTCGTCCGACCGGCTGATCAACAAGAAGCAGAAGACGAAGAGCAGCCGGCAGCCGAGTTCCGCCTCGCGGTTCAAGCTCGGTGCGAAGAAGGAAGAGGCCGAGCGGCAGCGGAAGTTGGACCTGATCCGCACGCCGGTGCTGTCCTGCTACCGGATCGCCGTCATCTCGCTGAAGGGCGGCGTCGGCAAGACCACGACCACCACCGCGCTGGGTGCGACGCTCGCGACCGAGCGGCAGGACAAGATCCTGGCGATCGACGCCAACCCGGACGCCGGTACGCTCGGCCGCCGCGTGCGCCGTGAGACCGGGGCCACGATCCGGGACCTCGTGCAGGCGATCCCGTATCTCAACTCGTACATGGATATCCGCCGTTTCACGTCCCAGGCGCCGTCCGGGCTCGAGATCATCGCCAACGACGTGGACCCGGCGGTCTCGACGACGTTCAACGACGAGGACTACCGGCGTGCGATCGACGTGCTCGGGCGGCAGTACCCGATCATCCTGACGGACTCGGGTACGGGGCTGCTGTACAGCGCCATGCGTGGAGTGCTCGATCTGGCCGATCAGTTGATCATCATCTCGACGCCGTCGGTGGACGGGGCGAGCAGTGCGTCCACGACGCTGGACTGGCTGTCCGCGCACGGGTACGCCGACCTCGTCTCGCGGTCGATCACGGTGATCTCCGGTGTGCGCGAGACCGGCAAGATGATCAAGGTCGACGACATCGTGCAGCACTTCGAGACGCGGTGCCGCGGGGTGGTCGTGGTGCCCTTCGACGAGCACCTGTCGGCCGGTGCCGAGGTCGATCTCGACATGATGCGGCCGCGGACGCGGGAGGCGTACTTCACGCTGTCCGCGATGGTGGCGGAGGACTTCGCGCGGGCGCAGCAGGAGCAGGGGCTGTGGACGCAGAACGGGTCCGGGATGCCGCCGCATCTGGCTCCTCCGATGCCGGGGCAGCAGCAGGTTGGGGGCGGGGTGCCTCCGCAGGGGTATCCGCAGGGATACCCGCAGCAGCTGCCTCCGCAGGCTCCGCAGGGGCAGGGGTATCCGCAGCAGCAGCCTCCGCAGGCGGGGCTTCAGGGGCCCGTTCCGCCTGGGGGTGTGCCGCCTCAGGCGCCGTAACAGTGGGGTGAGTTGAGGGTTTCTCGGTGGCCGCGTGGCCGGTGTTTCTGCATCGGCTGCGCGGCCGTTTTGGGTTGCGGTGAGGAATTGGTTTCCCCTACCCGCCCCTTCCCGAAACCGGGGGCTTTGCCCCCGGACCCCCGCATCCGAACTTCGTTCGGATCTCCTCAAACGCCGGAGGGGCTGAAGGATCTCCTCAAACGCCGGAGGGGCTGAAGGATCTCCTCAAACGCCGCAGGGGCCATGCGGGACTTTCACGTGACTAGACCAATGCCGTATACGAAGCCCTCAACTGGCTATCCCTACAAGGTCGTTCCCGCAGGCCAAACCCCCTACGGCGACCGTTGACATGTTTAGACCACCGCTGATAGACACACAGACCACTCAGACCCTTCGGCGCTTGTTCCTGCCGTTTCCATGCGAGCGATGACGCGAGGTCACCGACCCATGAACGTAAGAGATCAGCACGCACCTCAGCTCAATTCCCCACCGTCGCCCCGACGCCGCCGGTACCTGTTCGCCTCCGGTGCCGCCGCGCTCGCCCTGACGGCCGGTCTCGCCGCGGCGCCCGCCGCGCCCGCGGCCCCCGCCTCGACGCAGGCCGATGCCCAGGCCGGTCAGGTCCAGGCGAAGGCCGAGGGCAAGACCCTCACCGTCGCGCTCGCACAGAGCGTCGACTCGCTGAGCCCGTTCCTGGCCCAGCGTCTGGTCAGTACGAGCATCCACCGGCTCATGTACGAGTACCTGACCAACTACGACGCCAAGGACAACAAGGTCGTCCCCGGCTTCGCCACCGAGTGGAAGTCCTCGGCGGACAAGCTGACCTGGACGTACAAGATCCGTGACGACTCGAAGTGGTCGGACGGGCAGAAGGCCACGGCGAAGGACGCGGCCTTCACGTTCAACAAGATCATGACCGACGAGAACGCCGGTCAGGCCAACGGCAGCTTCGTCACGAACTTCAAGAAGGTCACCGCCCCGAGCGACACCGAGCTCGTGATCGAGCTCAAGAAGCCGCAGGCGACGATGACCTCGCTCGACGTCCCGATCGTGCCCGAGCACATCTGGAAGGACGTCGACGACTACTCGAAGTTCAACAACGACGAGAAGTTCCCGATCGTCGGCAACGGGCCGTTCACGCTCACGGAGTACAAGACCGACCAGTTCGTGAAGCTCAAGGCCAACAAGGAATTCTGGCGCGGGGCACCGAAGTTCGACGAGCTCGTCTTCCGTACGTTCAAGGACCAGGACGCCGCGGTCGCCGCGCTCAAGAAGGGCGAGGTGTCCTTCGTCGCCGGCTCGCCCGCGCTGACGCCCGCCCAGGCCCAGAGCCTGGCGAGCGAGAAGAACATCAAGGTCAACGAGGGTCCGGGGCGGCGCTTCTTCGCCATCGCCACCAACCCGGGCGCGAAGACCAAGGACGGCAAGACCTTCGGCGACGGCCACCCGGCGCTGCTCGACCAGAAGGTGCGCCAGGCGCTGTTCCTCTCGGTCGACCGCAAGACGATCGTCGACAAGGTCTTCCAGGGCCACGCGGTCGAGGGCGAGGGCTACATTCCGCCGCGCTTCGAATCGTATTTCTGGAAGCCGGACGAGAGCCAGAAGCTCGCGTACGACCCGGAGAAGGCCGCGAAGCTGCTCGATGAGGCCGGATATCCGGAGAAGAACGGAAAGCGGGTCGGAAAGGACGGAAAGCCGCTCAACTTCCGGATCCTGTGCCACGCGACGGACCCGAACGACAAGGCGATCGGCAAGTATCTGCAGGAATGGTGGGGCGATCTCGGAATCGGCCTCGAAGTGCAGTGCCTCGACGATGTCTCGGTTCCCTGGTACGCGGGCGAGTACGACCTGGCGTTCGACGGCTGGTCGGTGAACCCGGACCCGGACTTCGTGCTCGGTATCCACACCTGCGCGGCCCTTCCGGAGAAGGCCAAGGAGAGCGCGGCCACGGACAACTTCATCTGCGACAAGAAGTTCGACGAGCTCTACCAGAAGCAGCTCGCCGAATACGACCCGGCCAAGCGCGCCGACACGGTCAAGGAAATGCAGTCCTGGCTGTACGACTCGGGGTACATGAATGTCATCGCGTACCCGAACGCGGTCGAGGCGTACCGCACGGACCAGATCAAGTCGATCATGACGATGCCCGAGGCCTCCGGCAACATCTACGGCCAGGACGGGTATTGGAGCTGGTGGTCGGCCGAGCCCGCGGGTGCGGGCAGTGGCGGTGCGAGCGGCGGTGACGGCGGCGACGACTCCGGTTCGACCGGGATCGTGATCGGTGTCGTGATCGGTGTGCTCGTGCTCGGCGGTGCCGCGTTCCTGTTCACGCGGCGGCGCGCGGCCACGGCCGACGACCGCGAGTAGACGACCGGCCCGGTGTCCGGTGCGGGTCCCGCGCAGGGGCTCGTACCGGACCCGGGATCCGCACGAGTAACGAGAGTCCCATGACAGCTGAGAGCACTCCGGCGCTCGTGCACGGCGCGGAAGCCGACGGCCCGGGAACGCCCGGTCCTTCGGCCGGCCGCGGGCCACGCGCGCGCGACACCAAGGCGTACTTGCGTTATGCGGCGGGCAAGATCCTGGGAGCCGTGATCTCCCTGTTCGCCGTCCTCGTCACGAGCTTCTTCCTCTTCCGGCTGATTCCCAGTGATCCCGTCAAGCACATGACCGGCGGGCGCCCGATCTCCAGCGAGCAACTGGAGAACCTGCGGCGGGAGTTCGGCCTCGACCAGCCCATGTGGCAGCAGTTCCTCGACTACATGAAGGACGCTCTGAGCGGCGACTTCGGTATGTCGTACCAGTTCCACATGCCGGTGATGGAGAAGATCACGGCGGCCATTCCGGCGACGCTGCTGCTCACCGGCACCGCGTACATCCTCTTCACCGCGCTCGGCCTCTGGCTCGGGACACGGTCGGCGTGGCGGCACGGCAAGAAGGGCGACAAGTTCAACAGCGCCCTGGCCCTGACGCTCTACTCCGTCCCGTCGTTCTGGCTCGGACTGCTGCTCATCATCGTGTTCTCCGTCGGCATAGGGCCCATTCCGGGGATGTTCCCGACCGGTGGCCTGGAATCCGGCGACGAGACCGGATTCGCGTACGTCATCGATGTCGCGCACCACATGATCCTGCCGGTCATCACGCTGGTCGCGGTCGGCTACGCGCAGACGCTGCTCGTGATGCGCTCCTCGCTGCTCGACGAGATGGGCAGCGACTATCTGACGACCGCGCGGGCCAAGGGACTCCGTGACGATGTCGTACGGCGCCGGCATGCGGTGCCGAACGCGCTGCTGCCCACGTTCACGCTGATGTTCGTGAACCTCGGGCATGTGGTCGCGGGGCAGATCCTGGTCGAGACCGTGTTCTCCTGGCCGGGCCTCGGCGGGCTCTTCTACGAGTCGCTCGCCGGCCCCGATCTGCCGCTGGTGCAGGCCCTGTTCTTCTTCTGGGCGGCCGCGGTGATCCTGGCCAACACCCTTGCCGATGTGCTGTATCCGCTGCTCGATCCCCGGGTGGGCCGATGACCGCAGAACCGACTGCCGAACCGACGGCACAAGCCTCCGCCGAGCCCCTGACCAAGACCGGCGGCAAGAGCCCGCGGGCGCTCAAGGCGGCGCGGATGCGCCAGTCGCTGGCCCGCTTCTGGCGCGAGTACCGCAGCCATCGCAGCGGGCTGTGGGGCCTGGGCGCTCTGCTCCTGATCGCCCTGATCGCGCTCGCCGCGCCTGTGCTCGTGGGCGCCGACTCGGAGTCCGTGACGGACGCACCGGGGATGGCCCTGGAGGACCCGAGCGGTGAGTTCCCGCTGGGCACCGACCAGTTCGGGCGCAGCGTTCTCGCGCTGCTCGTCTGGGGTGCGCGGGTGTCCCTGACCGTCGGTCTGCTCGCCGCGTTCCTGTGCGTGGCGATCGGCACCCTCGTCGGGATCGTCGCCGGGCACTACAAGGGCTGGTTCGCGACCGTCCTCATGCGCATCACGGACTGGTTCCTGGTGATGCCGACGCTGGTGCTCGCCATCGCCCTGGCGACCGTGATGGACCGCTCGATGTGGACGGTGATCCTCGCGATCGGCGTCACCACCTGGCCGACCACGGCCCGTCTGGTGCGCGCGCAGACCCTCGCCGTGGAGTCGCGGCCGTACATCGAACGGGCCCGTGCGCTCGGCGGCGGGCACGGGCACATCATGCTGCGGCACGTCCTGCCGAACGTGATGCCCCTCGTCCTCGCCCAGACCACGCTGGTCATCTCCAGCGCGATCCTCACGGAGTCGACCCTCGCGTTCCTGGGGCTTTCCGATCCCACGGTCACCTCGTGGGGCGGCATGCTGCAGGACGCGCGCGAGGCGGGCGCGGTCAGCGCGGGCCACTGGTGGTATCTCGCCCCGCCCGGCCTCGCCATCGCGGCGGTGGCGCTGTCGTTCACGCTCTGCGGGCGTGCGGTCGAGTCGGTTCTCAATCCCAGGCTGGGGGTGGCCCGTTGAGCCTCTTGGAGGTACGTGACCTGCATGTCACGTATGCGAATGGCGCACAGGCCGTGCGCGGCGTCGATCTGACGGTGGACGCCGGGCAGAAGCTGGGCATCGCCGGTGAGTCCGGCTGCGGCAAGTCGACCCTCGCGCTGGCGCTGCTGCGGCTGCTGCCCGCGGGCAGCAAGGTGACCGGGCAGATCCTGCTCGACGGTGAGGACGTCCTCGCCATGAAGTGGGGGCGGCTGCGCGCGGTGCGCTGGGCGGGCGCGTCGATCGTCTTCCAGGGCGCGATGCACTCGCTCAACGCGGTGCACCGGATCGGCGACCAGATCGCCGAGCCCATCCGGCTGCACCGTACGACTCCGCCGGAGCGGGTGAAGGCCCGCGTACGGGAGCTGCTCCAGCAGGTCGGCCTGCCCGCCTCGCGCGCCAAGGCCTACCCGCACGAGCTCTCCGGCGGTCAGCGGCAGCGCGTGATGATCGCGATGGCGCTGGCCTGCGCGCCCGACCTGATCATCGCGGACGAGCCGACGACCGCGCTCGACGTGATGATCCAGGCGCAGATCCTGCGGCTGATCGAGGAGTTGGTGGCCCGGGAGAACCTCGGGCTGATCATGATCAGCCATGACCTCGCGGTGCTCGCGGACACCTGCGACCGGCTCACGGTCATGTACGCGGGGCGTGTGGTCGAGGACGGTCCGGCGCGGCAGGTGTACGACGATGCGCGGCACCCGTACGGCAAGGCCCTGTCGGCGGCGTTCCCGCGGATCGGCGACCCGGCCTCCCGGTTCGCCCCGCAGGGTCTGCCCGGCGATCCGCCCGACCCCTCGGATCTGCCGTCGGGGTGCACCTTCCACCCGCGGTGTCCGGTGGCGCTCGACTCCTGCGCGTCCGAGGATCAGGAGCTCGTCGACGCGGGCGCGTCGTGGCAGGCGGCTTGTGTGCACGTGAAGGCGGCCGATGCGCCGGCCGCGACGGTGGGGAGCGAACGATGAGCGGTGCGTTGCTGAGTGCGGCCGGCCTGAAGGTGGCCTTCCCCGGCCGGCGCGGTGCGCCTGAGGCGCGCGCCGTGGACGGGGTCGACCTCGACATCCGGCGCGGCGAGATCGTGGCGCTCGTCGGCGAGTCGGGCTGCGGCAAGACGACGCTCGCGCGCTCGCTGCTCGGCCTGGTTCCGCCGACGGCCGGCCAGGTCCTCTTCGACGGCGCCCCGCTGACGTACCGCGGCAAGGCCCTCAAGGCCTACCGCAAGCGTGCCCAGCTGGTCCTCCAGGACCCCAGCGGTTCGCTCAACCCGCGCCACACGGTGTACGACGCGGTGGCGGAGGGGCTGCGGATCCATGGCTACGGGGGCGACGAACGGGAGGCCGTCGCGTCGGCGCTGTCGCGGGCGGGTCTGCGTCCGCCGGAGCGCTTCTTCCTGCGCTATCCGCACGAGCTGTCGGGCGGGCAGCGCCAGCGCGTCGTGATCGCGGGCGCGCTCGTGCTCGACCCCGAACTGATCGTCGCGGACGAGCCCGTGGCCTCCCTGGACGCGTCCGTACGCGGCGAGATCCTGGCGCTGCTCCTGTCGCTCCGGGCGGACCTGGGCCTCTCGGCCCTCGTCGTCACCCACGACCTGGGTCTGGCCTGGAACATCGCGGACCGCGTGGCGGTGATGTACCTGGGCCGGATCGTGGAGACGGGAACGGTCGAGGAGGTCCTGACCTCGCCCCAGCACCCGTACACCCAGGCTTTGTTGTCCGTCCTCCCGGAGGCACCGGGCGCCCCGGTGGTCCTCACGGGCGAACCCCCGGACCCCTCCCGCATCCCGGGCGGCTGCCGCTTCCACGCCCGCTGCCAGGTGCTGGCCTCGGGCGAGGCGGAACGGGCGGGGGTGGCCCGCTCCTGCCGTACGAAGGTGCTGCCGGTGCTGTCCGGTGAAGGGGAGCGGCAGGTGGCCTGCCATTGGGCTGCGGCGCGGGACGGCGGTGCGGCGGAGGCGGCCGGCGGGGACGCGGCCGTCCCGCTCACCAAGACACTGTCCGGCACGAGGGACGGGGACTCCGGTGCCGGGGTGGCGAAGACGGACTGACGTGGAGGGGCGCCGGGGCGGCGGCGTGGAGCGGCTGCTTCCGGCGCCCAGGTCTGCTCCGGCGCCTCGGTCTGCCCCGCGGCCCTTGGCCAGCCCCCGGCACGCTCGGTCCGCCCCGACCCTTGGCCAGCCCCGGCACACTCGGTCCGCCCCAGCGCACCACTCCACCCCTCAGAGCTCTCACCCCGCACGTCCCCCACCCTGGCCCCACCAGCCCCTCTAGTAGGCTCACGGCGCTTGATTCATACGGGGCGGGGAGTGATTGCACTTGCAGGGCGGGCAGGGAGCTGAGCGCCGGGCGGGGTCCGGTGGCGCGGTGCAGTGGATCGGTCCGTATGCGGTCCTCTCGGCGCTCGACACGAGCAGCGGCGGAGCCGGCCGGTCCGCACCGCCCGCGCTGCGGCATATCGCCCGGACGCCCGACGGCGAGCGCACCGTCCTCCTCAGCAGTCCGCTTCCCGGAACCGACCCCGCACGCTTCCTTGCCGAGGCGGACGCCTCGCGCTACCTGGTGGGGCGGTGGGTGCTGCCCGCCGTCGAGTTGGCACCGGCCGGGCACGGTGTCTGGCACGCCGCTCCGTATCAGCCGGTGCTGCCGCTGCCCGTCGCCCTGGCCGTGCACGGCGGCCCGCTGCCCGAGATGACCGTCCGCGCCCTGGGTGTCGCCCTCGCCGAAACCCTCTCCGTGATCCACGGACAGAACCTCACGCACTCCGGTGTCTCCCCGGCCGCCGTCCTCCTCGCCCATGACGGACCCCGGCTCGGCGGCTACGGCGCGGTGCGTGCCGCCGCGTCCGACGGTGCGCCGCGGCGGGGCCTCGCCGGTGTCGACGACAGCGTGCTCGCGCCCGAGCAGGCGGCGGGCGGTATGCCGCGGCCGATGGGCGATGTGTATGCGCTGGGGGCGACGCTCGCCTTCGCCGCCACCGGGAGCACGGCGCCGGAGCGGGATGAACTGCCCGCCTCTCTCCGGCCCGTGGTGACGCGGTGCCTCGCACGCGATCCGGCCGACCGTATGCAACTCGCGGAGGTCGTACGGGAGTTGGCCGGCGATCCGGCGGGGGCGCAGCACGCGGCCGGCTTCGGCGCGACCGACCTCGCCGCCGCTCTGCTCACCCCCGGCTGGCTGCCGCCCCGCATCGGCGCGGCGCTCGCCCATCAGGCCGCCGCCGTACTCGGCGCCGAACTGGAGCACGGGGCGGGCGAGGCGACGGGAGCGGCGCGGAGGGCCGTGCATGCGTCTGCGTGAGCCGGACGCCCCACAGGACGCCCGCCGCGACGCCGCTCCCTGACATCCCTGTGAGGTGACCCGCCGACGTCCCCCACGACGCCTCCTGCCCCCGCGGATGCCCTCCCCCACGAGCCCGGCGCCCGCCCCATCGCCCCGACGAGGGATCCCCACCCCATGCCCACACCTCTGGTCCACGACGACCCCGCCGCCCTCGGCCCCTACCGCCTCGTCGCCCGCCTGGGCAGCGGCGGCATGGGGACCGTGTATCTCGCCCGTACGCCCGGCGGGGCCACCGTCGCGCTCAAGACCATGCACCCGGGGATCGCCGAGACCGCCGACGCCCGGACGCGCTTCCGCCTCGAGACCGATGCGGCCCGGGTCATCGGTGGGCGGTTCGGGGCCCGGGTCGTCGACGCCGACCCGCTGGCGGCCACTCCCTGGCTCGCCACGGAGTACGTGCTCGGGCCCCCGCTCGACGAGGCCGTGGAGACGTCCGGACCGCTGCCCGAGCGGACGGTCCGTGCGCTCGGGGCCGCTCTGTGTGCGGCACTTGACCAGCTGCACCGGTCCGAGGTCGTGCACCGCGACCTGAAGCCGTCCAACATCCTCGTCACGGCCTACGGTCCGAAGGTCATCGACTTCGGGATCGCGCGGGCGGTCGGGGACGCCCGGCTCACCCGGACCGGATCCGCCGTCGGCACCCCGGCCTTCATGTCGCCCGAGCAGGCCACCGGCCAGGAGCACGGCGCGGCCGGCGATGTCTTCGCACTCGCCGGGGTGCTGGTGTACGCGGCCCGGGGAAGCGGGCCGTTCGGGACCGGGCAGGCGGCTGATCTGCTGTACCGCGTGCGGTACGCGGAGGCCGATCTGAGCAGTGTGCCCGCGTCCCTCGCGTCCGTGCTCGCGCAGTGCCTGGCCAAGGATCCGGCGCAGCGACCGGGAGTCCTCGAGCTCGCGGCCCGACTCCACGACGGCAGCGGCGAGTTCGCCGAGCAGCTGCCGGACTCGCTGATGGCGCAGATCGGGCAGCGGGCCGCCGACGTCTGGCGTGTCACCCCGCAGCGGCTGCCTCCGCCGGCCGACACCTTCACGTCCGGCGCGCCGACGCCGGCCACGGCCGGAGCGGGCGTGTCCCGGCGCCGGCTCCTGTTCGGCGGCGGGGCGGTCGCCGCGGTGGGGCTCGCGGGCGGCGGCGCCTGGTGGTGGAGCTCCTCGCGGGAGCGGACCGGGGGTTCCGGGAAGGGGGACGCGGGGCCCGAGCAGACGCGGAACATCGACCCGGTCTGGAAGACCGACGTGCAGCTCCTTCTCGATTGGGGACTCACCGCGCCCCACCCCGTCAACGGGAAGATCCAACTCCCTTACCGGGCCACCACGTTCTGCTTCGATCCGAAGGACGGCGGGCGTACGGAGGATTTCGTCGCCGACGGGGCGCCCTGGCAGGTCGACTCCAGCGGCAAGCTCGCCTACCGGCTGAGCCCGCACCACGACCGCACGGCAGCAGGCGTGACGCCCGCCGGCATCTCGGTCTGGGCCAACTCCGTCGGGCCGACACCTGCCTACTTCAGGGGCACCAACGCCCGCGTGGAGGGAAACCAACTGCTCTGCGTCCGCGGCACGGTGGCGTACGCCGCCGTCGCTTCCGGCAAGGAGTCCGCAAGGGGTTTCCTCGCCTCGCAGAAGTTCACGCTGCGCGCCGCCGACATCAAGACGGGCAGGACTCTGTGGTCGAAGGCGCTGCCCAAGCGTCCGGACAAGAGCCAACGGCTTCACTTCCTGGCCGCCGAGGTCGTCGGTGACCGCCTTGTCACGCTGCAGGAGACCGAGCCGGAGACCGTACGCGTCGTCGTTCGGGACATCCGCAACGGCGAGGTCCTCTGGGACAAGCCGTACGGAAAGACCGACGATCCCGACGCCCTGCAGGCCGCGTTGGCGCTCGGCGACGGGCGGATCCACCTCGGCGGCGAGCGGCTGCGGGCGTGGCGGATCGACAACGGTGAGGAGGTGTGGAGGAGCAAGGCCGGAGTCTCGTACGGTCCTCCCTCGTACGCCTCCGGAGTCGTGTACGCGGTCGGACAGGGCGTCGGCCTCAGCGCACTGGCCGCGGACAGCGGCAAGGTGGCATGGACCGAGACCTCGGACCAGGTCAGCGAGGCGTCACTGGCCTGGCGGCCGCTGCTGACCAAGCGGTACGGCTACTACCGCAACGGCGTTCAGCTGCACGCCATCGACCTGCGGACCCACGCCGTCGCACGCACGTACAAGACGAGTGCGACGCGCTTCTACGCGGACGTGCCCGACCGGCTCCTGCTCGGCGTGGAGGAGAACTCCTTGACCGCGTATCCGCTGAAGTGAGCTGAGCCGCCCCCTCGTCACCCCCTCCCCCTCGCGCGTGAAGGACCTGACCCATGACCCCGCTCGGCCCCGGAGATCCCGTCCGCCTCGGCCCGTACCGCGTCTTCGGCGTGCTCGGCGAAGGCGGTATGGGCAAGGTGTACGTCGGCCAGGACGCGGCCGGGACCCTGGCGGCGGTCAAGGTGCTGCGGCCCGAGCTGGCGCACGACACGCACCTCGCCCAGCGCTTCGTACGCGAGGCGCAGGCCGCGCAGGCCGTGCGCAGCCCGGGCGTCGCCGCGGTGCTCGGGGCCTGGACCGAGGGCGGGCGGCCGTGGATGGCGACCGAGTTCCTCGCGGGGCTCACCCTCGACCAGGCCGTCGAACGGTTCGGCCCGCTCGACGAGGGCGCGCTGCGGGCGCTCGCCGCCTCGCTCGCGCGGACGGTCGCCGACATCCACGCGGCCGGGTTCGTGCACCGCGACCTGAAGCCGCAGAACATCGTGCTCACCGCGGACGGCCCCCGCGTCATCGACTTCGGCATCGCCCGGCCCGAGCACGGCCTCACACTCACCACCACCGGGCAGGTACCGGTCACGCCGGGCTACGGCGCGCCCGAGCAGGTCCTCGGGCAACGCGTGGCGCCCCCGGCCGATGTGTTCTCGCTGGGTGCGGTGTTCGTGTACGCGGCCCGTGGGCGGCGGGCGTTCGACGGCGGGCATGTGGCGGCCGTGCAGTACGCGGTGGTGCACGGCGAACCCGAACTGGCAGGTATCTCACCGGAGTTGGCGGCCCTTCTGGCGCCCTGTCTCGCCAAGGACCCGGCGCTGCGGCCCACTCCCGCGCAGATCGAGCAGGCGATGGCCCCTGCCAAGGGGTCCGGGCGCCACTGGCGGCGCGGGCCTCTCGCCGACGCCATCAAGGAGCGTGAGCGGGACGCGCGCCGGCTGACCACACAGGCAGCGGGCCCCACGGACGGCCAGGCGCCGTCCCCGGCGCGGCGCAGGCTGCTCACCGGTCTGGCGGCAGGTGGCGCGGTGCTGGCCGCGGGGGGCGGTACCGGCGTGTGGTGGCTGGCCGGCCGGGGCGACGCGCGTCCGCCCGCGAAGAACGATCCGTTCGACATCCCGCCTGCCGCGCGTACGCCCAAGCAGGCTCTGGAGAACCTGGAGGGCAAACCGGCCGTCGGCAGCGTTCCTGCGGCCACCCTCATCTGGCGGGTCGTCGACGAGGCCGACGTGTACGCACAGGACCTCCTGCCGGTGCGCGACGTCCTGGTCTTCGGTGCCGCGAGCGGTGGCATCGCCGCGTACGACGTACGGGACGGATCACGTCGCTGGCAGCAAGCGGGCATCCATGCGGCGGCCGGCTATCTGTCGCTGTCCGACCGGCTGGTGGCGGCGGCCGACAAGGGCGGGACGCTGCGCACGTACGTGGCCTCCACCGGCGTCGCCAAATGGACGTGCCGGGCGGCCGAGGTGCAGCACCTGCTGACGGCGGACGACGACGCTGTCTACTTCCTGACGAAGGACAAGCGGCTGCGCTGTGTCGGCACGTCCGACGCGAAGGTGCGCTGGACGCTGAGCGCCCCCGCCGCCTTCAAGGGGCAGGGCGCTCTGTCCTCGGCCGCGAGCGGGGGCCGGCTCGTGATCGGGACCGACGAGGGGGGCGTTCTGGCGATCGACGCGCGTGCCGGGAAGGTGGTGTGGTCGGATCAGCAGAGCAGGAGCTCGCTCGTCCACGTGGCCATCGACGGGGACACGGTGTTCCACGGCGGTACGCGTCTGTCCGCCCGCCGGCTCCGCGACGGGCGGGAGATCTGGCGGACCGAGCCCGAGGACACCAAGGGCGACAACGGGCCGTGGGGGCGGCCGACGGTCCACGAGGGCGCCGTCTACGCGACCGGCGACTACTTCCCGCGGCGCCTCGGCACCCGTGACGGCGGCGAGGCGTGGCAGGCGTACTGGGGGGCGAACGACGGCCTTCCCGTGCTCGTGCAGGCGAACGGCGCCTGGTATCTGCGGACGGGCGACACGGTGACCGGCAGCGACGAGTTCCAGCTGCAGCTCCATGCCGTGCGGGTGGCCGACGGGGAGAGTGCGCTGAGGCTCGTACTCCCCTACTCCAAGCACCAGTCACTCGCCGCCGCGGGCAATCGGGTCTTCGCCAAGAGCGGCGGAGAGGTGACGGCGGTGGGGGCGTTCTGATCCGGGGTTCCGCAGGGCGGTGCTCCGGAGCGATGTGCTCCGGAGCGCGCCGCTCCGGGCTCAGGCCCGGTGGTCGGCGAGGAGTTCCTTCGAGCGGCGTACGTCGTCCGCGATCGCTTCGATGAGCTGCTCCAGCGAGTCGAACTTCGCCATGCCACGGACGTACGCCACGAAGTCCACGGCCACGTGCAGGCCGTACAGGTCGAGGCCCACGCGGTCGATGGCGTAGGCCTCGACGGTGCGCTCGACCGCGTCGAACTGCGGGTTGGTGCCGACCGAGATCGCGGCCGGCATGGCCTCGCCCTCGACGTGCAGGTAGCCCGCGTAGACGCCGTCCGCGGGGATCGCGGTGTGCGGCAGGGTCTCCACGTTGGCCGTCGGGAAGCCGAGTTCGCGGCCGCGCTGCGCGCCGCGGACGACGACGCCCTCGACGCGGTGCGGGCGGCCCAGGATCTCGGCGGCGCCCGCGACGTCGCCCTCGGCGACGAGGCGGCGGGTCAGGGTCGAGGAGAAGGGCTCGCCACCGCCCGCCTCACCGCGGACGACCAGGTCGAAGACCTCGACCTCGTAGTCGAACGTACGGCCCTGCTCGGCGAGGAACTCGACGTTGCCGGCGGCCTTGTGGCCGAAGCGGAAGTTCGGGCCCTCGACGACGACACGGGCGTGCAGCTTGTCGACGAGGACCTTCGCCACGAAGTCGGCGGGCGAGAGCTTCGAGAACTCGGTGGTGAACGGGAGGATCAGTACGGCGTCCACGCCCAGGTCCGCCATCAGTTCCGCGCGGCGGTGGTGCGGGGCGAGCAGCGGCGGGTGGCTGCCGGGGCGGACGACCTCGCTGGGGTGCGGGTCGAAGGTGACGACCACGGAGGGGATGCCCAGCTCCTTGGCGCGCTGCACCGCCTTGCCGATGATCAGCTGGTGTCCGCGGTGCACTCCGTCGTAGGAGCCGATGGTGACGACGCTGCGCCCCCAGTCCTGGGGGATGTCCTCCAAGCCACGCCAGCGCTGCACTGTGTTTGCTCCTCGCCGAACCTGTGTACGTCCTGATGTTTGCGCAGCACTAAGAGTGCCATGTCTTCGGGGGGTGGCTCGCCTCGCCCCTTCCGGAAACCGGGGCTTCGCCCGCCTCAGACACCTGCGGGGCTGAAGGCACCGACCGCCTGGCCCAGGATCACCCGTCGCGCCGCCGCCCCCACCAGGACCGTCCACACACCGGGCGCCTCGTCCAGCCAGCCCGCGAGGACCGTCGCGAACCCCGCGTAGGTACGGGACAGTTCGATCAGGCGCTGGTCGAAGGTGGTGGCGCCGTCCGGGGTGCGGGTCCAGAGGGTGCCGCAGTGGCGGATCAGGGTGGCCGCTCGGGGCCAGTCGGCGCTGCCCGTGCGGACCGCCGTCGTCAGGACCTCGTTCAGGACGGAGGGGTCCCTCTCGGTGGCGAGGAGGAGGTCGAGGAGTTCGCCTCGCAGCTCGCGTGAGCCGGCGGAACCGCGGGCCGCGAGGACGCGGGCGAGGGAGCGGCGGACTTCCGCCGGGCCGCTCCGCAGGAGGTCGGTGACCAGGGGGATGAGCGTCGTCCTGGCCGAGGCGCCGTGCGTGAGGCAGCGGTCGACGTAGGCCGCCGCCTGGGGTGCCGCCGCCGGGTGGAGTGCGACGAAGTCCCGTACGAGGAGGGCCGCGCGGCGCGCGACCGTCTGCGACGTGACCTCCGACAGGGCGGCCAGTACTTCCGCGGAGCCCGGGCCGGGCGCGCGCAGTCGGGCCTTGAAGGCCGCGAGGACCGGCTCCGGGTGGGTCGTGAGCGCCGCGGCCAGGGCTGCCGATGAGGGCTGGAGGTCGCCGGCCGCGTAGAGCTCGAGCGCGCGCGGGAGGTGGCGGGACCGGGTGAGGGGGTCCCGTACGAGGAGGGAGAGTGCCGTGCCGTGCAGGGTGCTCTCGCAGGAGAGCAGCGCGAGTGCCGCGTAGCGCAGCAGCGTGCGGTCCGCCTCGGAGGTGAGGTGCCAGGCGACCTGGAGGCCGTACGCGGCCGCCGCCACGCGTCGCGCGGCGCGGTCGTCGTGCGCCCAGCGGTCGACGGCCCGGCACAGGGCGGAGGGCTCCTCCTCGGCGAGCGTGGCGAGGAGTTCGTCGCCGCGGGGGTGCGCGCTGTCGACGAGGGCCTCGGTGAGTTCGTCGAGCGCGCGCCGCCGGTGGGTGTGCAGGAGCGCCTGCGCGGCATGCGCGACGGTCGCGGCGGGGGCGCTGGCGAGCGGACGGTCGTCGGTGAACCAGGATGTCAACAGCGGCTGTACGAGGGCGGGTTCGTCCCGCAGCAGGTCGGAAGCCGTGTCGAGGTAGCGCGTGCCGTCGGGCGCGGCGTCGGCGACCACGAGCCGCCGCAGCAGGTCGAGCCGGTCGGCTGCGGGCAGCGGCAGGGCCCGCCAGAACCACGGCCCGAAGCCGTCGTACACACCGCGCACCGGCCCGCGCGCCAGGATCCGGTCGGCGAGCAGACGCAGGACCGGCAGGTACGGCCGCGCGTCCGGAACCCGCAGAAGAGTCTCGGTGAGCAGATGAACGGCCCACCAGGCGGCATCCGCGGGCCGCCGCGCCCCACCCGCCGCCCAGCTGGGCGTGGCCCGCAGCCCGTGCTCGGCGAAGTGGTCGGCGGCCAGCGTGAGCTCGTCGAGGCGCCGGCGGAGCCGGTCGGGCCCCTGCTGGCGTTCGAGGAGCAGGAGGGCTTGCAGTACGGGTCCGATGCGGTGACGCGGAACGGGTAGCGCGCCGCCCGACGGTTCGGCCGCCCCGGGCTGCGACGGATCGGGCCCCTTGCGGGAGCGACGCCGCGGGACGGGCCCGGCACCGGCCTCCGGAAGACCGGCCCCATCGGCCTGCAGCGCCTCCGATGCCTTCCGCGAGCGCCGACGCGGAACGGCCCCGGCGGCGGCTCCGGCCCGCGAAGGATCCGCGACCTCGGCCTGCAGCGCCTCCGCCGCCTTGCGCGAGCGCCGACGCGGAACGGGCACGGCAGCAGCCCCGGCCGCCAGAGGATCCGCCACCTCGCCCTGCACCGCAGCCTTGCGCGTGCGGCGGCGCTCCACGCGTGCGGGGCGCTCCACGCGTGCGGGCAGCCGGAACGCCGCCTCGGCCGCCTCGCCGGAGGGCAGCTCGCCGAAGAGCTGCTCGCCCGAAGGCCGCTCACCACAGGGCTTCTCACCGGAAGGCTCCGCCCCGCAGGGCTGCTCGCGCCACCGGTGGACCAGGGAGCGCAGCGCCGCGTCCAGGTCCAGGTGCGCCCCCTGGATCCAGTCGGCAAGCTCCTCGTGGGCGAAGCGGTAGCCGGTGCCCGCGGGGACCAGGGCGCCCTCGGTGAGGACGGCGGAGGCCCAGCCCGTGGCCCACGGGAAGACCTCCTCGAAGGCCGTACGGTCCAACTCCCCCTGCCCGGGACCCAGACAGCGCCGCGCGGCCTCGTGCAGCCGCCCGGAGACCTTCGCCGCGAGCCGCCGTACGTCCGTGCCGTGCAGGTCCTGGAGCGCGGCGAGACGGACGGCGATGCGCAGGGCGAGGAGGTCGAGGTAGGCGGTGAAGATCTCGGAGCGGTCGGGCGTGCCGGTGGCGGCCGTCTCACCGAGCGCGGCACGCACCTCACCCAACAGCCGTACGGCCAGCGGGTGTTCGGCGTCGCGCTCCGTCAGCGCCTGCGCGGGCACCCCGTACAGCGCCCGCACCCAGCCCGCCTGCTGCTCCCCCAGCTCGCCCACGCGCACACAGGCGGGCAGCCGGCCGCCCTGTGTGGAGCCGTACAGCATGCCCTCGGCGAAGAGGGCCCCCGCCTGCTCCCAGTACTCGGCCCTGCACGCCACCACCAGGCGCGCCCCCGTGCCACGCAGCCACTGCCCGGTGCCCGTGGTCCACTCCGGGAGCCGGTGCGCCAGCTGCGGCGGCATCTCCTCGGGACCGTCGAGCAGGACGAGGAGGGGGCGGCCCGCGTCCCGTACGAGGCGGGCGATGCGGTCCGGACCGATGTCCCCCAGCTCGCCGTCCGGCTCGTCGGCCACCGGCACTCCCTCGGACGCGGCCACGATCCGCCCGGCGTGCGCGAGCGCCCGCCCGACCGCGTCGGCCAGCGACTCGTCCCCGGCCTGCAGCGAGGCGCCGCGCAGCCAGACCGTCGGGGCGGGGACCGCGCCGCGCGCACGACGGCGGGCGAGTGCGCCGAGCTCCGTGGTGCGGCCGCTGCCGGGGTCGCCGACGAGTCCGAGTACACCAGGGCCCGTCCGGGCCGCGGAGTCGGTGAAGGCCGTGAACTCCCGCCCCACCTCGGCCCGTTCGACCGGTTCGCGCTCCTCGCGCGGCAGGTCCGAGCCCACGGAGATGGCGCTGAGCTGCAGCGCCCCGGCCAGATTGAGGTCGCGCCCGTACGCGGGGACACTCGCCGCGTTGCGCCGGAGCAGCTCCGCGAGGGGCCCGTCGGCGTCGGCCCGTGCGGCGGCCCGCAGCGCCACCGCGTAGCCGGGCGCACGGTGCCCGGCGTCGAGCGCGGTGCCGAGCACCCCGAGCACGGCACCGGTCTCGCTGTCCACGACGGGACCGCCGGCCGCCCCGCCGCCGAGCTGCAGCGCGTCGCTGGCATCGGTGCCGACGGCCAACTCAAGGACGCCGCCCAGGAGATGGAATCGGTCGGTCGCGGTGTACGTGACCTGCGCCCCGGCGTCCAGGACGCGTGCCTCGCGCCAGCCGAGGGCCGCGATGCGCACATACGCGCCGGGCTCGACGTGCTCGCGGACGGACAGCGGCAGGGCCCGCAGCCCGAGGCCTTCGGTGCGGACGAGGGCCAGATCCGCCTCCGGCAGCGCGGTGACGGCCTCCTCGGTGACCACGCAGGTGCGGCCGCCGGGGGCGTGCAGGACGATGCGGGCGAGCCCGTCGACGGCCTCGTGGCTGGTGACGATCGTGCCGTCCTCGTCGGCGGCGAAGCCGGTGCCTCGGGGACGGCCCGCGAGATCGCAGATCCTGACCAGTTCCTCACGACCCCCGGCCATGGCTCGTCCTCCCCGCGGTGCTGCTCCTACGACCGTAGGAAGGGCTGTTCCGCGAGGAGGGCCGCCAACCGGATGCGCCCCCTGTGAACCGGGGCTGTGCTTCGAGCGCCTGCCCGAACGGGTGAGTTTTCCCGTACGGGCAGGCTCCTGCAGTTACGCGAAGACGGCGAGGCTCTTGGCCTTGCCCTTGAGGTTCTCCACGAGGGCGACGAAGCGGCCGGTCGCGTCGAAGACCGCGACCGACTCCCCTGGCCCGTACTCGTCCGGCATCTCGATCCGCACCCCGTTGAGCAGCAGCCGCGCCCGCTTCTCGTCGACGTCCCAGCGCGGGAACGCCGCCGCGGCGGCCTCGGCGACCGGCATCACGGTCAGCGAGGACTGGTGGGCGTCGAGGGTGCGGGCCGCGTCCAGTCCGTACGGCCCGACGCGCGTGCGCCGGAGCGCCGTGAGGTGGCCGCCGACCCCGAGGTCCGCGCCCAGGTCACGGGCGAGCGCCCGGATGTACGTGCCGGAGGAGCAGACCACCGAGACCACCAGGTCCACGACCGGGGTGCCGTCCTCGGCGACGGCGTCGCGCACGTCGTACACCTGGAAGGACGAGACCGTGACCGGCCGCGCGGGGATCTCGAACTCCTCGCCCTCGCGGGCCCGCTTGTAGGACCGCACGCCATCGATCTTGATCGCGCTGACCTTGGACGGGACCTGCATGATGTCGCCGGTCAGCTTGGCGATCCCGGCGTCGATCGCGTCACGCTTCACACGCGAGGCGTCCGCGGACGAGGTGATCTCGCCCTCGGCGTCGTCCGTCACGGAGTTCTGGCCCAGGCGGATCGTGCCCAGGTACTCCTTCTCCGTGAGGGCGAGATGCCCGAGGAGCTTGGTGGCGCGCTCGACCCCGAGGACGAGCACACCGGTCGCCATCGGGTCGAGCGTGCCGGCGTGGCCGACCCTGCGGGTCTTGGCGATCCCGCGCATCTTCGCGACCACGTCATGCGAAGTGAAGCCGGACGGCTTGTCGACGATGACAAGTCCGTCCGGCGTCTGTGCCTGCTTGCTCATGCGGAAGCGTCGTCCTCTTCCGGCTTCTTGTACGGGTCCGCGTCACCGGCGTACGTGGCGCCCGAGGACGCCTCACGCACCTGCGCGTCGGAGGCCCGTGCCTTGTCGAGGAGGTCCTCGATGGTCTTGGCGGTCTCCGGCAGGGCGTCGGCCACGAAGGTCAGGGTCGGCGTGAACTTCACACCCGCCGCCGCGCCCACCGCCGAGCGGAGGACGCCCTTGGCGCTCTCCAGGCCGCGGGCCGCGTTCTCCCGGTCCTCGTCGTCGCCGTAGACCGTGTAGAAGACGGTCGCCTCCCGCAGATCGCCGGTGACCCTCGTGTCCGTGATGGTCACGTGCGAGCCCAGGCGCGGGTCCTTGATTCCGCGCTGCAGCTTCTGTGCGACCACTTCCCGGATGAGGTCCGCCAGCTTCTTCGCCCGCGCGTTGTCGGCCACTGGTCCGTCTCCCTCTGTGTTTCTTCCGTACGTACGTCTCGTACGCACCTCTCGTACGCGTCCTGCGTACGTCAATCATCGTCCCCGTGCAGCCGCCGGCGCACCGAGAGCAGCTCCACCTCGGGGCGTGCGGCCATCAGCCGCTCGCACCGGTCGAGCACGTCGGACAGGTGCCCCGTGTCCCCGGAGACCATCGCGACGCCGATCTCGGCGCGGCGATGGAGGTTCTGGTCGCCGACCTCCGCCACGCTGACCGCGAACTTGCGGTGCAGCTCGGCGACGATCGGGCGGATCACGGAGCGCTTCTCCTTCAACGACCGTACGTCGCCGAGAAGCAGATCGAAGGACAGAGTCCCCACGTACATGGCTGTCTTCTTCAAGTTGGCCGGATGTCCCGCCGGTACGGGCTAGACGGCTCCCTGCCTGCCTTTCGCAGGGGCGTGCAAACCGTACCCGCAACGGCCGGGGCCGATCGACGGAATTTCCCGTCGACCGGCCCCGGATCACGCTGCGTGATCAGTTACGCGATCAGCCGCGCGGCTTCTCGCGCATCTCGTACGTCGCGATGACGTCGTCGATCTTGATGTCGTTGAAGTTTCCGAGGTTGATACCACCCTCGAAGCCCTCGCGGATCTCGGTGACGTCGTCCTTGAAGCGGCGCAGACCGGTGATGGTGAGGTTCTCCGCGATGACCTTGCCATCGCGCAGCAGGCGCGCCTTGGTGTTGCGCTTGACCTCGCCGGACCGGATGAGCACACCGGCGATGTTGCCCAGCTTGGACGAACGGAAGACCTCGCGGACCTCCGCCGTACCGAGCTCGACCTCTTCGTACTCCGGCTTGAGCATGCCCTTGAGGGCCGCCTCGATCTCCTCGATGGCCTGGTAGATCACCGAGTAGTAGCGGACGTCGACACCCTCGCGCTCCGCCATCTGCGCGGCACGGCCGGCCGCACGGACGTTGAAGCCGATGACGATGGCGTCGGAGCCCATCGCCAGGTTGATGTCCGACTCGGTGACCGCACCCACACCGCGGTGCAGGATGCGGATGTCGACCTCTTCGCCGACGTCCAGCTGGAGCAGCGAGGACTCGAGCGCCTCGACGGAACCCGAAGCATCACCCTTGATGATGATGTTGAGGTCCTGCACCAGACCGGCCTTGAGCACCTGGTCGAGGTCCTCGAGGGACACCCGGCGGGTGCGCTTGGCGAACGCGGCGTTGCGCTCACGGGCGGCACGCTTCTCGGCGATCTGACGCGCGGTGCGGTCCTCGTCGACGACAAGGAAGTTGTCGCCGGCGCCCGGCACGTTGGTCAGACCGAGGACGAGAACCGGCGTCGAGGGCTCAGCGACCTCGACGTTCTCACCCTTGTCGTCGAGCATGGCGCGCACACGGCCGTAGGCGTCGCCCACGACCATCGTGTCGCCGATGCGCAGCGTTCCGCGCTGGACGAGGACGGTCGACACCGCACCACGACCACGGTCGAGGTGGGACTCGATCGCAATACCCTGCGCGTCCTGGTCGGGGTTGGCCCGCAGGTCGAGCGAGGCGTCCGCGGTCAGGACCACGGCCTCCAGGAGGGACTCGATGTTGAGGCCCTGCTTGGCGGAGATGTCGACGAACATCGTGTCGCCGCCGTACTCCTCGGCCACCAGACCGTATTCGGTGAGCTGACCGCGCACCTTGGTCGGGTCGGCACCCTCGACGTCGATCTTGTTGACCGCGACCACGATCGGCACGTCGGCCGCCTTGGCGTGGTTCAGCGCCTCGACCGTCTGCGGCATGACACCGTCGTTGGCCGCCACCACGAGGATCGCGATGTCGGTCGACTTCGCACCACGGGCACGCATGGCGGTGAACGCCTCGTGACCCGGGGTGTCGATGAAGGTGATCTTGCGCTCTTCGTCGTTGACCTCGGTCGTGACCTGGTACGCACCGATGTGCTGCGTAATACCGCCGGCCTCGCCCGCGACGACGTTCGTCTTGCGGATCGCGTCCAGAAGCCGGGTCTTACCGTGGTCGACGTGACCCATGACGGTCACGACCGGCGGACGCGCGACGAGGAACTCCTCGCCACCCTCGTCCTCGCCGAACTCGATGTCGAAGGACTCGAGAAGCTCGCGGTCCTCCTCCTCCGGGCTGACGATCTCGACGGTGTAGTTCATCTCCGTGCCGAGCATCTGAAGGATGTCGTCGGAGACGGACTGCGTGGCCGTGACCATCTCGCCGAGGTTCATCATCACCGCGACGAGCGACGCCGGGTTGGCGTTGATCTTCTCGGCGAAGTCGGTGAGCGAAGCACCGCGCGACAGGCGAACGGTCTCGCCGTTGCCGCGAGGCAGCATCACGCCGCCGACCGACGGGGCCTGCATGGCCTCGTACTCCTGGCGCCTCTGCCGCTTCGACTTGCGACCACGACGCGCGGGACCGCCGGGACGGCCGAAGGCGCCCTGCGTGCCACCACGGCCACCCGGACCACCGGGACGGCCGCCGAAGCCGGGACGACCGCCGAAGCCGCCGCCACCACCGGGACGACCGGCACCGCCGCCGCCACCGGGACCACCGGGACGACCGGCGAAGCCGCCGCCGCCACCGCCGCCGCCGGGACGACCGGCGAAGCCGGGACGACCGCCGCCGCCACCGCCACCGGGACGACCGCCGCCGCCGGGACCACGGCCACCGCCGGGGCCACCACCGGGACGCGGGCCCGCAGCGGGACGCTGCGGCATCATGCCCGGGTTCGGACGGTTGCCGCCGCCGGGACGCGGGCCGCCGGCACCGGCACCCGGACCCTGCGGGCGAGGCATGCCGCCCGGAGTCGGACGCGCGCCGCCCTGGGGACGGGGACCGCCCTGGCCGGCGCCCTGCGGACGCGGGCCGCCGGGCGCACCCTGGCCACCGGGACGCGGGGCGCCGCCGGGACGGGGCGCCTGCGGGCGGCCCATGCCGGTGGAACCGCCGGACGTGAACGGGTTGTTGCCCGGACGCGGACCCGCGGGACGGCCGCCGGGACGCGCGGCACCCTGGCCACCGGGACGCGGGGCGCCACCGGGACGCGGGGCCTGGCCCTGACCACCCTGACCGGGGGCCGGACGGGAACCGCCGGGCTTGGGCGCGCCGGGACGTGCGGCCGGACGCTCACCAGCGGGCTTCGGCGCCGCGGGGGCGGCCGGAGGCGCGGTGAATTCCGGCGTGGCCGGGGCGGGCTTGGGTGCCGCCGCCGGCTTGGGCGCTGCGGGACGCGGACCCGGCGCGGGGGCCGCGGGCTTCTCCGCCGCAGGCTTGGGGGTGACCGGCGCGGGCTTCGGCGCCGCGGGACGCCCCGCGGGCGTCGCAGCAGCCGGAGAGGCCGGCTTCGCGGCGGCCTTCTTGGGCGCCGCAGGCTTGGCAGGGGAGGCCTTCTTGGCGGCGCCGCCGCCACCCGGACCCTGCAATGCGTCAGTCAGTTTGCGTACTACCGGCGCCTCGATCGTCGAGGACGCCGAACGTACGAATTCACCGAGTTCTTGGAGCTTGGCCATGACGACCTTGCTCTCAACCCCGAACTCCTTGGCGAGTTCGTATACCCGGACCTTAGCCACTTCGCTCCTTTTAGGTCCGGGTTACGCCGGACCGTCGCTACTTCATGGGCGTACTCATCGCGTGCTCATCGAGTGCTCATCGCAATCTCGACCTACTTCCAACTCGCGGGGGTACTGGACCGCACGGGGCTCCGTGCGGCACGTCTTCTTACGGTTGCGCCTGCTCGACATACCGGCGCAGGGCCGCGGTGTCGAGCGGACCCTCGGCGCGCAGCGCCCTCGGGAACGCCCGGCGGCGGACCGCCGTGTCGATACAGACCAGGACCGGGTGTACATATGCACCCCGGCCGGGCAGCGTACCGCGCGGGTCGGGGACGCAGTCGTCCTCTTTCCGCACGATCCGCAGCAGATCGCTCTTGGCCGCTCGCTCCCGGCATCCCACGCAGGTTCGCTCAGGGCAGGCTCGGGTTGGCGTCCGGCCAGACACGATTAAGTCTACCTCCCCGCACCGACCTCACCCCTTTGGGGCAAGAATCGAATGGCTGCGCGATCGGATTCGGCGTGATCTATGCGGTGGCGGGCCGTCCACGCCGGTGGGCGGCCCCCGGGCGTCACTCCCCGGCCGGCTGCTCCGTGTCCGGCCTGATGTCGATCCGCCAGCCCGTGAGCCGCGCCGCGAGGCGGGCGTTCTGGCCCTCCTTGCCGATCGCGAGGGAGAGCTGGTAGTCGGGGACCGTGACACGGGCCGAGCGGGCCGCGAGGTCCACGATCTCGACCTTGGAGACGCGGGCCGGCGAGAGGGCGTTGGCGACCATCTCGGCCGGGTCGTCGGACCAGTCCACGATGTCGATCTTCTCGCCGCCGAGCTCCGCCATGACGTTGCGCACACGGCCGCCCATCGGGCCGATGCAGGCGCCCTTCGCGTTCAGACCGGAGCGGGTCGAGCGGACCGCGATCTTGGTGCGGTGGCCGGCCTCGCGGGCGATCGCGGAGATCTCCACGGACCCGTCCGCGATCTCCGGGACCTCCAGCGCGAAGAGCTTCTTCACGAGGTTGGGGTGCGTGCGCGACAGCGTCACGGACGGGCCGCGGACGCCCTTCACGACGCGTACGACGTAGGAACGCAGCCGCTGGCCGTGCGGGTACTGCTCGCCGGGGACCTGCTCCTGCACCGGCAGGATGGCCTCCAGCTTGCCGATGTCGACCAGGACGTTCTTCGGGTCGCGGCCCTGCTGGACGACGCCCGTGACGATGTCGCCCTCGCGGCCCGCGTACTCGCCGAGCGTCGCGTCGTCCTCGGCGTCGCGCAGACGCTGCAGGATGACCTGCTTGGCGGTGGTGGCCGCGATCCGGCCGAAGTCCGAGGGGGTGTCGTCGAACTCGCGGGGCTCCTGGCCCTCCTCGAGATCCTCGGCGTCCTCCTTGGCCCACACCGTCACGTGCCCGGTGTTCTTGTCCAGCTCCACGCGCGCGCGGCGGCGGCTGCCGTCGGTGCGGTGGTAGGCGATCAGGAGGGCCGACTCGATCGCCTCGACCAGCAGGTCGAAGGAGATCTCCTTCTCCCGGACCAGACCCCGCAGGGCACTCATGTCGATGTCCACGACTACGCCTCCTTCTCTGCGTCGCTGTCGTTTCCGGTGTTCTTGCGGTTGAACTCGACTTCCACGCGCGCCTTGGCGACGGAGTCGAAAGCAATACGGCGGGCGGTGGGCTTACGGCCCTTCACACCCGGCACTTCGAGGTCCAGACCCTCGTCGTCGACGCCGAGGATGCGGGCGACGAGCTCGCCGCCCTCGGTGAGCTGGAACTTCACCAGGCGGCCCGTGGCACGCACATAGTGGCGGTGCTCGGTGAGGGGGCGGTCGGCGCCCGGGGACGTGACCTCGAGGACGTACTCGCCGTCCCCCATGGCGTCCGTGTCGTCGAGCTTCACGGAGATCTCACGGCTCAGCTCGGCACAGGTGTCCAGCTGGACGCCTTCGTCGGAGTCGACCACGACACGCAGCACACGACGCTTACCGGCAGGGGTCACGGTGATCTCTTCGAGATCCAGATCCTTGGCGCCGACGAGCGGTTCAAGCAGACCGCGCAGCCTCTCGCTCTGGGTGGTGCTCATCCGGGTGACTCCTCGGCCGCGTGTGCTGTTGTGGGTTTCTCGCGTGTCAGCTCAAAGGGTATCCGGTCGCGGGAGGTGTTGCTGTCCACCGGGTGGCGGCGCATGACGGCAGCCGGTGGAGGCGCGTCGACGGCACCGGTGTCCCGCTCCCGGCTGGGAGCGGGTGCGCGCGTAGGGTGATCACTGCTCCGGCTGTTGACCGGATCCCGTCCGCCCCTTGACCGCCCCGAGGACGTCTGCCGTGCCGTACGACGAACCTGTCTCCCTGGCCGCCCCCACCGGGCCGCGCCGCCGGAGTCTGCTGACCGGGGCCGTGACGGCCGCGGGTGCCGCGCTGCTCGCCGCCTGCTCCGCCGACGGTGCGGACGCGGGATCGTCCGGTGCCGCGAGCCGTAAGCGCTCCACCGGGCAGGTCCGGGCCGCCGCCGCCAAGGACAGTGCGGGGCTGCTCGCCGAGTACGAGGCCGCGCTCACCGCGCGTCCCGGGCTCGCGGACCGGCTCGGGCCGCTGCGCGACAACGTCCGCGCGCATCTGGAGGCGCTCGGCGGTGCGCCCGCAAGGACGCCAAGTCCCGCGCGCAGCACGCCCGTTCAGGAACCGCTCGGCGAGAAGGCGACGCTGCGGCGCCTCGCCGGGGCCGAGCGCGCGCTCGCCGACAGCCGGCGCGGTGCGCTGGCCGAGGTGGGCGGTGAGGAGGCCCGGCTGCTCGCGTCGATCGCGGCCGCCGGTGACGTACATGCGTATCTGCTGACCGAGGCGGGCCGATGAGGGACGACGAGCACAAGAGCGAGGAGATCGCCGCGCACCAGGCGGCGCTGCGGGCCGAGCACGCGGCTGTCTACGGCTACGGGGTGGTCGGCGGACGGATCCGTGAGGGCCGCAGGGACGAGGCCAGGTCCGCGTACGACGCGCACCGGGCACGCCGCGACGAGCTGCGGCGGACGCTGCGCGACCTGGGCGCCTCGCCGGAGCCCGCGGCGGCCGCGTACGCGCTGCCGTTCCCGGTCCCCGACTCCCCCGCCGCGACGCGTCTCGCGGCCGATCTGGAGGACAAGGTGGCCGGGGTGTACGCCGATGTCGTACGGGCCACAGAGGGCGAACGCCGCAGGTCGGCGGCGGACGCGCTGCGCGAGGCCGCGATCCGGGCGGTGCGCTGGCGGGGCGGCAGCGTAGCCTTCCCGGGGCTCGCCGAGCGGGCGGCGCAACCGGCCGAGTCGGCCACACCGTCCGCGTGACGGACCGGGCCCGACCCGCCTCGGGTGCCTGACGCCCCCGGCCGGGGTTTTTGTTTCACAGCTTTGAAGGGAAGTTCTCGCGCATGGCAATCGAACCGCCGCAGCGTCTGATGACCGCGCTCGGCGAAGTGCGCGACGACGGGGCGTCCGCGTGGCTCGCCGAGCTCGGAGTGCTGCTCGACGAGGCGGCCGTACGGCGCGGGCTCGCCGTCGAGAAGGTGCACCAGCCGGGCGGCCGCAGCAGTCTTGTCGCCCATGTCCGTACGGCCGACGGCGAGAGCGCCGTCCTGAAGCTGGCGCCCGAGCGCTTCCGGCCGGAGGCGGAGCGGGCCGCGCTGACGCACTGGGGCGGCTTCGGCGCCGTACGCCTGCTGGATCCCGGGATCAACGACGGTGCGATGCTCCTGGAGCGGCTGACGCCCGAGGTGTCGGTGCGGACGCTGCCGGAGTCCAAGGCGCTTCTCGAAGCGGCCGGGACGCTGCGGCGGCTGTGGGTGGACCCGCCGCCCGGACGCAACTGCGAGACCGTGCCCGAGCGCACGGGGCGGCAGGCGGAGGCGATGCGGGCGACGCCCGGCGCCTTCCCGGACTTCCCCGGCATCGCGCTGCTCGTCGACTCGGCGCTCGCAGCGCGCGAGGAGCTGGTGGCCGCGCCGCCCGAACTGCGGCTGCTGCACGGCACGTTCCGGCAGAGCAAGGTGCTCGCGGGTGAGCGCTCGCCGTGGCTCGCGGTCGGGCCCGACCCGGTGGTCGGCGAGTGCGCCTTCGATCTGGCGCGCCTGGTGCGCGACCGGGTGGAGGACCTGATCGGCGCGCCCACGGGCCCGTCCACGACCCGCCGCCGTGTGAAGCGGCTCGCGGAGTCCCTGGACGTCGATCCCGTACGGCTGCGGGGCTGGACCCTGTTCCGCGCGGTGGAGTCCGGGGCGCGGGCGCTGCGGGTGGGGCGTACGCGGGACGCGGAGAACCTGCTGGAGTTCGCGGGCTGGCTGTAAGGCGAGCCGCACACGCGAGAGCGCCCCGGACCGCTGCGGTCCGGGGCGCTCTCGCGTATGCGCGGTGATCAGGCGGTCAGGCGGGCCACGGCCTCCTCGACCGTGAGCTCCTCGCGCTCACCCGTGCGACGGTCCTTGAGCTCCAGGACGCGGTCGCCCGAGCGGCGGCCGGCGACAAGGATCTTCGGGACGCCGATCAGCTCGGAGTCGGTGAACTTCACGCCGGGCGAGATGCCCGGGCGGTCGTCCACGAGGACACGGACACCGGCGGCGGCCAGCTGGTCCGAGACCTCCAGGGCCAGCTCGGTCTGCAGGGCCTTGCCGGCGGCGACCACGTGCACGTCGGCCGGGGCGATCTCCTCGGGCCAGACCAGGCCCTGCTCGTCGGCGTGCTGCTCGGCGAGTGCGGCGACGGCGCGCGAGACGCCGATGCCGTACGAGCCCATGGTGACGCGGACGGGCTTGCCGTTCTGGCCGAGGACGTCGAGCTGGAAGGCGTCGGCGTACTTGCGGCCGAGCTGGAAGATGTGGCCGATCTCGATGGCGCGGTCCAGCTTCAGGCCGGTGCCGCAGGAGGGGCAGGGGTCGCCCTCGACGACGACCACGACGTCCACGTACTCGTCGACCTCGAAGTCACGGCCCGCGACGACGTTCTTCGCGTGCTTGCCCTCCTTGTTGGCGCCCGTGATCCAGCTCGTGCCGGGCGCGATGCGCGGGTCGGCGAGGTAGGTGACCTTCTCCAGGCCCTGCGGTCCGACGTAGCCGCGGACGAGGTCCTCGCGGACCTCGAAGTCCTCGGCGGTCACGAGCTCGACCTCGGAGGGGGCGAAGTGCGCCTCGACCTTGTCCATGTCGACCTCGCGGTCGCCGGGGACGCCGATCGCGAAGATCTCGCCGTCGACCTTGACCAGAAGGTTCTTCAGGGTCTCGGAGGCCTGGACGCCTAGGTGGGCGGCGAGGGTCTCGATGGTCGGGGTGTCGGGGGTGTCGAGCTCCTCGACCGCGCCGGCGCCGCTGCCGTCCACCGGCTTCAGGGCGTACGTGATGGCCTCGGTGTTGGCCGCGTAGTCGCAGTTGGGGCAGTCGGCGAAGGTGTCCTCGCCGGCCGCGGCCGGGGCGAGGAACTCCTCGGACTTGGAGCCGCCCATGGCGCCGGCGGTCGCGGCGCAGATGCGGTAGTCGAGGCCGAGGCGCTCGAAGATGCGCTGGTAGGCGGCGCGGTGCAGCGCGTAGGAGGCGTCGAGGCCCTCGTCGGCGGTGTCGAAGGAGTACGAGTCCTTCATCAGGAACTCGCGGCCGCGCAGGATGCCGGCGCGGGGGCGGGCCTCGTCGCGGTACTTCGACTGGATCTGGTAGAGGATGACGGGCAGGTCCTTGTAGGACGAGCACTGGTCCTTGACCAGGAGGGTGAAGATCTCCTCGTGGGTGGGGCCGAGGAGGTAGTCGCCGCCCTTGCGGTCGTTGAGGCGGAACAGCTCGGCGCCGTACTCCTCCCAGCGGCCGGTGGCCTCGTAGGGCTCGCGGGGCAGCAGGGCGGGCAGAGTGACCTCCTGGGCGCCGATGGCGTCCATCTCCTCGCGGACGACGCGCTCCACGTTGGCGAGGACCTTCTTGCCCAGCGGCAGCCAGGACCAGATGCCGGCGGCCGTACGGCGTACGTAACCGGCGCGGACCAGCAGCTTGTGGCTGAGGACCTCGGCGTCCGCCGGGTCGTCGCGCAGTGTCTTGACCATCAACTTCGACATGCGCTGGACCTGGGCCATGGTTCTGCTCTCCTGCGGGCTGCTGTACGTAGGTGTGCGTTGGAGGTTATCCGGGTGGGGGGCGTCGGCGGTAATCCGTTTCGGGGCCCGGCGGGCCATGGCGTCGCGGCCGCGCTAGCGCGGGCGGCGCAGCGGCAGCGGGGCGCCCATCACCGCGTACGGCTTCGGGGCGCTCGGGAAGAGGACCTGGCGGGCCAGGTCCCCGTAGCCGAGCGAACGGTAGAGGCCGCGGGCCGGGCTCTCGTGGTCGATCGCCGAGAGGATCGAGCGGGGCTGGGGCGCGGCGTCCGTGATCGTGGTGATCAGAGTGCGGCCGATGCCCTGGTTCTGGTGCGAGGGGTCGACGTGCAGTTCGGTGATGACGAAGGAGTCGTCGAGCCAGAAGTCGAGTTCGCGGCTGCGCAGATACGGCTCGACGACCGTGGACCACCAGTGGGCCCGGTCGTTGGGCATCCCGTAGACGAAGCCGACGAGGCTGCCGTCGCGGGTGGTGGCGCCCAGGGCGCGGGCGCCGGGGTAGCCGAGGTGGCGGAGGACGATCTGGCGGCGTACGGCGACCTCGTCGTCGCTCAGGCCGAAGGCCCGGGCCTGCACGGCCAGCGCCTCGTCGACCCGGTGGGCAAGATCGAGATCCCCGATCATGACGTCGTCGTCAGTCATGCGGGAACCCTAACGCCCGGGGGCACACTCGCAGGTGGCGCCGCAGAAACAGGGCGGCGGAGGCGCTAGAACAGGACGCTCATGAACGCGCCGGTCTCCCGGAAGCCCACCCTGCGGTACGTGGCCCTGGCGGCGGTGTTGTAGTCGTTGACGTAGAGGCTGACGACGGGGGCGACATCGGCCAGGGCGTAGCGCAGGACGGCCGCCATGCCGGTGATCGAGAGGCCGCGGCCGCGGTGCGCGGGGTCGACCCAGACGCCCTGGATCTGGCAGGCGGTGGGAGTGGCGGCGCCGATCTCCGCCTTGAACAGGACCTTGCCGTCCTCGATCCGCGCGAACGACCGCCCGGCGCCGACGAGTTCGGCGACGCGGGCCTGGTAGAGCAGACCGCCGTCGCCCGCGAGCGGCGAGACGCCGACCTCCTCGGTGAACATGGCCACGCACGCGGGCATGATCACGTCCATCTCGTTCTTGCGGATACGGCGGACGTACGGGTCCGGGGCGATGTCGTCGGGCATCCGCTCGGTGACCATCAGGGGCTGGTGGGAGCGGACCTCGCGGGCCGGACCCCAGGCGGGTTCGAGCAGCTTCCACAGCAGGGCGGTGGGCTCGGCGGGCCCGACGATCGAGGAGCAGCGGCGCCCGGCCCGGCGGGCCCGGTCGGCGAAGGCACGCACGGCCTCGGGGCCCGCGCAGATCGGAACGAGGTTGGCGCCCGCGTAACACAGCGATTTGAGGACCCCGCCCTCGTACCAGCCCCACATCTCGCCCCCCAGCCGCCAGGGGTCAAGGCCCGCGACCCGGACCCGACTGGTCACGAACGCGTTGTGCACGGGCTCGCGCTCCAGCACCTCGAGGGCGGCGTCGAGATCGCCGGGGTCGAGCACCCTGGTGGTCGTCTGGGTCAACACGGTACGGGGGCCTTCGGAGGGCGGGGTTACGGATCTCCGCACTGTACCTGGAGCTGTTCGCGGGTGCCCCTCGCGAAGGAGTGCGGAGGGACTTCGCCCCCGGACCTGCGGCTTTCCGGCCCGGAGCATGCAAACGCCCCGCGGGATCCCGTCCCGCGGGGCGCAGCGAGGAGCAGGGGGCTCAGCCCGCGACCGACACCGACGGCTCGCCCGAGGCGATGCCGTCCTTCTCCATCTGCTCGGCGATCTTCATCGCCTCCTCGATCAGCGTCTCGACGATCTTCGACTCGGGGACGGTCTTGATGACCTCGCCCTTCACGAAGATCTGGCCCTTGCCGTTGCCGGAGGCGACGCCGAGGTCGGCCTCGCGGGCCTCGCCGGGGCCGTTCACGACGCAGCCCATGACCGCGACACGGAGCGGGACCTCCATGCCCTCCAGGCCGGCGGTCACCTCGTCCGCGAGCTTGTAGACGTCGACCTGGGCGCGGCCGCAGGACGGGCAGGAGACGATCTCCAGGCGGCGCTGGCGCAGGTTCAGGGACTCCAGGATCTGGATGCCGACCTTGACCTCCTCCGCCGGCGGGGCGGAGAGGGAGACGCGGATGGTGTCGCCGATGCCCTCCGCCAGGAGCGCGCCGAAGGCGACGGCCGACTTGATGGTGCCCTGGAAGGCCGGGCCCGCCTCGGTGACGCCGAGGTGCAGCGGGTAGTCGCTCTGGGCGGCGAGCTGACGGTACGCGTTGACCATCACGACCGGGTCGTTGTGCTTGACCGAGATCTTGATGTCGCGGAAGCCGTGCTCCTCGAAGAGGGAGGCCTCCCAGAGCGCGGACTCGACGAGGGCCTCCGGGGTGGCCTTGCCGTACTTCTTGAGCAGACGCGCGTCGAGCGAGCCCGCGTTGACGCCGATGCGGATCGGGGTGCCCGAGGCCGAGGCGGCCTGGGCGATCTCCTTCACCTTGTCGTCGAACTGCTTGATGTTGCCGGGGTTGACCCGGACCGCCGCACAGCCCGCGTCGATCGCCGCGAACACGTACTTCGGCTGGAAGTGGATGTCCGCGATCACCGGGATCTGGGACTTCCTGGCGATGGTGGCGAGCGCGTCCGCGTCGTCCTGCGTGGGGCACGCGACACGGACGATCTGGCAGCCGGACGCCGTCAGCTCGGCGATCTGCTGGAGCGTGGCGCCGATGTCCGAGGTGCGCGTGGTGGTCATCGACTGCACCGAGACGGGTGCGTCGCCGCCGACCGCCACGGAGCCGACCTGGATCTGCCGCGAGCGGCGGCGCTCGGCGAGCTGGACCGGTACGGACGGCATTCCCAGAGAAATCGCAGTCATCTGCTGTGCAACCCCAAGGTGTGGATCATGGTCCGGAAGGTTCCGGAGGGTGGTCCCGGATGTCCCCGGATGGGCGGGCTCCGGCGTTCGAGGTTACGCCACGGCCCGGGGGCCGGGCACATCGCCGTGGCGCACACCACCCGAAGGGTGGGTGGCCGGACACCGACGGTGCCCGGCCACCGTGAACGGGTGGTGATCAGCTGATGGTCACCGGGTTGACCACGTCCGCGATCAGCACGAGCAGCGTGAAGCAGACGAAGATTCCCGCGACGACGTAGGCGACCGGCATCAGCTTCGCCACGTCGAACGGACCCGGGTCGGGGCGCTTGAACACCCGCGCCACCTTGCGCCGCAGCGACTCCCACAGGGCGCCCGCGATGTGACCGCCGTCGAGCGGCAGCAGCGGGAGCATGTTGAAGAGGAACAGCGACAGGTTGAAGCCCGCGACGAGGAACAGCATCATCGCGATCTGGTTCTCCGGCGGGATGTCGAGCGTGAACACCTCGCCGCCGACGCGGGCCGCGCCGACCACGCCCATCGGGGAGTCCTGCTTGCGCTCCCCGTCACCGAAGGCCGCGTCCCACAGGTCGGGGATCTTCGACGGCAGGGCGATCAGCGACTCGACGCCGTTCTGCATCATCTCGCCCATGCGGTCCACGGACTCGGTGAAGGACTGCTCGACGATCCCGGAGGCCGGGGTGAAGCCGAGGAATCCGGCGTAGTCGTACTTGCCCTCGACATACTCGCCGTCGCCGTCGATCCTGCTGACCTGGTTCTTGGTCAGGGTGGCGTGCAGGTCCTTCTCGGCGCCCTTGCGTTCGACCGTGATGGTGGCCGGGCCGATGGTGTCGCGGATACGGGACTGGAGGGTGGTCCAGTCGTCGATCCGTTCGCCGTTGAACGCCACGATCTTGTCGCCGGCCTTCAGGCCCGCGGCCTTGGCGGGCGCCGCCTTGTCGCCCTTCTCGCATTTGCTGCGGTTCTCGCTCGCCAGGATGACGCAGTCGGAGACCCGGCCGACGGTGGTCGTCTGCTCGTTCCATCCGAAGGTCATCAGGACGCCGAGGAAGATCGCGACGGCCAGGATCAGGTTCATGAACGGCCCGGCGAACATGACGATCACGCGCTTCCACGGCTTGCGCGTGTAGAAGAGCCGCGTCTCGTCGCCCGGCTTGAGCTCCTCGAAGGCCGCCGAGCGGGCGTCCTCGATCATCCCGCGCCACGGTGAGGTGGAGCGCGCCTCGATCTTGCCGTCCGGCCCGGGCGGGAACATCCCGATCATGCGGATGTAGCCGCCGAGCGGGATCGCCTTGATGCCGTACTCGGTCTCGCCCTTCTTGCGCGACCAGATGGTCGGCCCGAAGCCGACCATGTACTGCGGCACGCGGATCCCGAAGAGCTTGGCCGTGGACAGGTGCCCCAGCTCGTGCCAGGCGATCGAGAACAGCAGCCCGATCACGAAGACGACTATGCCGAGGATCATCATCAAGGTCGTCATGCACGAGCCTCCGCGGTCGCCTGGTTGTGGTCCTTACGGTCTGTACGGGAGGTCAGCCCCGCCAGTTCACGGGCCCGGGCGCGTGCCCAGGTCTCCGCATCGAGGACGTCCGCGACGGTCAGGGAAGTTCCCGATACCGGTGTGCCGTGTTCGGCGACGACCTCGGTGACGGTCTCCATGATTCCGTTGAACGGCAGCGCACCGGCCAGGAAGGCCTCGACGCACTCCTCGTTGGCGGCATTGAACACCGCCGGAGCCGTCCCGGCGAGCTCCCCCACGTGCCGGGCGAGCCCCACCGACGGGAAGGCCTCGGTGTCGAGCGGGAAGAACTCCCAGGTGGACGCCTTCGTCCAGTCGAACGCGGGCGCCGCGTCCGGGATGCGCTCGGGCCAGCCGATGCCGATCGCGATCGGGCCGCGCATGTCCGGCGGGGTGGCCTGCGCGAGGGTCGAGCCGTCGGTGAACTCCACCATCGAGTGCACATAGGACTGCGGGTGGACGACGACCTCGATGCGGTCGAAGGGGATGTCGTAGAGGAGGTGCGCCTCGATGACCTCCAGGCCCTTGTTGACGAGCGTCGCGCTGTTGACCGTGATGACCGGGCCCATCGCCCAGGTCGGGTGGGCGAGGGCGTCCTCGGGCTTGACGTCGGCGAGCTCCGCCTTCGTGCGGCCGCGGAACGGGCCGCCGGACGCGGTGACGACGAGCTTGCGGACATCGGCGCGGGTGCCGGCGGCGAGCGCCTGGAAGAGCGCGGCGTGCTCGGAGTCGACCGGGATGATCTGCCCGGGCTTGGCGAGCGCCTTGACCAGCGGCCCGCCGACGATCAGCGACTCCTTGTTGGCGAGCGCGAGGGTGCGGCCCGCTTCGAGGGCGGCGAGGGTCGGGGCGAGACCGATCGACCCGGTGATGCCGTTGAGCACGGTGTGGCAGGCGGAGGCCGCCACCTCGGTGGCGGCGTCCGGTCCGGCCAGGATCTCGGGGAGCGCGTCGCTTCCGTACTGCTCCTTCAGCGCCTCGCGCAGCGCGGGGACCGCAGCCTCCTGCGCGACGGCGACCGTCCGCACCCGCAGCCGCCGGGCCTGCTCGGCGAGCAGCGCGACCCGTCCGCCGTTCGCGGACAGGGCGGTGACCTTGAACCGGTCGGGGTGGCGCAGGACGAGGTCGACGGCCTGCGTGCCGATCGAGCCGGTGGAGCCGAGGATCGCGATCTCGCGGGGGCCGTCGTCCAGGGACACGGGGTCGAAGACCAGATGCGGATCGGCGAGGGGGGCTGGACTGTCGCTCATTCCCCCATTGTTGCCCCTCCGCCTGTCCTCCCAGGACCGGGTGTCACCTTTCCCCTACGGATGGGTCACTTCCTTGCGTACGAGAAGGGGGTACGGGGCGGTGGACGAGGACCGTGTACGGGCCCACGTCCTCGCGTGCGAAGCGGCCCGCGTCGAAGAGCGCTGCGGGCAGACGGACCGGAAGGCCGACGCGGTTGGGCTGGTGCGGGAAGTTGTCGCGGCCGAGCGTGAGGGCGTACGCGCCCGGCGCGCGGCGCAGCACGAACACCTGCGGCGGGTCGTACGGGCCGTGTGCCAGGCGGGCCTCGAACGCGGCGGGACTTGCCGGCTGCGCCCAGGACCTGACCTCCTCGGTGCGGCCCGCGAAGTCGGCGAGCGGGTGGGAGTAGACGGGTTCGGCGGTGAGGTAGCCGCGGTAGGGCGCGGCGGAGAGCAGGCGGTGCTGGTCGGTGAGGACGGTCAGGTCCTGCGGGCGGGCGCCCCCGGTGAGTTCGGCGATGGTGTCGATCAGGGCGCGGGGCGGCCTGGGCCCGTACGCGGCGTCGAACTCCTGGCGCAGATCGCGCGGCGCCTGCTGCACGAGGGCGAGGGCGCAGACCGTCGCGGTCACGGTGGCGGCGACGGGACGTACGTACCCCTTCGTGTGCATGCGGGCAGTGAGTTCGGCCACGGCGAGGACGCCCGCGCAGAAGAGCGTGGCGAAGAGGACCGGGTGCACGCGGAAGGAGAGCAGGCTGCTCGGACCGAGCACGACGGCCAGCTGCGAGAGCAGGGACCAGAGGTAGCAGGCGGCGGCGAGGGTGAGCAGGGCGCGGGCGGTGGGGGCGCCCGGGGTGGAGGTGCGGCGGGCGTGTGTCAGGAGCCAGAGGGTGCCCGCGAGGCAGAGCAGGCCGGTGAGGGTGAGCTCGGTCATCGGGAGCGGAAAGGACGTCTGCTGGACCGGGATGAAACGCAGCGCGTTGTTGCGCGGCATTCCGGCGGGCAGGGCGGCCGCGAGATACGGACCCCAGGTGATCAGGGCGAGCGGGGTCGCGGTGGCGGCGACGAGAGCGAGCCGGGTCAGGAGGGTGCGCGTCCGGCGGGGGTTCCCGGGGATCAGGGTGAGAGCCATGACCACTAGGGCGAAGGCCCAGAAGGCGGCTAGCAGGGTGTACGTGAGGGTGGCGAGGCCCAGGTAGAGGCCGCAGAGGACGAGGGTCCGGTACGGGGTGCGGGGGGCGGTGAGCGCACGGTGGGCGAGGACCGCGAGCGGGGGCATCACCGCGGCGACGAGCCAGGCGTACGGCTCCAGCGCGGCGAACGCGGGCGCGTGGAACGCGGCGAGCAGGGTGGCCACCGCCAGGGCCACGGCGAGGCGGTGCCCGGTGAGGCGGGACCACAGGGCGTGGGCCAGGGCGGTGGTCAGCGCGATCGAGGTGATGGCCGCCGGTTTGTACGCGGCCCACCCCTCGATCCCGACGTGCGACGCGGCACGGCCCGCGAGCCAGAACCAGGCGGGTGGGTAAAGGGGCGGCAGATCGGCGTAGTTGACGTCGGAGAGCGCGGCCTCGGCGGCGTACCGGGTCACGTACTGCACACGGAACTGGTTGTCACTCGCCAGACCGCCGAGGTAGAGCGGGGTCCCGTGGAGCGGGAGCGCGAGGAGGAACGTGGGGAGGGCAGCGAGCAGTGGGTACGCGGCGAGCGGGGCGCGGTCGCGGAGGGTGAGCCAGGCGAGGGCGGTGAGGGTTGCCGCGGTGGTGGTGGTCGCTGCGACGGCGTCGGTACGGGTGGGTTCGGCGAAGGGGAAGTGGGCCGCGGCGAGTTGGACGAGGACGGTGGCGGCGAGCGCCAGGAGCAGGCCGAGGGCCGGGTGCGGGCGTCCGGGCCGGGTGAGGCGGGGGCGAGTGCGCGGGCGCGGGGCGAGGAGGGTCATGTCCCGCTGAACGAGGGGGGTTCTGGTGGGTTGGCGTGCGGCGCCGAGGTGTCATCGACGGTTCGCCCCGGGGTCGGGTGGGGGCCATGCGGGAGTGCGCGTGCCGGGCTGAAATTCAGCCCGGCACGCGTTCGAGGCCTGTGACCGAAGGCCGCATCGGGGTCTGCCGCAGGCGCGGCCTCAGCGGATCGGGCGGTGGACGTTGTCCGTCTTCGAGGGCCCGGGTGTCGCGTCCGCGATCCAGGGCCCCTCTCCGCTGAGATCGACGATTCCGTCCTCCAGCCACTCGTACGAACCGGCCAGGACCGCCTTGACGACCTTGCGGTCCACGTCATCCGTATTGGTCCACAACCGCGCGAAGAGCTCGTCGACCCGGATCCGGGCCTGCCGGCAGAAGACATCGGCCAGTTGGTAGGCCTCACGCCCGTGCGCCGACGTCGACCGCAGCAGCTCCGCCCGCACGCACGCCGCGCTCATGGCGAAGAGCTCCGCACCGATGTCGACGATCCGGCCCAGGAAGCCCTGCTTGGTCTCCATCCGCCCCTGCCACCGCGACATCGCGTAGAAGGTGGAACGGGCCAGCTTGCGCGAGGTGCGTTCGACGAAGCGGAGATGCGTGGAGAGGTCCGCGTGCCCGGACGGGTGGAACTCCCCGTACGTCCGCGGGAGTTGGCCGGGTCCGGCGACGAGCTTCGGCAGCCAGCGGGCGTAGAAGCCACCGGCCTTCACCCCCGCCTTCGCCTTGTCCGACAGGGACTTGTCCGGGTCGATGAGGTCACCGGCGACCTTCAGATGCGCGTCGACGGCCTCGCGGGCGATGAGGAGATGCATGATCTCCGTCGAGCCCTCGAAGATCCGGTTGATGCGCAGATCGCGCAGCACCTGCTCGGCGGGGACGGCCCGTTCGCCGCGCGCGGCGAGCGACTCGGCAGTCTCGAAGCCGCGGCCGCCCCGGATCTGGACGAGCTCGTCCGCCATCAGCCAGGCCATCTCGGACCCGTACAGCTTGGCGAGGGCGGCCTCGATGCGGATGTCGTTGCGGTCCTCGTCGGCCATCTGCGAGGAGAGGTCGAGGACGGCTTCGAGGGCGAAGGTGGTCGCGGCGATGAAGGAGATCTTCGTGCCGACGGCCTCGTGCAGCGCGACCGGCTTGCCCCACTGCTCGCGCTCCCCCGACCACTCGCGCGCGATCTTCAGACACCACTTGCCCGCGCCGACGCACATCGCGGGGAGCGAGAGGCGGCCGGTGTTGAGGGTGGTGAGGGCGATCTTGAGGCCCGCGCCCTCCGGGCCGATCCGGCTCGACGCGGGGACCCTCACCTGGTGGAACCGGGTCACACCGTTCTCCAGACCGCGCAGCCCCATGAACGCGTTGCGGTGCTCGACCGTGACGCCGTCCGCCGCCGCCTCGACGACGAACGCGGTGATCCCGCCCTTGTGCCCCTCGGACTTCGGCACGCGCGCCATCACGACGAGCAGGTCCGCGACCACCCCGTTCGTGGTCCACAGCTTCACGCCGTCGAGGACGTAGTCGTCCCCGTCGGGGGTCGCGGTGGTGGCGAGGCGGGCCGGGTCGGAGCCGACGTCCGGTTCGGTGAGCAGGAACGCGGAGATATCCGTACGGGCCAGCCGCGGCAGGAACGTGTCCTTCTGCTCCTGCGTGCCGAAGATCTTCAGCGGCTGCGGGACGCCGATCGACTGATGGGCCGAGAGCAGCGCGCCGAGGGCCGGGTTGGCGGAGCCGACGAGGGCGAGGGCCTTGTTGTAGTAGACCTGGGTGAGGCCGAGCCCGCCGTACTTCGTGTCGATCTTCATACCGAGCGCGCCGAGCTCCTTGAGCCCGTTGATCACCTCGTCGGGGATCTGCGCGTCGCGCTCGATCCGCGCGCCGTCGATCCGCGTCTCGCAGAAGTCCTTGAGCTTGGCGAGGAACTCCTCGCCGCGCCGGGCGTCCTCGTCGGCGGGTACGGGGTGCGGATGCACCAGGTCGAGCCGGAAGCGCCCGAGGAACAGCTCCTTGGCGAAGCTGGGCTTGCGCCAGTCCTGTTCCCGTGCGGCCTCGGCGACCTGCCGGGCCTCGCGCTCGGAGACCTTGGGTTCCGCGCCCTGGGCGCGCTTCGGCTGGCTTTCGTGGGTGGCGGACATCGGGCTCACCTCGCCGCGAGTGGGGTGGGGTTACCGGCCGGTGCTACTCGATCGTTCGTACCTGATTATGGTGATCCACACCAGAGTGTGCGCACAACGCGTACGGCACATGGGCGCAGAGCGCAGTACGGCCGGAGCCCCTCCCCAGGGGCTCCGGCCGTGGTCGTCCAGGTGCCGCTACAGCTGGATGCCGGTGAAGACCATCACGCGCTCGTAGGTGTAGTCGTCCATCGCGAAGCGGACGCCTTCGCGGCCCACGCCGGACTGCTTGGCGCCGCCGTACGGCATCTGGTCGGCGCGGTAGGAGGGGACGTCGCCGATGATGACGCCGCCGACCTCGAGGGCGCGGTGGGCGCGGAAGGCGGCCTGGACGTCGTGGGTGAACACGCCTGCCTGGAGGCCGTACTTGGAGGAGTTGACGGCGGCGAAGGCCTCGGCCTCGCCGTTCACCTTCTGGACGGTGAGGACCGGGCCGAAGACCTCCTCGCAGGAGATCGTCACGTCGGCGGGAACGTCGGTGAGGACGGTCGGGGCGTACGAGGCGCCTTCGCGGCTGCCGCCCGCGAGGAGCCGGGCGCCGGCCCGCACGGCCTCGTCGACCCAGGACTCGACGCGCTTGGCGGCGTCCTCGCTGACCAGCGGCCCGACGTCGGTCTTGTCGTCGGTCGGATCGCCGGTGACCTGGGCGTCGACGGCCTTGACGATACGGGGCAGCAGCCGGTCGTGGACCGAGGCGTCGGCGATGACGCGCTGCACCGAGATGCAGGACTGGCCGCCCTGGTAGTTGGAGAAGGTGGCGATGCGGGTGGCCGCCCAGTCCAGGTCCTCGTCGGAGGCGAAGTCGGGCAGGACGACCGCCGCGCCGTTGCCGCCGAGTTCGAGCGTGAGGTGCTTGCGCGGGACCGAGTCCATGATCGCGTAGCCGACCTTGTCGGAGCCCGTGAAGGAGATGACGGGCAGACGCTCGTCCTGGACCAGCTGCGGCATGTGGTCGTTGGCGACCGGAAGGACCGACCAGGAGCCCGCGGGCAGCTCGGTCTCGGCGAGCAGCTCACCGATGATCAGGCCGCTGAGCGGGGTCGCGGGGGCCGGCTTGAGGATGATCGGGGCGCCGACCGCGATGGCCGGGGCGATCTTGTGGGCGCACAGGTTCAGCGGGAAGTTGAACGGTGCGATGCCGAGGACGACGCCCTTGGGGAAGCGGCGGGTCAGCGCGAGGCGGCCCTGGCCGCCGGCGTCGGTGTCGAGGCGCTGGGCCTCGCCGCCGTTGAAGCGGCGGGCCTCCTCGGCGGCGAAGCGGAAGACGGAGACGGCGCGGCCGACCTCGCCACGCGCCCACTTGACGGGCTTGCCGTTCTCGGCGGAGATGAGGCGGGCGATCTCCTCGGTGCGCTCGACGAGGCGCTTGCTGACGTGGTCGAGGGCGGCGGCGCGTACGTGGGCGGGCGTCGCGGCGAACTCGTCCCGTACGGCGTACGCGGCGGCCACGGCCTCCTCGACCTGGGCGTCGGTCGGCACGCTCACGGCGCCGACGGTGCTGCCGTCCCAGGGGGAGGTGACGTCGAGGGTGGTCTCGCCGGTGGCCTGGCGGCCGGCGAGCCAGAAGGCATGGGTTTCGGTCATGGCCGGGCCCTTCCGCGGGTGGTGCGTGATGGTGTGGGGTCACCTCCACGGTAGGGGCGCGAGGGCTGCGTGGCGTTTGTCCGGGGTGGAGCAGTCGGGTGGGGGTTTTGGACCGGGTGGCGATCGTGGCCGTGCGCGGGTGGGTGGCGCCTGCGGCGGGCGGGCTCTCCTCCCCGCCCCGCCCCTTCCCGAAACCGGGGCTCCGCCCCGGACCCCCATCCGAGCTTCGCTCGGATCTGCTCAAACGCCGCAGGGGCTGAAAGTCCTACTCCGCCGCAGCCGTAGCCTTCAACGCCAGCCACAGCTCCATCCGGACATCCGCGTCGTCGAGCGACCGCCCCAGAATCTCCTCGACCCGCCGCATCCGGTACCGCAACGTGTGCCGGTGCACCCCGAGGTCCGCCGCCGCCGCGTCCCACTGGCCGTGCCGCGACAGCCACGCCCGCAGGGAGGCGACGAGGTCGCCGCGGCCCGTGGCGTCGTGCTCGTACAGGGCCCGGAGCAGACCGTCCGCGAAGGCCCGTACCGCGTCGTCGGCGAGCAGCGGCAGGACCGAGCCCGCCGCGAGCGACTCGTGCTCGACGAGACAGCGGCCTCGGCGGCGCGCCACGGAGAGGGCCTGTTCGGCCTGCTTGTACGCGGCGGCCGCGGCGATCGGACCGGCGGGCGCGGACAGGCCGACGACCAGGTCGTCGGCGTCCGGGGCGGGCTGCTCGCGCCCGGCGGCACGGACGGCCTCCAGACGGCGTGCGTGCTCGGCACAGGCCGAGGCCGCCGCGCCCTCGTCGGACATGAGGACGACGAGCCGGTCGCCGCCGTCGGGCACCACGAGCACGGCCTCGCCGGAGTGCGCTGCCGCCGCTTCGACGACGTCGGCGAGCGCCACGAGCGGGTCCTCGTCGGCGGAGTCCGCGCCGGGCTCTTCCGACGCCGGTGCGTGCCCGTCGGCGTGCACCCGTGCCGAGGCCGACACGTTCTCTGCGACGAGCAGCCGGAACGGCGCGTCGAGCAGCCCGCCGTACAGGTCGCCGGCGACCGTCCGAGCGTGGGTCGGCTCCCCCGCGAGCAGCATCCGCAGGACCGCCGCGCCGAGCCGCTGCTCGGCGGAGTGCAGGGAGCGGGAGCGCTCGGTGGTGAGTGTGAGCAGGGCGATCGCGGAGTGCACGGCATAGCGCTCGGCGGTGCCGAGGCTGCTCGCCGTGCCGACGGCGAGGGCGGTGCGGGGCCTGCGCCCGGTGCCGATGGAGTGCAGCTCCACGCGGTCGTCCGCGCCGGACACGACGAGGCTGGCGGGTGCGGGGCGCGAACGCAGCCGCTCCACGTCGACCGTGAGCGCCCCGGCGCGGCGCGCCGCCCAGTCGGGTGCGGTGGCGACGAGGGCGCCCGAGGCGTCGTACAGCGCGGCCCAGCCGTCGACCTGCGCGGCGAGCGCGGTCAGGAGCCCCTCCGGGCCGCCCGCGAGCGCCTGCCGGGTCAGCTCGCGCTGCGCGGCGAACCCGGCGGTCACGGACTTGTACTGGTCGGCGGCGATGGCCGCCGAGACGGCCTTGCTGATCGCGAGGAAGGGTGTGCGGCGCGGCACTTCGAGCAGCGGCAGGCCCTCGCCCGCGGCGGCGGTCACCAGCGCGTCCGGGATGTCCTCGTAATTGACCCCGACGGCGAAGCCGAGCCCGATCACCCCCGCGTCCACCAGCCGCTTCACATAGCGGCGCATCGCGTCCGGGTCCTCGGCGTCCAGCTTGAGCGCCGTGATCAGGAGCAGCTCCCCGCCTTCCATGTACGGAACGGGGTCGGCGAGCTCGCTGACGTGCGCCCAGCGCACCGGGGTGTCCAGCCGGTCCTCACCCGCGCGCACACGGAGCTTGAGCGCGGAATGGTGGACGAGCGAGGCGAGCGTGGGCGGCATGAGCGAGGCATTCGGTCGGGTACGGGAAGGTACAGGAGGGTTGATCCTGTTCTTGGCCGCTGCGTATGAACGGCCTGGAACGATTGTGCCTCAGTGTAAGGAAGTGGCAGCGAGGTCGTGGCGATCCCGTGTGGGGCTCGGTGTGTGCTCGGTGTGGGGCTCGGTGTGCGGAGGCGCCGGACCTCCGTCACCCGGGCCGGCTCCGGACCGGACCCGGACCTCAGTCGCCCTGGTCGGCGCCCTGGAGGTACTGGGCGCGCAACACCGCCTCCAGTGCGAACCGGTGGTCCGGATCACCGAGCCGCTCACCGAAGTACGAGTCGAGGTTGCGCAGGCGGTAGCGGACCGTCTGGGCGTGCACCCCCAGCTCCTCGCCCACCTGCTCCGCGGGCGCCCGGCTCGTGATGTGCACGCGCAGGGTCTCGATGAGGCGGGCGCGCCGGTGGCCCGAGAGGCTGTCGAGCGGTGCGAGTTCTTCGGCCGCGATGCGCGCGGTCAGCTGCGGGTCGGAGAGCAGCCACAGTGTGGTGAGGTGCTGCGCGCAGTCGATCAGCGGTTCCTCCGGGATGATCTCTTCGTCGACGAGGCGGAGGGTCTGGCGCGCCCAGCGGATGGAATCGCTCCCATGAGCCGTGGGCACGGTGAGGCCGATCACCGCCGGGACCTGCGCGAGCGCCGCCTTCAGCATGCGGCGGCGGGCCGCGTCGAAGGGTCCGGGCACGAGGATGTGGGGCTGCGGTATCCCCAGATCGGTCAGACAGTCGGGAGCGAGCGCGCGGCTGATGCGGTCGGGGGCCGGGGGGCGTACCGCCACGAGGGTCACCTCGTCGGGCAGCTCCCAGCCGGTCTGTTCGCACAGGTCGCGCAGTCCGGCGTCGGGGAGCGGCGGCCCCACGAGCAGCATGTGGAGCAGCTGTCTTCGCAGGGCCGAATTCCCTGAGTCGGTACGGAATTTGACCTCCTCGTACCCCTCTCTGGAGAGGGACTCCAGCTCTCCGATGTAGGCGAAGAGCGCATCGGCGAAGGTGAGCAGCACGGCCGGCGAGAGGTTGTAGCGGCGGCCGATCGCCTTCGCTCGGCGCAGTGCCACGCGGGCACCGAGCTTGTACGCGCCCTGCAGGGATTCGAGGCCACGGCCTTCGTACGCCTCGACGCGGCCGAACTTGCGGAGCAGCTCGTCCCGTTGGGGAGTGGCGCACGAGGGGTCGGCCACGCGGTCGACGAACCCGGCGAGGCTGTGTTCCACGCCCCGCCGGATCATGTCGCCGTCGGGTCCGGAGAGCAGACGCCCGTATTCGGGATAGGTGCGGGTCACCTCACTGCGGATCTCCTTGATCAGCCCCGGAAGTTCGGGCCGCATGATCGCGGCGAACTCTCTGGGCAGCGGGCCGTCCGTGTCGGAGGGGGGAATAGCGGCTGGCTGCATGCGGCTTCCTGTCCCTGGAGCTTGCGCGCCCGGTGGGGGAGAGCATGGGGAGGCCCTCGGGCCGAAGGCCACCCGTGTGCCGTCAGGTGCTAACCGTTGAGGACTGGTGACGGTATGAGAAAGCGGTTGCTCTGTACACCAGTTGGTGCCGATTGGCCGAAAGTAAATGGATGGTGGGCCGTGCGCCTTGTGGGGCGCATGTGGCGTCCATGCGGGGATCTGCCGGCTTGACGGGTGCAGTCGGCCTCGGCGCCCATCAGCGGTGCGGAATAGGCTTGTTGGGCGGGCAGCCGTCCGCGTTGTAGAGCGTGCACATGGCGCCCTGCGTCATGCGCACGTAGTTGCCCGGGCCGGATATGGAGGCGGTGAGCAGCCGGTCGAGGTCCTCGTCCGCACCGCATCCGGTGAAGGCGGGGATGGTGGCCTCCCCCGACAGGTATCCGCCGAACGTGACGTTGTACTCCTTCTCGGTCGCGCGCAGCATGACGGGGAACGGTTCAGTCGTGCGGCAGTCCGGGCCGAGGTCCAAGGGCTGTCCGTTCACCCGCATGTCGCGTACGCGCACACTCATCACCGACTCCGCCGCGAATTCCGACTTGTACGGCGGCTTCAGCCTGGCCCGGGTGAAGATGGTGATGCGGCCGACCACGGACACCTCGAGGGTCGCCGTGGTCGGGATGGCACGGAAGGACAGGAAGGTGGCCTCGGACGGCGCGAACTCGTTGCGTCCTTGGTGGGCCATCTCCGCCAGCATGGGGATGCAGTACCACGTCGTGTCGCTGGTGGGATCGTTGTTCTCGTCGCAGTAGAACGGCGGGGCCGCGGAGTTGCCCCCCAGGTTCATGACGGTGGTGGTCAGGAACGCAGCGCCGTCGAGCTTCCGCACATTGTTGAAGCCGTTGAGATAGGCGCAGCCCGAGTTGGCAATGTTGCCGCCCTCAAGGACCTCGCATTCCTCGGGGATCTCGCCCGGGTCCGGCGCGGCCTCGCGCCCCTGGCCCCGCACGTCGAGGGAACCCTCGTCGGCGCCCGGCGGAGGCTCGCTCCCGGAGGGCGCAGGGCTTTCGGAAGCGGCTCCACCGACCTCGACGGTCGCGAGCGGCGTGGCCGTTCCGGTCGGAGTCCCGCACTTCACCTTCATGGGGTCCGCGGAGGAGGCTGCCCCGAGCTGGAGCGTGAGACCGCCCGGCTGGAACGTCACCGCGCCCGGGGAGCCGACCGTCACCGAGGGTGCTTCACCGCGCAGCGGCAGTACGAGATCACCCTCCGCGGGGAGCGGGACCGCCGATTCCGTACGGACGTTCCAGCCGGCCTCGGCCTCGTGGTCGCCCTGGGCGATGCGCATCGTCACGTCCGCGGACGCGGTGACGACGGTTGCGCCGGAATCATCGGCGGCGATGCCTTGCTGAGCGTCCGGGGGCACGGTGAGCTCTGCGCCGACGTGCTCGGGCTTGATGGCGTCCCCGGTCCCGGCCGCGGAGGGGAAGGTCGCCGTGAGGCGGAGCCCGACCGAGTGCGTACCGTCCGGGAAGGCGCAGTCGTAGGCGAGATCCACCGACGCGGCCTTCGGCGGGGCCGCGCCCGTGGCGGGCGAGCCGAGCGCGACGACGATGACGCACACCGCGGCAAGCCGGAGCGCGGCCGCTCGGTACGGGGCGCGGGATCTGGGCATCGCGGCTCTCCTGATTCTGCGGGGCGCGTCAGACCCCCGTGCCGGGTGGCACGGGGGCAGGAGCTGGACGGATGACGGTCAGCCTGCAGTGATACGGATGGTGTCCGGGGCGACGTTGTAGGTGCCGTCGAAGACGACCTGGTCGCCGTTGTTCATCAGGCCGAAGCAGCCGACGACGTTGGAGATGGTCAGCTTCGACGTGCTTGCGGCGTCGGGGTGGACGATCAGGTGTCCCGCATTGTCGTAGGTGGCGGGGACCGCCCCGGAGACCGACGCGGAGCACAGCGGACCGCTGATGTTTGCGCTGATGTTCGTGATGTTTCCGTCAACCCCGCCGGAGGCGTTCGTACTGAGCGCGTTGATCTCCCACGCGCCCACGTGACTGACCGAGAAGGTGATGCCGGCCGGCCCGGAGCAGTTCGTCCAGGTGCTGCCGTCGATGGTGGCGACCTGGTCGGTCGTCCTGGTGCCGTTCGGCAACTCCCCTTCGGCCGTTGCGGAACTGCATTGCAGAGCGGCGTCGGTGTTGACGTTCGTGAGCGTCGTGAGACCGGCCGAAGCCGTGTACCGGCCGTCCGGGTTCGTGTTGCCGGTGACGGTCCACGGGGCGAGCGAGGTCGCCGACGCCGACGTGGCGGCCAGGCCAAAAGATGCGGCGACGGCGGTCGCGGCCACCAGGCCGTTGCGGATCAGGGTACGCATTCGTGAATCCTCTCTCGGGGGATTTTCACTGCTGCTCGCTGACTGCGGCATGGACGTTACGAGCAAGTAACCTGGGGCCGCAAGAGGCTTTCTGCAATCCCCGCGATTTACCGCTGACGCACCTTCCGACCTATCCCCACGGTGAGTAATAACCCAGGCCGACTTAGGTGCACGGTGAGAAAAGTCGACACCGCGGTGGACCCTGGCGCGAAAAGTCACCCAGGTGTATTGCGGAGTAAGGTTACTCGCCCGTAGCGTCGCACTCACAGCCACACAACTCCTGGCCGGCGGCCCCCTGCCGGCGGGGAGTGGCACGGGAAAAGCGCGGCCCGCACCCTCCTTCCGGGCCGGATTTCCCATGGACGGGGCCCTGCGCCGGCCAACCCCCCGGTGGCGTGGGGCCTCGCCCCCATCGAGGTTTTCATAGCTCCGCGGTGACAAACTCCGGAACCTGGATTATCTCCGCGGAGACAAGTCGCCGAATCGGTTCACGAATTTCCCCCCGGGCGCTTGTCCGGGAGTTTCAGCGTGTTTTACGGTGCGCCCCGCGATGCTCAGCTGTCACGGCGGTTACAAATATCTTCCTGCTTCCTTGAGGTGACATGGGAATCGAAGTGAAGGTCGAAGGCCTCACGAAGTCCTTCGGCAAGCAGCAGATCTGGCAGGACGTCAGCCTGACCCTGCCCGCCGGTGAGGTGAGCGTGATGCTGGGGCCGTCCGGCACCGGCAAGACCGTCTTCCTCAAGTCCCTGATCGGGCTGCTCAAACCGGAGCGCGGCCGGGTCCTCGTCGACGGCGTCGACATGGCCCGCAGCCCGGAGCGCGACGTCATGGAGGCCAGGAAACTGTTCGGCCTGATGTTCCAGGACGGCGCCCTCTTCGGCTCCATGAACCTCTTCGACAACATCGCGTTCCCGCTGCGCGAGCACACGAAGAAGAAGGAGTCGGAGATCCGCCGCATCGTCATGGAACGCATCGACGTGGTGGGCCTGTCGGGGGCCGAGGGCAAGCTGCCGGGCGAGATCAGCGGCGGGATGCGCAAGCGGGCCGGACTCGCCCGCGCCCTCGTCCTCGACCCGCAGATCATCCTCTGCGACGAGCCGGACTCGGGGCTCGATCCGGTCCGCACGGCCTACATATCGCAGCTGCTCATCGACCTCAACACGCAGATCGACGCGACGATGCTCATCGTCACGCACAACCTCGACATCGCGGCGACCGTGCCCGACAACATGGGGATGCTGTACCGCAAGGGCCTGGTGACCTTCGGGCCGCGCGAGGTGCTGCTCACCAGCGAGGAGCCGGTGGTACGGCAGTTCCTGACCGCCGATGTCGTCGGACCCATCGGGATGTCGGAGGAGAAGGACGCCGCGACGCTGGCCGCGGAGGCGGCGCAGGGAGCGCGGCCGACGGCACCTCCGCCGCGCGCTCTCGTCCCGCAGCTCGAACCGTCCGCGGGTCTCGGCCCGCGCGCCGCGGTCGCCCGCCGGCGCGAGCGGGTGCTCAAGCTGCTGCCCGGGCTCCCGCAGTCGGCGCAGACGGCGATCAGGGCCACGTACGGGCAGGAGCCGCTGGAGCCGACGGTCGTGATGCCGCGGGCCGGGGGCGCCGCATGAGCCGGGCCGCGCCGAAAGCGCCGAATCCCTTGCTCGGCCCCCTTCGCCAGACCGGACAGCTCTTCGCGCTCGGGCTGCAGGTCGCGCGGGACGTGTTCCGAAGACCCTTCCAGTTCCGCGAGTTCACCGAGCAGTTCTGGTTCATCGCGAGCGTCACGATCCTGCCCGCAGCGCTGGTGTCCATTCCCTTCGGTGCGGTGATCGCGCTCCAAGTCGGCTCGCTGACCCAGCAATTGGGTGCCCAGTCGTTCACGGGCGGCGCGAGTGTCCTGGCCGTCATCCAGCAGGCGAGCCCGCTCATCGTGGCCCTGCTCATCGCGGGCGCCGGCGGCTCCGCCATCTGCGCCGACCTCGGTTCGCGGAAGATCCGCGAGGAGCTGGACGCGATGGCCGTGATGGGCGTCTCGCCCGTCCAGCGCCTGGTCGTGCCCCGTGTGCTCGCCACGATGTCCGTGGCGGTGCTGCTCAACGGCATGGTCTCGGTGGTCGGCACGCTCGGCGGCTACTTCTTCAACATCGTGCTGCAGGGCGGCACCCCGGGCGCGTATCTGCAGAGCTTCTCGGCGCTCGCCCAGCTGCCCGATCTCTACATCAGCGAACTGAAGGCGCTCGTCTTCGGGTTCATCGCGGGGATCGTCGCCGCCTACCGCGGGCTCAACCCGCGCGGCGGCCCGAAGGGCGTCGGCGACGCCGTCAACCAGTCCGTGGTGATCACGTTCATCCTGCTCTTCTTCGTGAACACCGTGATGACCGGCATCTACCTCCAGATCGTTCCGCCGAAGGGAGGCTGAGCCCGCCATGAGCTCCCCCCTCGCCTGGCTCGACCGCGGTGGCGACCAACTGCTCTTCTACGTCAGGGCGTTGGTGTGGGTCCCGCGCACCCTGCACCGCTACACCAAGGAAGTGCAGCGGCTGCTCGCCGAGGTGGCCTTCGGCTCCGGCGGGCTCGGCGTCATCGGCGGCACCATCGGGGTGATGGTCGCGATGACCGCCGCGACCGGCACCGTCGTCGGACTCCAGGGGTATGCGGCCCTGGACCAGATCGGTACGGCCGCGTTCACCGGGTTCGTCTCCGCGTACTTCAACACCCGCGAGATCGCCCCGCTCGTCGCCGGACTCGCACTGTCCGCCACCGTCGGCGCCGGGTTCACCGCGCAGCTCGGTGCGATGCGGATCAACGAGGAGGTGGACGCGCTCGAAGGGATGGGCGTGCGGTCGATGCCGTACCTCGTCACCACGCGGATCATCGCCGGGGTCGTCGCGATCATCCCGCTGTACGCGATCGGCCTGCTCTCCTCGTACGCCGCCTCCCGCCTCGTGACCACTGTCTTCAACGGCCAGTCGCAGGGCACGTACGACCACTACTTCAATCTGTTCCTCTCCCCCACCGACGTGCTGCTCTCGGTGCTCAAGGTGCTGATCTTCAGCGTGATGGTGATCGTCGCCCACTGCTACTACGGGTTCCGGGCGAGCGGCGGTCCCGCGGGGGTCGGGATCGCGGTCGGGCGGTCCGTGCGCAACGCGATCGTGCTGATCTCCGTCACCGACTTCTTCCTGTCCCTCGCGCTGTGGGGCGCGACCACGACCGTGAAGGTGGCGGGCTGACATGGAGACCTTGCGCCGCAGGTGTGCCGGAGTCGTCTTCCTGCTCGTGCCCGCCCTGCTGATCTGGCTGGCGGTCGCCGTCTACAACAAGGAGTTCACCGACTCCGACGAGGTCGTGGTGGAGACCGGCAGCGCCGGCAACGAGATGCATCTCGGGGCCGAGGTGAAGCTGCGGGGTGTCGTCCTCGGCGAGGTGCGCAAGATCGACGCCACCGACTCCGGGGCCCGGCTCACCCTCGCGCTCGAACCCGGTGCGCTCGGCCACATCCCCGAGGACGTCCGCGCCCAGATGCTGCCGACCACGCTGTTCGGCGAACGGTACGTGGCCCTCGTACCGCCGAGCGCGCCCAGTACGCGGATGCTGCCCGCCGGGGCCGTCATCCCGCAGGACCGGTCGGAGAACGCGATCGAGCTGCAGGAAGTGCTCGACGACGTACTGCCGATGCTCACCGCCGTACAGCCGCAGAAGCTGTCGGCCACGCTGTCCGCCGTATCGCAGGCCCTGGAGGGCCGCGGCGACACGATCGGTGAGTCGCTCACCACGCTCGACGCACATCTGCGGAAGTTCAACCCGCATCTGCCGACCCTCAACGAGGACCTGAAGCAGCTGGTGAAGGTCTCGCATGTGTACGCGGACGCCGCACCCGGCATCGTCGACGCGCTCACGGACTTCACCACCACGTCGAGCACCCTCGCCGAGAAGGAGAAGGACCTCGCGACGGCGTACGGGGGTACGACCCGTACCGCCGAGGACCTCGACGCCTTCCTGCGGGCGAACCAGGACAACATCATCCGGCTGTCCGCCACGTCGCGGCCGACGCTCGAACTGCTCGCCGAGTACTCCTCGTCGTTCCCGTGCACCCTGCGCACGCTCGCCGAGTTCGTCCCGCGGATGGACAAGGCGCTGGGCAAGGGCACGGGCGAACCCGGCCTGCACGTGGAGGTCACGGCGGTCGCCTCACGCGGCGCGTACGTGCCGGGGCGCGACACCCCGTCGTACGGCTCCGGCGGCGGACCCGCCTGCTATCCCGTGCCGTATCTGGGCGCCGGCGCCCGCGCGCCCGTGCAGGCCGCGGCCTCCGCCGGTCAGACGCTCGGCCCGGCCAACTCGCCACAGGAGAACGACCTGGTGAACGAGCTCATCGCACCGGCCGCCAAGACGGCGCCGGGCGAGCTGCCGGACTGGTCGAGCCTGCTCGCCGGGCCCGTCTACCGCGGTACGGAGGTGAAGCTGAAGTGAGCACACGGGAAAAGGAGCCGAAGGCCGGGGAGCGGGACCTGAAGCACATCCGGCGGCGTTCGATCGCCGGACCGCTGGTCAAGTCCCTCATCTTCCTCGGAGCCACCACGCTGGCCACCGCCCTGCTCGCCCTGTCCATCGCCAATACCGGCGTGGGCACCGACACCGTCACGTACCGCGCCCGCTTCACGGACGTCACCGGGCTCATCGACGGGGACGGCGTACGGATCTCGGGCGTCAAGGTCGGCGAGGTCACCGATGTGCGGGTGGTGGACCGGCGGACCGCGCAGGTCACCTTCACCGTCGAGAAGGGCCGCGAGCTGCCGGGCACCACGACGGCCGCCGTGAAGTACCTCAACATGGTCGGCCAGCGGTACGTGGCCCTTGAGCGCGGCACGGGCACCCAGACCCCCGCGCTCGCACCCGGCGGCACCATCCCGGTGGGACGGACGACGCCCGCGCTCGATCTGACGCTGCTGTTCAACGGGTTCAAGCCGCTGTTCGAGGGGCTGTCGCCGGGTGACGTCAACGAGTTGGCGGGGTCCATCGTCAAGGTCCTGCAGGGGGAGGGCGGCACCGTCGACAGCCTCATCGAGCACGTGGGCTCGCTCACCACGACCGTGGCCGCCAAGGACAAGGTCATCGGCCAGGTCATCGGCAACCTCAACGAGGTGCTGACCACGATCAACGGGCGCGAGGACCAGTTCAAGGACGTCGTCACCACCCTGACGCAACTCGTGTCCGGCTTCAACGAGGACCGTGAACCGCTCGGACAGGCCGTGGAGGCGATGGGTGAACTGACCGAAGTCACCGCCGGGTTCTTCCACGACGCCCGCAAGCCGCTCAAGGACGACATCAAGCAGCTCGGCCGGCTGTCCGGCTCGCTCGGCAGGGGCCTTCCGCAGATCGAGAACTTCCTCGACCGCACGCCCGCCAAGCTCACCGCCCTGTCCCGCCTCTCGTCGTACGGCTCCTGGCTGAACCTCTATCTGTGCCGGGCCACGGTCGGCGGCGTCACCATGTCCGACGGGTCGAAGCCGCCCACCGGCATCCTCGTCGAAGAAGCGAGGTGCCAGTGAAACGGCCCGCGATACGCCGCCCCCGGTTCAAGCCGGTCCAGGAACGCAACCCCGTCGGTGTCGCCCTCGCCGGACTCCTCGTCCTCGTCCTGCTCGCGCTCGCCGCGTTCAACGCGAGCAGTCTGCCCTTCGTGGGCGGCGGCACCGACTACAGCGCCGACTTCAGCGAGGCCGCCGGTCTCGGCGACGGCGACGAGGTCCGGATCGCCGGCGTGAAGGTCGGCGAGGTCACCTCCGTGGGCCTGGACGGGGCCAAGGTCAAGGTCGGTTTCCGGATCGAGGACGACGGCATCTGGATCGGCGACCGGACCACCGCCTCGATCGCCATCAAGACGCTGCTCGGCGAGAAGTACGTGGCCCTCGACCCGCTCGGCTCCGGCCGGCAGGACCCCGGGGCGCGGATCCCGCTCAGCCGCACCACCTCTCCGTACGACGTCACGGAGGCCTTCCAGGATCTGAGCGGGACCTTCGACGAGATCGACACGGGGCAGCTGGCGAAGAGCTTCGAGACGATCTCCGACACGTTCAAGGACTCGCCGCCCGATGTGAAGGCCGCGGTCAAGGGACTGTCGGCGCTTTCGAAGACCGTCTCGTCGCGGGACACGCAGCTCGCCCAACTCCTCGACGGCAGCAAGAAGCTGACGAAGACCCTGGAGACGAAGAAGTCGAGCTTCGAGACGCTCATCGACGACGGCGGCTCCCTGCTCAAGGAGCTGAAGAAGCGGCGTACGGCGATCAAGGCGCTGCTCACCGGCAGCCAGGCGCTGGGCGTCGAGCTCGACGGGCTCGTGACCGACAACGAGAAGGACCTGAAGCCCACGCTGAAGGCCCTGGGCCGGGTCACGTCCGTGCTGGCGAAGAACAAGGACAAGCTCGACAAGACCCTCGCGCTCGTCGGCCCGTACTACCGGCTGATCGGCAACACCCTCGGCAACGGGCGGTGGTTCGACAGCTACCTGTGCGGCATCGTCCCGCGGAACTACCTGCCCGAGGACTCGCTGCCGGATGAATCCTGCAGGCCGCCCAAGGACGGGAAGTACGACGCGAAGGGCGGTGGCGCGTGATGGCCGTGCGCAAAAGGATCGCCGTACGCAAAATCGCCGTACGCAGAAAGCTCCTGGTGGGCGCGCTCGCCCTGGCCGTGCTCGTCGCGGGCGGCATCGTCGGGGTGCGCGCCGTGACCTCCGGCGGCATGCGGATCACCGCCTACTTCGACCGGGCCGTCGGCATCTACGCCGGATCGGATCTGCGCATCCTCGGCGTCCGCGTCGGCGAGGTGGCCTCGGTGGAGCCGCAGGGCACCCGCGTCGAGGTCACGCTCGTCGTCGACGACGGGGTGCGGGTGCCGGCCGGGGCGCGGGCCGTGGCCGTCGCGCCGAGTGTCGTCGCGGACCGGTATGTGCAGCTGACACCCGCGTACACGGGCGGTGCGCGGCTCGGGGACGGGGACGAGCTGCCCGCCTCGCGCAATCGCACTCCCGTGGAGATCGACCAGCTCTACGACAGCATCACCGAGCTCAGCCAGGCGCTCGGCCCCGGCGGGGCCAACGCCGAGGGAGCGCTGTCGGAGCTCATCGGCACCGGGGCGAAGAACCTGAAGGGCAACGGGAGCGCGATGGGCGACAGCATCGAGCAGTTCGGCAAGGCCGCAAGGACCCTCGACGGCAGCAGCGACGATCTGTTCACCACGCTCGGGCAGCTGCAGACCTTCACCACGATGCTCAAGGAGAAGGACACCGGGGTGCGCGGCGCGCAGGAGGACCTCGACGCCGTCACCGGCTACTTCGCCGACAACCGGGACGCGCTGGCCGGCGCGCTCAAGGAGCTCGGCGGCGCCCTGGCCAAGGTGAAGAAGTTCATCAAGGACAACAGGGGCGACCTGAAGGACAACGTGCGCAAGCTCGTGCCGATCACCCAGGCCCTGGTCGACCAACGGGCCTCGCTGGCCGAGGCGATGGACACGGCGCCGCTCGCCGCGGGGAACGTGGTCAGGACGTACAACCCGCGCACGCGCACCCTCGACGGCCGCACCAACCTCAACGAGATCAGCATGGGCGGCCCGCTCCTTCCGCTGCCCGCCGTGGGAGGTGGTGAGCGGTGAGGCTGCGCCGCGGCACGGGACGGTCGCTGTGGATCGGCGCCACACTGTCCGTCACCGTCGCCTTCTGTCTCACGTACGGCGCCGTGATCCTGCCCTCGCCCTCGTTCGACGGGATCGAGGATCTGCCGCTGCCCGGCGGCGCGGACCTCGGCGACCATCCGTACACCGTCACCGTCGAGATGAAGGACGTGGTCAGTCTCGTCCCGCAGTCCGCGGTGAAGGTGAACGACGTGGCCGTCGGACGCGTCACCGACATCAGCCTGAGCGGCACGGACACCTGGAGCGCCCGCGTCACGCTGCGCGTCAACGGCGATGTGCGGCTGCCCGCCGACACCGGGGCCCGGCTCGAACAGTCCAGCCTGCTCGGCGAGAAGTACGTGCAGCTCGTCGCGCCCGAGCACGGCGGGACGGGGTCCCTGCGCTCCGGTGACGTGATCCCGGTGTCCCGCACGGGACGCAACTCGGAGGTCGAGGAGGTCTTCGGTGCCCTGTCGCTGCTGCTCAACGGCGGTGGGGTCAACCAGCTCAAGACCATCACGCAGGAGCTCAACAAGGCGATCGGCGGGCGCGAGGACACGGTCCGTTCGACGCTGCGCCGCGTCAACACGCTGGTGACGAACCTGGACGACAACCGCGGCGCCATCACCGCCGCGCTCGACGGCGTCAACCGGCTCTCCTCGACGCTCTCGCACCGCAAGGAGGACGTGGCCACCGTGCTCACCGATCTGTCGCCGGGCCTCAAGACCCTGGAGAAGCAGCGGGGTTCGCTGATGACGATGCTGCGCTCGCTCGACCGGCTCAGCGGCGTCGCCATCGACACCGTCCACAAAGGCAAGGACGACATGGTGGCCGACCTCAAGGCCCTCGCTCCCACCCTCAAGGCGCTGGCGGACGCGGGCCGGGACCTGCCCGACTCGCTGGAGGTGCTGCTCACCTATCCGTTCACGGACGAGGTGCTGCGCGGGATCAAGGGCGACTACCTCAATGTCTATCTGGACCTGACGGCGGCGCCCGGGACACAGCTCATTCCTCCACTGACACCACCGGCGCCCTCGGGGTCTCCGTCCGCGAGGGCGGGGTCCGGCGGGTCGGCGCCGAAGGAGAAGGAGACGGAGAGGGAAAGGGAGAAGAGGGAAGAGCCGGCGCCGAAGAGCAGCAGTCCCGCGCTGCCCCTCCCCGCCACCTCCACACCGGACTCCGGGGGTGATGAGCAGTGATCACCCTCGCCGTCCGGCTCAAGAACCTCGCCTTCCTCGTCATCGCCGTCGTCGTCCTCGCCTACCTCGGGATCCGGTACGCGGATCTCGGGCGGTACGTCGGGGCGGCCGACTACTACACGGTGAAGGTCCAACTGCCCCGTACAGGCGGCCTGTTCACGCACTCCGACGTCACGTACCGCGGGGTGTCCGTGGGGCGGGTCGGGCCGATCGGGCTGACGGCGGACGGGGTGGAGGCCGAGCTGCGGATCAAGAAGTCCGCGTCCGACATCCCCGACGACGTACGGGCCGTGGTCGCCGGCCTGTCCGCGGTCGGCGAGCAGTACATCGACCTGCGGCCGCAGCGCGGTGACGGGCCCTACCTGGAGGAGGGTTCACGGATCGAGGCCACACGGACCGCTGTGCCGCGGCCGGTGACCGACGTCCTGCAGAGCGTCGACGATCTCACCACCTCCGTGCCGCTCGACTATCTGCGCACCGTCGTCGACGAGTTCGGCAAGGCTTTCGAGGGCCGCGGCGAGGACCTCCAGGTGCTGCTCGACAACGGCACCGAGTTCGTCCGGGCGGCCGACCGGGCGCTGCCCACGTCGGTCCGTCTGATGACGGACGGCGCCATCGTGCTGCGCACCCAGGCCGAGGAGGGCGAGGCGATCCGCGGCTTCGCCTCCGGGGCATCGCGGCTCGCGGCCACGCTCAAGGGCTCCGACGCCGATCTGCGCCGGCTCGTGATGGCCGCACCGGAGGCGGCCACCCAGATCAGCGGGCTGCTGCGGGACATGGACCCGGACCTGAGCGTGCTGCTCGCGAACCTCCTCACCACGTCCGAGATCGCCGTCACGCGGCAGCGCGGCACCGAGGAGCTGCTCGTGCAGCTGCCGCGGGCCGTCGCGGCGGGCGCCACGGCGGTGGACGGCAAGAAGGTCGGCTTCGGGATGAGCGTCACGTTCTTCAAGCCTCTGCCCTGTACGGCGGGTTACGGCGGTACGCGCTACCGGCTCGGCACGGACACGAGCCGGGCGCCCGCCCTCAACACGAAGGCGCGCTGCACGTCCCCCGCCTCCAGCGGCATCGGCGTCCGCGGCTCGGCGCACGCGCCCGGCAGCAGGGCCGTGCCCGATCCGGCGAAGCCCGGGGCGCTGAATCTGCCCTCGGTCGAGGAGAGCGGTGCGGAGCGTTCGTCCGGTGACATGGCCGCGCTGCTCGGCCTGGAAGGCAAGGGGGACGCATCGTGAGCCGGATCCTGACGGGCGTGGGACTCGCCGCCGCCGTCGCGCTGTGCGGCGCGGGCACATGGTCGTACGTCCAGGCGCGCACCGACGACGACCTCGCGTACGCGCGGGCCCGGGACGCGGCGCTCGCGGACGGGCGCTCGGCCGTCGCCGCGCTCTCGACGCTGGACGCCTCGTCGGCCGGGCGCGCGAAGGAGGGCATCGGCGCGTGGCAGGCGGTGACGTCCGGACCGTTGCGTACGGAGCTGACGGAACTGTCACCGGCCGCCGGTGCCTCCGCGCGCGGAGTCGTCACGGACGCGGCGCTCACTGCGCTCGACGACCACGCGGGCACCGCCAAGCTCATCGCGACCCTGCGCGTGGAGACCACGCCGAAGGGCGCCAAGTCCCCCACGACGGACCGCAAACGGCTCGAGGCGACGCTCGACCGGGCGGAGGACGGGACATGGAAGGTGCGGGCGCTCCATGCGGTGCCGGTGGCGGGGGTGGCGAAGTGAGCGGTACGGATACGGGTGTTGAGGTGTCCGGGGAAGCCGAAGCCGCAGCCGATGCCGCAGCCGATGCCGATGCCGGGCTTGCGGTCGGGGACGAGGTGGAGGGCGACACCGCGGATTCCGATGCCGCCGGTGCGGGCGAACAGGCCGAAGGCGGGTGGCGGCGCGGGCGCGTGGTCATCGCCGTCGCCGGAGTCGTCCTCGGGCTCGTCGGCGCGCTCGGGCTGCAGCAGGCGTACGCGCTGCGGTCCACCGATGCCGCGCACAACCAGGCCCTGACCGACGCCGCCGCCACGGCCCGCGTCAACGGGGATGTGAGCAGCGCGCTGGCCAAGGTGTTCTCGTACACGCCCGACGGCACCGAGGCGACGGAGCGCTCCGCCCGCGCTTCGCTCGACGGCCGCGCGGCCCGCCAGTACGCGCAGCTCTTCGCCCGGGTCAGGGCGGATGTACGCGATCAGAAGGTGACCCTCTCCACGCAGGCCGTACGTGTGGGCACCGTCAGTCTGCGCGGGGACACCGCGCATCTTCTCGTCTTCCTCGACCAGACCGCCGCGCGCGGATCCAAGAAGCCCACGACGTCCGCCGCCCAGCTGTCCGTCACCGCCGAACTGCGCGGTGACGTCTGGCGGATCGTCGACCTCAAGGCCCGCTGAAAGGACGCCCGATGGACCGCATCGCCCGGCCGCTGCTGCTCGCGGCCCTCGCCCTGACCCTCGTCGCGGGCGGCTTCGCCGTGTGGGCCGGCTGGTCCTGGTACGACGCGGCGCACAGCGGCACCGCCTCGTACGCGACCGCCCGCGACGACGCGCTCGCGGCGGGCGAGCAGGCCGTGCAGAACCTCAACACCCTCGACCACAAGGACCTGGGCGACGGGCTCGACCTGTGGGAGTCGTCCACGACAGGTGCGCTGAACGGCCAACTCGTCGACGGGCGCCCGGCGTTCGAGAAGCAGGTGCGCGAGGCGCGGACCGTCAGCACGGCCAAGGTGCTCGACGGCGCCCTGACCGAGCTGGACGAGCGGGCGGGCAAGGCCCGTGTCCTCGTCGCGCTGCGGGTCACCGTCACGGCCGCGGACGGCGAGTCCTCGCAGAAGGACAGCCGGATGCTCGGCGAACTCACGCGCGCCGACGGCCACTGGAAGCTCAGCGCCCTGGGTCAGGCCCCGGTCGGCGACACCGCGTCCGGCGGCTGAGCCGCGCGGCATCCACCGGCCGACCGAGCCTCCCCCTGGCTGCCCGACCACCCGAACCGACGGGAGCGGACCTGATGTCCAGCACACGCCACACCACCCGCCACCACCTCAACCGGCAGCGCCGCCTCGCCGCCGTACGGACTCCCGCACGGACTCCCGTACGCGAGACGGCCCGTACTCCGGAACAGGACATCGCCCCGGAGCGCGAGAGTCCGTCGGAGCGCGAGAGGCCGTCGGAGCGCGCGAAGTCCCCGGAGCGCAAGAAGCCCGCTCCCCGAGAACCCTGGAACCGCACCCCCGTCCGCATCTCCCGCCTCCGCGGACCGAGACCTGTCACCGCCCGCCGCGTCCCCCGGCCGCTCGCCGCCCTCTGCCTTCTCACCCTGCTGCTCGGCGGCTTCGCCGGCTGGGCGACCGCACGGGCGCAAGGTCTGCGGGACGAGGCCGCGCTGCGGAACTCCGCGCTGCTCGACCCCGCCCGGACCAGCGAGGTCAAGGGCCAGGCTGAGAAGGCGGTGAACGCCCTGTTCTCGTATGACCAGGCCGACCCTGCCGCGGCGAAGGCGGCCGCGGACCGGCTGCTCACCGGCAATGCGGTCGCCCAGCACCGCACCCTGCTCGCGCCGGTCCTGAAGCAGGCCGAGCAGCAGAAGACCGTGGTCACCACGACCGTCACCGACAGCGCGGTGGAGCGGATCGACGGTGACCGCGCCCGGGTCCTCGTGTTCGCCGACCAGAGCAGCACGGGCACCGTCGCGAAGGCCAAGACCGACGCGAACTACGCGGGCGCGATGCTCGCCGTCGACCTCGTCGAGAAGGACGGTACGTGGCGGGTCTCCGCCATCGACACCTTCGGCACCTGAGGGCGGTGAGCCCGAGTCACCCTGCCTGACCACGCCTGAGGACACCTGACCAAGCCTGAGGACACCTGACCACCGCACACGACGAACGCACCCCCGCCCACCGAAAGGGGAACCTCCCGTGCGCACCTCGCGTGACCGACGCCGCCGCCCGCGCCGCGCCACCCGTCTGAGGCGGGGCCTGCGCGGTACCGCCGTGGCCGTCGCCGCCTCCGCCCTGCTCACCGCGTCCCAGGCCTCGGACCTGCTCCGCGGCGCGGGCGGCGGCAGGGCGGGCGGCAGCGATCCGTTCTCCGTCCTCGACGAACCCCTCCCCCGCGTCGACTCCCAGGGCGACGACTCGTACCACACCGAACTCCCGCCCCTGGAAACGCCGGACGCCCCGGACGCCACCTTCTCCGCGCCCCAGGTGCGGGCCCAGTCCGGTATCCCGGCCACGGTCCTCGCCGCCTACCGGCGCGCCGAGAAGACCGTGGACCGTACGGATCCGGGCTGCCGGCTGTCCTGGCAGCTGCTCGCCGCGATCGGCAAGGTCGAGTCGGGGCAGGCCCGCGGCGGCGACGTGGACGCCGACGGCACCACGCGGCACCGGATCACCGGACCGGCGCTGGACGGCAACGGGTTCGCGCTGATCCTCGACACCGAGAACGGCGAGTGGGACGGCGACGCGGTGTACGACCGGGCGGTCGGGCCCATGCAGTTCCTGCCCGGCACATGGCGCCGCTGGGGCACGGACGGCAACGGCGACGGGCGCTCCGACCCGAACAACATCTTCGACGCGGCGCTCGGCGCCGGACGCTACCTGTGCGCGGGCAGCCGCGACCTGGGCACACCGGGCGGCCTCGAGCGCGGCATCCTCAGCTACAACTACTCGCGCGACTACCTCCGGACCGTCCTGTACTGGCTGGAGTTCTACCGCGACGGCGTGCACACCGTGCCCGACGGCAAGGGTGTCGTGCCGAAGAGCCCCGGCGCGGGGTCGAAGACTCCGGCCACGAAACCGGTCGGCGGGGACAAGGGGGACGGCGGCATCATCATCGGTCCGGGGCCCACGGAGAAGCCCGACCCGCCGAATCCGACCGACTCACCGGACCCCACGGAACCGGGCCCCGGCCCGTCGGACGAGGAGACACCGCCCACCGACCCGCCCACGGATCCCCCCGTCGACCCGCCCACGGACCCGCCGACCGACCCGCCGGTCACCGAGGACCCGACCGGCGGTCCCACCGATCCGGGCACCCCGACCGACTGCCCCTCGGAGAGCCCGGACCCGAGCGAGAGCCCGACCGAGTCCCCGACGGCCTCCCCCTCGCCCTCACCCTGCGCCTCGGCCTCGCCGAGCGCGTGACCCGCGGGCGCCGGCTCAGCTCCTGAGGTCGACGAGCAGCGGCGGTGCGTGCTCCCCGCGCACCGTCGTCAGGGAGAGGACCGCGTGTCCGGGCGGTACGGCGTGCGCGAGCTCGGAGGCCGACCAGCGTTCGCGCTCGACCTGGCGGACTGTGACCGACTGGGCGGTCGGCGCCTTGCCGGTGATGACCTTCCGTACGAAGTGGGAGACCTTCGTCAGCGGCTCGTCCGCGACGATCTGCCGGTCGGTGACATCCCGCGCCTCGATCCACTCCTTGCCCCAGACCTCCGCGAACTGCTGCCCGTCCCACGGGGTCACCCCGGAGAGCGCCATGCGGCAGCCCGCCGCGCCCAGCAGGGCGGTACGCAGCGGTGCGGCGACCTCGTCGAGCGTACGGAGGGTGAGGACCGTGCCCGCGTTCGCGGACCGCAGCCGCTGGATGCCGCGGACCGCCTCGGGCGTGATGGTGCGGGAGGCGTCGTCGAGGATCAGACAGGCGAAGAGCGAACGGTCCTCGCGGTGCGCGGCGCTCGCGGTGAACTGTGCGAGGACCAGCCGGGCGAGGATCCGTGAGGCGTCGGCGTGACCTCGTTCGGGCAGGTCGATCCGGACCCGGACGGGGTGGTCGAGGGCGCGCAGCGAGAACGGGCGGCTCTGGCCGGTCGTGTCGAAGAACCCGGCGAAGGCGGGCCGGTCGAGCAGCGCGACCCGGTCCGCGAGGAGAGCGCCGGGGTCGCCCGCGGTGCCCGACTGCCGTTCGCGCGCGTCGAGTTCGCGCAGCATCGGCTCGTCGCCCGCGTCGTGCAGCGCCTTGCGCAGGTCGGACAGCGGGTCGGGGGCGCCGTCGAGCAGCGCGCGGAGCTCGGGGACGGCCGGGAAGCGGCCGTGCACGGCCCGGTAGGGGCCGAGGAGCTGGGCGAGGACGGTGGCGGAGCGGCGGCTGTCACCGCCGGGGTGCGGGTCGGCGAGGTCGCCGACGAGCGCCTCCGCGAGGACGGCGGCGGCCTCGTCCGGATCGCCCGTGCCGCCGTACAGATCGAAGTCGTACTCGGAATCCGGGTGGCCGATCCTGATCACCACGTCGTAGTTCTCCGTCGGCCCGAGCCCCGCACCCGCCGCGCCGACGACCACCACGGCCGCGCGGCCCGCGAGCGCCTGGAGGCAGAGGGCCTCGGCGAGCGGGCGGATCACACTGCCGGTCTTGCCCGAGCCGGAGGGCCCGACGGCGAGGAAGCTGGTGCCGAGCAGTTCGGGGCCGAGGGCGAGTCCGGTGCCGCGGTAGGCGTACGGATTGCGCTGGTCGTCCGCCGCCTGGCCGAGGCGGACCTGGCCGGTGCGCAGGTCGTGGCGGGCGGTGCGGGTGGTGAGGTCGCGGGCGCCGGAGGGGTGCAGACAGGCGGCGGCGCCGTCGCTGAGCACGGCGCGCGTGAAGGTGTCGAGGGGGTGGCGCCCGGACCGTACGGACTGCCAGGCGCGCTCGATCCGCGCGAGGTCCACGTCCTGCATCCGGCCCGCGTCGGCCTCGGCGGCCAGCTTGTCGGCGGCCTGCGCGGCGCCGGCGGCACGGAGGTGGGGCCAGCGGGCCGGGTCCTCCTGGGGGGTGGTGACCGGGGCCTGGAGGGGCTCCGGGCGGCGGAAGCGTGGGGCGACGTAGCGGCGCCAGACCTCGGACCAGCGGCCCAGGCGGCCTACGGCGACCATGATGCCGAAGGCGATCAGGGCGTAGTACGCGTAGTAGATGGCGGCTCCCGTGTACCGGTCTCCCTCGAATCGCCAGGAGTCCGGCGTGACCAGCTCCAGGGGCACGATCCACCACCCGCCCAGATAGCCGTTCCACAGCAGCGACCACATGAGCCAGCCGCATAGGAACGCGATGAGCGCCCCGCTCAGCAGCTGCCGCGCCGGGATCTCGTCCGGCTCCTGCGCCGGGCGGGGGCGGTGGTTGAGGCGCCAGATGCCGGGGAGTGCGGTGGGGCGGGGGGCGCGCAGCCAGGCCAGGAACTCCGGGCCCCGTGGTTGCTGGGGGGTGGCGCCGGGGGCGCGCGTGGGGCGCGGCGGCGGTACCGGTGCGCTGCGCGTCGTGCGCGGCTCCTGGTGACCCTCGGTATCCATGGCCTTGCCCCCTGACCTGCCGGTCTGTCGGTCGTCTGCGGTGCCTCAATTTAGTCGGCCCGCAAGGGGAGTTCACAGTTTCGCGCGCCGCCGCGGCAGGGGGCGGCTTGTTTCTTTTTCCCCGACCCCGCCCCTTCCCGAAACCGGGGCTCCGCCCCGGACCCCGATGCGACCTCCGGTCGCAGGCCTCAAACGCCGGCCGGGCTGAGGCCACCACTGTCCGCGACGGACAACAACACCCGCCCACTTCTCCAGCACGGCGCATGCCCCCACCCCACCCCCGCCCCTAACCTGCGAAGAAGAACAACCGCGTCCAAACCCCCACATCGCCCAAGGAGCCCCTCATGAGTGCAATTCCGCAGGAGCGCCGCGTCGTCACCGCCATTCCCGGTCCGAAGTCGCAGGAGCTGCAGGCCCGGCGTACCGCCGCCGTCGCGGGCGGCGTGGGGTCCGTGCTGCCCGTGTTCACGGCGCGCGCGGGCGGCGGGATCATCGAGGACGTCGACGGCAACCGCCTGATCGACTTCGGCTCCGGCATCGCCGTGACCAGCGTCGGCGCCTCCGCCGAGGCCGTCGTCCGCAAGGCGAGCGCCCAGCTGCAGGACTTCACCCACACGTGCTTCATGGTCACGCCGTACGAGGGCTACGTGGCCGTCGCCGAGGCGCTGGCCGAGCTCACCCCCGGTGACCACGACAAGAAGTCCGCGCTGTTCAACAGCGGCGCCGAGGCCGTCGAGAACGCCGTCAAGATCGCCCGTGCGTACACCAAGCGCCAGGCCGTCGTCGTCTTCGACCACGGCTACCACGGCCGTACGAACCTCACGATGGCGCTGACCGCCAAGAACATGCCGTACAAGCACGGCTTCGGCCCGTTCGCCCCCGAGGTCTACCGCGTCCCGGTCGCCTACGGCTACCGCTGGCCGACCGGCGCCGAGAACGCCGGCGCCGAGGCCTCCGCCCAGGCCATCGACATGATCAACAAGCAGGTCGGCGCGGAGAACGTCGCCGCGATCATCATCGAGCCGGTGCTCGGCGAGGGCGGCTTCATCGAGCCCGCCAAGGGCTTCCTGCCCGCGATCGCCCAGTTCGCCAAGGACAACGGGATCGTGTTCGTCGCGGACGAGATCCAGTCCGGCTTCTGCCGTACGGGCCAGTGGTTCGCGTGTGAGGACGAGGGTGTCGTCCCCGACCTGATCACCACCGCCAAGGGCATCGCGGGCGGGCTGCCGCTCGCCGCCGTCACGGGCCGCGCCGAGATCATGGACGCCCCCCACTCGGGCGGCCTCGGCGGCACCTACGGCGGCAACCCGGTGGCCTGCGCCGGTGCGCTCGGCGCCATCGAGACCATGAAGGAGCTCGACCTCAACGCCAAGGCGAAGAAGATCGAGCAGATCATGAAGGCCCGCCTCACGGCGATGCAGGAGAAGTACGAGATCGTCGGCGACATCCGCGGCCGCGGCGCCATGATCGCCATCGAGCTCGTCAAGGACCCGGCGTCGAAGACCCCGAACCCGGAGGCGACGGCCGCGCTGGCCAAGGCCTGCCACGCGGAGGGTCTGCTCGTCCTGACCTGCGGTACGTACGGGAACGTCCTGCGCTTCCTGCCGCCGCTGGTCATCGGCGAGGAGCTCCTCAACGAGGGTCTGGACATCCTGGAGCAGGCCTTCGCCCGCATCTGACCGAGGTTGACCGGATATCCGGCGGAAATCCCGCTCCGGATGCGTCCCGAGTTGTGTGGACGTTTCCGGATGCGGGCCCGCCGACCTGGGGGAACAGTCGGAGCTTGTGAAGACCGTGTGCGGGCCCGATGGCGGGATGTCATTCCGCCTGTCGCACTCGCACCCCCAGGCGTAGGTTTTTCCCAGATGAGAGAAACACCCCGCCCACAGGGGACTGTGGGCGACCCCGGAGCGGAGCCTCCCCAGCCCCGCCCCGGATGTGCCCTCGCGCACACAGCCGGAGTCCCAGGCTCCGGTGAACCTCACCGATCGGACCGCCGCCCGCCCCAAACCCCCCGGGGCGCGCGGCACACCGATCCGGCCGGCCGTTGCGGAACCACCCCCCCTGTTCCGAAACGGCCGGCCCCTTTTCGTGGGGCCTCACGCGCCGCGCTCGCCGCCCTCTGCGCCCTGCTCTTCGCGCTCTTCACCTGGCAGGTCGTGTCCGACGGCCCTGTGAGCCGTCTGGACGAACGCCTCGGCACGGCGATCCGAACGGGTGGATTCCCGTCCGGGCTCGCGGAGTTCTTCGCCGATCTCGGCAATATCGCGGTGGCGGTCCCCGTGCTCGGTGCGGCGGTCGTGTGGAGCGTCGTCAGACCCGTACTCCCCGATGACCCCCGCCGCCGGCAGCGCCCGCTCGCCGCCGCACTCGCCCTCGCCCTGGTGCCCGCCCTCGTCGCCCCGCTCAAGGCCGCGATCGACCGCCCGGGCCCGCCCGGCATGGACGGGACCGGCGGCTTCTATCCGTCAGGCCACGCGGCCACCACGATCGTGGCGTACGGGGCGGCGGTGCTGCTGCTCCTGCCGTACACCCGTTTCCGGCATGAGCTCACCGCCCTCTGTGCGCTGGTGGTGGTGCTCAACGGGTTCGGCCTGGTGCGGCAGGGCTATCACTGGCCGCTCGACGTACTGGCGAGCTGGTGTCTGGGCGGCCTGCTGCTGCTCGCGGTCGCGGTCGTCAGTCCCCCGTCTCCTCCCGGGCAAGACCCGCCGCGGCCTCGTGCATGGCGAGTTCGAGGAGGCTCGGGTCGATGAGGGTGCCGGTGCCGTCCGGCGGGACGAGCCAGCGGACGCCGGCGCCCGTGGCGCGGCCCGGGTAGGGGACGACGATCCACGTGCCGCGGCCCGCGCCGCGCACGCCCGTGCCGACCCAGCGCCCCGCCGTGCCCGCGGGCACGAAGAAGCCCATCCGGGAGTCGCCGAAGTCGGCGAGGACGGGACCTGGGCGGTCGAGGCAACGGGTGAGGATCTCCAGCGTGGGAGAGCCGAGCTCGCCCGGCAGGATCAGGACGTCCCAGAGCCTGCCGGCCGGGAGCAGGGCGACCCCATGGGGGTTGCGTTCCCACTCCCAGCGGCAGGCCTCGGGATCCGGTGCGACCGATACGAGCCATTCGACTGCCGCCTTCACCCCGGTGCCGGTCATGGCGGGGCCTCCTTCTTCGCGTGCGTGGCTGGGCCTGACACGAAGGAGAGGGGCGGGCGGCGCTTTGCTTACGCGGGTTTCCGCTACTTGTTGGTAGTGAAGCGGGTCACAGGGCGCGTTCGACCGGCGTAATCCATACGAGACGACCGGTGACGCGGCTGTGGGCTCAGCTGTCGAAGCCGAAGCCGAAGCGGTCCATCACCTTCAGCCACGCGTTGCGCCGGCCCCCGTTGAGGTCCGCGCGGGCCAGGGAGCGCTTCGTGAGCTCGATGCCCGTCCAGGCGAAGGGCTCGGGCGGGAACGGCAGCGGCTTGCTGCGCACCATCTCCAGCTCGGTGCGTTCGGTGCGCTCGCCCGCGAGCAGGTCGAGCATCACCTCGGCGCCGAAGCGGGTGGCGCCCACGCCGAGGCCCGTATATCCGGCGGCGTAGGCGACCCGGCCCTTGTGTGCCGTGCCGAAGAAGGCCGAGAAGCGGGTGCAGGTGTCGATCGCGCCGCCCCACGCGTGGCTGAAGCGGACGCCGGCGAGCTGCGGGAAGCAGGTGAAGAAGTGCCGGGCGAGTTTGGCGTAGGTCTCGGGGCGGTGGTCGTACTCGGCGCGGACCTTTCCGCCGTACGGATAGATCGCGTCGTAGCCGCCCCACAGGATGCGGTGGTCGGCGGAGAGCCGGAAGTAGTGGAACTGGTTGGCCGAGTCGCCCAGGCCCTGGCGGCCGTTCCAGCCGATCGACGCGAGCTGCTCGTCGGTCAGCGGCTGGGTCATCAGCGCGTAGTCGTAGACGGGGACCGTGTACGGGCGCATCCGCTTGACCAGCGACGGGAAGACGTTGGTGCCGAGGGCGACATCGCGCGCGAAGATCCGGCCGTACGGGGTGCGCACCGCCATGCCCTCGCCCTGCCGGGCGAGTTCGGTGGCCGGGGTGTGTTCGTACAGGCGGACACCCAGGTCGAGGCAGGCCCGCTTGAGGCCCCAGGCGAGCTTGGCCGGGTGGAGCATGGCCACGCCGTCGCGGTCGTAGAGGCCGCCGAGGAAAGTCGGCGAGTCGACTTCCGCGCGCATCGCGTCCGCGTCCAGGAGGGAGACGTTGCCTTCGAGGCCGAGGGTCTTGATCTCCTCGTACATCTCGGCGAGTTCGGCCACCTGGTGCGGCTCGGTGGCGACGTCGATCTCGCCGGTGCGCTCGAAGTCGCAGTCGATGCCGTAGCGCTTGACGGCCTCCTCGATGGCGTCGAGGTTGCGCGCGCCGAGCTGCTCGAGCAGGCCGATCTCCTTCGGCCAGCGGGCCAGCCCGTTGCCGAGGCCGTGCGTCAGGGACGCGGCGCAGAAGCCGCCGTTGCGACCCGACGCGGCCCAGGCGATTTCCTGGGCCTCGACGAGGACGACGTCACGGGACGGGTCGCGTTCCTTGGCGATCAGGGCGGTCCACAGACCGCTGTATCCCCCGCCGACGACGAGCAGATCGCACCGCTCGTCGCCGGTCAGGGCGGGGAGTGCCTCGGGCCTGCCGGGGTCGTCGAGCCAGTACGAGACCGGCTTGGCGTCCGCGAGCGAGGCGAGGACTTCCGTGCTGCTCATGGCACGTGGGGCCATGATTTCCAACTCCCTCTGGGGACAGCCGTCCGCGTGTGAACGGCTGCCTATGCGTGTTTCTTACGGCGGTTCCCGACCAGGATCCCGGCCAGGACGCAGATCACGGCGATGGCGAACATCGCCGTGCCGATGACATTGATCTGCACGGGTGTGCCGCGCTGCGCCGAACCCCAGACGAACATCGGGAAGGTCACGGTCGAGCCGGCGTTGAAGTTGGTGATGATGAAGTCGTCGAAGGAGAGCGCGAAGGCGAGCAGCGCGCCCGCGGCGATACCCGGTGCCGCGATGGGCAGGGTGACGCGGACGAAGGTCTGCACGGGGCCCGCGTAGAGGTCGCGTGCGGCTTCCTCCAGGCGCGGGTCCATGGACATCACGCGGGCCTTGACGGCCGTCACGACGAAGCTCAGGCAGAACATGATGTGCGCGATGAGGATGGTCCAGAAGCCAAGCTGCGCGCCCATGTTGAGGAAGAGCGTGAGCAGCGAGGCGGCCATCACGACCTCGGGCATCGCCATCGGCAGGAAGATCAGCGAGTTCACGGCGCCGCGGGCCTTGAAGCGGTAGCGGGCGAGCGCGAAGGCGATCATCGTGCCGAGGACGGTGGCGCCGAGGGTCGCCCACAGGGCGATCTGCAGGCTGAGCGCGAGCGAGCCGCACATGTCGGCGACGCCGCACGGGTCGGCCCAGGCGTCGGTGGAGAACTCCCGCCAGGCGTAGTTGAACTTCCCGCTCGGGTTGTTGAAGGAGAAGACGAGCACGATCACGTTCGGCAGGATCAGGAAGCCGAGGGTGAGCAGGCCCGCGAGCACGACGAGGTTGCGTCGGATCCACCGTATGAAGGCAGCCATCAGACCAGGTCCTCCGTTCCGGCACGGCGGATGTAGAAGGTGACGATCAGCAGGATCGCCGCCATCAGGATGAAGGAGAGCGCGGCCGCGGTCGGGTAGTCGAGCACGGTGAGGAACTGCGACTGGATGACGTTGCCGACCATCTTCTCGCTGGTGGAGCCGAGGAGCTGGGCGTTGACGTAGTCGCCGCTGGCCGGGATGAAGGTGAGCAGGGTGCCCGAGACGACGCCCGGCAGGGACAGCGGGAAGGTCACCTTGCGGAAGGTGGTGAAGGGCCGGGCGTACAGGTCGCCGGCCGCCTCGTGCAGCCTGCCGTCGATCCGTTCCAGCGAGGTGTACAGCGGCAGGATCATGAACGGCAGGAAGTTGTACGTGAGTCCGCAGACGACCGCGAGCGGGGTGGCGAGCACCCGGTCGCCCTCGGTCAGGCTCAGCCAGTTGGTCACGTCGATGATGTGCAGGGTGTTGAGCACGTCCACGACGATGCCGTTGTCGGCGAGGATCGTCTTCCAGGCCAGCGTACGGATCAGGAAGCTGGTGAAGAACGGGGCGATCACCAGGATCAGGACGAGGTTGCGCCAGCGTCCGGCCTTGAACGCGATGAGGTACGCGAGCGGGTACCCGAGGAGCAGGCACAGGACCGTGGCGATGCCCGCGTAGAGGACCGAGCGCAGGAAGTGCGGCCAGTACTCGCCGAGTGCGTCCAGATAGGTCTGGAAGTGCCAGGTGACCTTGTAGCCGGACTCCAGGGAACCGGTCTGCACCGAGGTGGAGGCCTGGTAGAGCATCGGCAGCGCGAAGAAGACGACGAGCCAGAGCAGTCCGGGCAGCAGCAGCCAGTACGGGGTGAAGCGGCCGCGCTTCTTGGGAGGTTCGGCCGGTGGCCGAGCGGGCGCCTGGGGCGGCACGTCCGTGACCGTCATGCGGCCACCTCTTCCTCGGTACCCGCGTCGATGTCCTGCGCCGCGTCGAGCCCGAAGGAGTGCTCGGGGCTCCAGTGCAGGACGACCTCGGCGCCGGGGGCGAAGCGGCCGTCGCGCTCGACGTTCTGCACGTACACCTCGAACGCGTCGCAGACGGGCGAGTCGATGACGTACTGCGTGGAGACGCCGATGAAGCTGGACTGCGCGATCCTGCCGGTGATGCGGTTACGGCCCTCGGGGATCGTGCCCGCCTCGTCGGCGTGGGCGAGCGAGATCTTCTCCGGGCGGATGCCGAGCAGCACCTTGCCGCCGGTGCGGGTGTCGGCGCTGGTACGGGAGGCGGGCAGGGACAGCTTGGCGTCACCGGCCTTCACCACGAGGGTGTCGCCGCTCGTGTCGGCGACCTCGGTGGTGATGAGGTTGGAGGTGCCGAGGAAGTTGGCGACGAAGGTCGTGCTCGGGTTCTCGTAGAGATCGGCCGGGGAGCCGAGCTGCTCGACGCGCCCGCCGTTCATCACGGCGACCTGGTCGGCCATCGTCATGGCCTCCTCCTGGTCGTGCGTGACGTGCACGAACGTGATGCCCACCTCGGTCTGGATGCGCTTGAGTTCGAGCTGCATCTGGCGGCGCAGCTTGAGGTCGAGGGCGCCGAGCGGCTCGTCGAGGAGCAGCACCTTGGGGTGGTTGATCAGCGCGCGGGCCACGGCGACGCGCTGCTGCTGGCCGCCGGAGAGCTGGTGCGGCTTCTTGTGCGCGTGGTCGCCGAGCTGCACCAGGTCGAGCATCTCGCCGACCTGCTTCTTGGGCGACTTGATGCCGCGCCGGCGCAGCCCGAAGGCGATGTTCTCGAAGATGTCGAGGTGCGGGAAGAGCGCGTACGACTGGAAGACGGTGTTCACCGGGCGCTTGTACGGCGGCAGCGACGTCACGTCCTGGTCGCCGAGGTGCACGGTGCCCGAGCTGGGGTCCTCCAGGCCGGCGATCATGCGCAACGTGGTGGTCTTGCCGCAGCCGGAGGCGCCGAGCAGGGCGAAGAAGGAGCCCTCGGGGACGGTCAGGTCGAGCGGGTGGACGGCCGTGAAGGAGCCGTAGGTCTTGCTGATCCCGGAGAGGCGGACATCGCCGCGGGTGGTGTCGGTCATCGGTTACCTACAAGGGGATTCAGAGGGAGGGGCGGCGAAGAGGCCGAGGTCTGCGGGGACTGCGGGGTGCGGCAGGAGGTCGGCAGGGGTGCGGCAGCGGGTGCCGCGGGTGCGGCGGGTGTGCGGCTCAGGCGCCGGTGAGCTTGGCGAACTTCTCCTCGTACGTCGACTCCTCTTTGCTGCTCAGCGAGCGGAAGGAGTGCGAGAGGGCGGCCATCTCCTTGTCCGGGACGATCAGCGGGTCGTTCGCCAAGTCCTCGTCGATCTTGGCGAGTTCGGGCCTGACGCCCTCGACCGGGCAGACGTAGCTGATCCACGCGGCCAGCTGCGCGGCGACGGGCAGCTGGTAGTAGTGGTCGATGAGGAGCTCGGCGTTGGTCTTGTGCCGGGCCTTGTTGGGGATCAGCAGGTTGTCCGAGGACGTGTGGTAGCCGCTGTCCGGGATGTGGAACTTGATGTCCGGGTTGTCGGCCTGCAGCTGGACGATGTCGCCCGCCCAGGCGAGACAGGCCGCCAGGTCGCCCTTGTCGAGGTCGCCGGTGTAGTCGTTGCCGGTGAAGCGGCGGATCTGGCCCCGGTCGACGCCCTTCTGCAGCCGGGCGATGGCAGCGTCGTAGTCGTCGTCCTTGAAGGACTCGATGTCCTTGCCCATGTCGAGCATCGTCATGCCGACGGTGTCGCGCATCTCCGTGAGGAAGCCGACCTTGCCCTTGAGCTTGGGGTCGTCGAGCAGCTGCGAGACCGAGGTGACCTCGCGGCCGCCGGTGGCCTTCGTGTTGTACGCGATGACGGTGGCGATGCCCGTCCAGGGGAAGGAGTACGCGCGTCCCGGGTCCCAGTCCGGGTCCCTGAACTGCGGGGCCAGGTTGGCGAAGGCGTGCGGGGTGTTGGCGTGGTCGAGCTTCTGTACCCAGCCGAAGCGGATGAGCCGGGCGGCCAGCCAGTCGGTGACGTTGATCAGGTCGCGTCCGGTGTCCTGGCCGGCCGCGAGCTGCGGCTTGATCTTGCCGAAGAACTCGCTGTTGTCGTTGATGTCCTCGGTGTACTTCACCGATATCCCGGTGCGTTTCGTGAACGCCTCCAGGGTGGGCCGGCGGTTCTCGTCCTTGTCGTCGACGTCCATGTACTCGGTCCAGTTGGAGAAGGTGACGCGCTTCTCCTTCTTCGAGTGGTCGTCGGCGGCGACGCCGCCCTCGTTCTTGGCGGCCGCGGGGATGCCGCAGGCGCTGAGCGCCCCGAGGCCGCCGACGGTGAGGGCGCCGGCGCCCGAGGCGCGCAGCATCGCTCGGCGGGACAGCGCGCCCCGGCCACTGGTCATGCTGCGCCGCCAGGCGGCCAGTTGGACGGCGGAGGGGCGGTCGGGCTCGTACTGCTCCATGGCGCGTGATGCCCTTTCGGGAGGGTCCCCGTGGTGGGGGAAGGGTGCGGCCGCCGGGGCGGCCGACGGCCTATCGGTCTCCGAAGATCGTGCGGTGCCAGTCCTTCGCGGCGACCGCGGTGTTGTCGTACATGACGTGCTTCACCTGGGTGTACTCCTCGAAGGAGTACACGGACATGTCCTTGCCGAAGCCGGAGGCCTTGTGGCCGCCGTGCGGCATCTCGCTGATGATCGGGATGTGGTCGTTGACCCAGACACAGCCCGCCTTGATCTCACGGGTGGCGCGGTTCGCACGGAACACGTCGCGGGTCCAGGCGGAGGCGGCGAGACCGTACGGGGTGTCGTTGGCGAGGGCGAGGCCCTCGTCGTCGCTGTCGAAGGGCAGGACGACCAGCACCGGGCCGAAGATCTCCGACTGGACGACCTCGCTGTCCTGCGCGGCGTCCGCGATGAGGGTCGGACGGTAGTAGGCGCCGTCGCTCTTGGGCGCCTCGCCGCCGGTGACGATCCGCGCGTAGCCGCGGGCGCGCTCCACGAAGCCCGCGACGCGGTCGCGCTGCGCGTGGCTGATGAGCGGGCCGAGGTCGGTGTCGCCGGCGAACGGGTCGCCGACGCGCACGGACTCCATCAGCTCCTTGGTACGCGCCACGAAGGCCTCGTACAGCGGGCGCTGGACGTACGCACGGGTCGCAGCGGTGCAGTCCTGGCCCGTGTTGATCAGCGAACCGGCGACGGCGCCGTGCGCGGCGGCCTCGACATCGGCGTCGTCGAAGACGACGAAGGGTGCCTTGCCGCCGAGCTCCAGGTGGAGGCGCTTGACGGTGGCGGTGGCGACCTCGGCGACCCGCTTGCCCACCGCGGTGGAGCCGGTGAAGGAGGTCATGGCCACGTCGGGGTGGCCGACGAGGTGCTCGCCCGCCTCCTTGCCGGTGCCGGTGACGATGTTGATGACACCGTCCGGGATCCCCGCGGCGGTGGCGGCCTCCGCGAAGAGGAGCGAGGTCAGCGGGGTCAGCTCGGCGGGCTTGAGGACGATCGTGTTGCCCGCGGCGACGGCCGGCAGGATCTTCCACGCGGCCATCTGCAGCGGGTAGTTCCAGGGGGCGATGGAGCCGACGACACCGATCGGTTCACGGCGTACGTACGAGGTGTGGTCCCCGCTGTACTCGCCCGCGCTCTGGCCCGCCAAGTGCCGTGCGGCGCCCGCGAAGAAGGCGGTGTTGTCGATGGTGCCCGGTACGTCGAACTCGCGGCTCAGCTTGAGCGGCTTGCCGCATTGCAGCGACTCGGCCTGCGCGAACTCCTCCGCACGCTCGGCCAGGACGGCGGCGAAGCGGTGCAGCGCGTCGGAGCGCTCGCCCGGGGTGCTGCCCGCCCAGCCGGGGAAGGCGGCCTTCGCGGCGGCGACGGCGGCGTCCACATCGTCCGGGCCCGCGAGTTCGTACGTGTAGACCGTGTCGCCCGTGGCCGGGTCGATCACGTCGTGGGTGCGGCCCGACGTGCCGGGGCACAGCCGGCCGTCGATGTACTGCGCGCCGGCGGCGAGGCGCTGCTGCGCGGGGAAGTGCATCTCTGTCGCTCCAGGTTTCCGTAGCTCCAGCTCGATTTGAGTGCCGATCCTGACAGAGGAAAGGCCCTCCGCCAAGGGATTCCGTTGTTGCCTTTTGGTTACTCAACGGAATCTGTCGGCCAGGGTGTCGAGTGGCAAGGGAAAACGAGGGACGGACTGTCCGTGGTGCCTGCGAGACTCGCGTGTATGGCGATCGAGGCGACGGAATCAAAGATCGACGCGCTGGCCGAGCGGGTCAAAAACGGCGAGAACGTGAAATTCCTGCACTTCTGGGGACATACGGCACCTGCGGACGGTGCGGTCGGCCCGCATGTCCTGAGCCAGTGGTGGCCCGCCCTGTTCACGGTGGACGAGGTGGGCTACGCGACGGCGGAGCACTGGATGATGGCGGCGAAGGCCCGCCTCTTCGGTGACGAGGAGGCGGAGCGGGCCGCCGTCACGGCGAGCTCGCCCGGCGCCGCGAAGAAGGCGGGCCGCCTGGTGCGCGGCTTCGACGAGGAGATCTGGCGGCGCGAGCGCTTCGAGGTGGTGGCCGAGGGCAGCACCCACAAGTTCGCCGCACACCCCCAGTTGCGGGCGTATCTGCTCGGCACGGGCGACCGCGTCCTGGTCGAGGCCAGCCCGCTGGACCGCATCTGGGGCATCGGTCTTGCGGCCGCCGACGAGCGGGCCGCGGACCCGGGGCAGTGGCGCGGGCTCAACCTGCTGGGCTTCGCGCTGATGGAGGCGCGGGAGCGACTGCGCGCGGGGGTGTGAGGGTCAGGGGTACTGCGGCGCCGAGGCCTTGACGACGAGGTTGTCGCCGAAGTCGTACGGATCGTTGCCGTAGGGGTCGTAGTTGTTGACCACCACGAGGATCAGGAAGATCACGGCGAGGGCTGTGCCGACGCAGCCGCAGATCAGGCCCGCCAGGGCCTGGCCCGCGTTGTTCGCCTCGCCCCGGCTCGCCTTGCCGCGGCCGATCGCGCCGAAGATGATCGCGAGCACCCCGACGATGATCGCCACCGGCCACAGGCAGAAGAGCACGGCGGAGATGATCCCGAGCACCAGCGAGGCCGTGCCCATCCCGTTGCTCGCGGGCAGCGGCATGTGCGGCCAGCCGTAGCCGGGCTGGGCGCCGTAGTGCGGGAAGCCGGCCTGCGGACCGTAGCCGGGATAGCCGTAGCCCGGTCCGGGACCCTCGGGTCCGACCGGCGGCGGCGGGACGGCGCCGTCGGGGGCCGGACCGCTTGCGGCGTACGGGGGTTGGGCGCCCGGGTACGGCGCCTGGGCCGCGGGACCGCCCGGGTTCTGCCAGGGCCCGGCGCCCGGAGCGCCGTAGGCGGGGGCGGGGCCCTGCCGGTGCTGCTCGGCGGGCGGGGCCCAGATGTCGCGCTCCGGCGGTGCGTCCTGCGGCGCGGCCCCCTTCGTCAGGGAGACCTCCGGGGCCGGTCCCGGCTCCCCGGGCGCACCGAGCAGCGTCTCGCCGTCGTGGTTGCCGGGCAGCGGAGCGCCGATGGTCTCGGCCTCGGGGCGGGCGGCCGGGGCGGCGCCGATGGTCTCGGCCTCCGCGCCCGCGGCCGACGTGGGCACCGGACCGTCGACGACCGGCGTCCCGGCGTCCACCGACGACGCGAGCGTGTCGACATCGGAACCCACCTGCGTGGCCCCCGGGTCCACCGTGCCCTCGGGGGTCCGGTCGGCAGGGGGCGCCCACGGGTCCTGCTGGTCCCGCTGCTCGGGCGTCTGGTCTGCTTGCTCGGACATCGCCGTTCCCTTCAGCTCCCCGCGTCCCGATCTTCCGGATCCGGGCGTCCCGACATGCTACGGGCAGGCCGCGCACCCGCCCCGGGCGCCTGCCCAAGGGGGGAGCACGCCCCGCACCTACGATGATCCCGACGCGTCACCGCCGTTACCCGGTGGGCCGCATCGCCACGCGTCGCCACCGCACAGCAACCGCACTCCCCCGGAGGACCCCGTGACCGCGACGGATCTGACCCCCTTCATCGCCGGGCTGCCCAAGGCCGAGCTGCATGTGCACCACGTCGGCTCCGCCTCGCCCCGTATCGTCGCGGAACTCGCCGCCCGCCACCCCGACTCGAAGGTCCCCACCGACCCCGAGGCGCTCGCGGACTTCTTCACGTTCACGGACTTCGCGCACTTCATCGAGGTGTACCTGGCGGTCGTCGACCTCGTCCGCACGCCGCAGGACGTCCGCGACCTCACCTTCGAGGTGGCCCGCGACATGGCCCGCCAGAACATCCGGTACGCGGAACTGACCGTCACGCCGTACAGCTCGGTACGGCGCGGGATCGACGAGCGTGGCTTCATGGAGGCGATCGAGGACGCGCGCAAGGCCGCCGAGTCCGAGTTCGGCACGGTCCTGCGCTGGTGCTTCGACATTCCCGGCGAGGCCGGCCTCGAGGCCGCCGAGGTGACCGCGCGCCTCGCGACGGACGACGCCCTGCGCCCCGAGGGCCTTGTCTCCTTCGGTCTCGGCGGACCCGAGATCGGCGTCCCGCGCCCGCAGTTCAAGCCGTACTTCGACCGGGCGCGCGCGGCCGGACTGCGCTCGGTCCCGCACGCGGGCGAGACCACGGGCCCGCAGACGGTCTGGGACGCGCTGCGCGAGCTGGGCGCCGAGCGCATCGGCCACGGCACCAGCTCCACCCAGGACCCGGCGCTCCTCGCGCACCTCGCCGAGCACCGCATCCCGCTGGAGGTCTGCCCGACGTCGAACATCGCGACGCGTGCGGTGGCGACGCTGGACGAGCACCCCGTCAAGGAGATGGTGCAGGCAGGCGTCGTCGTCACCATCAACTCGGACGACCCGCCGATGTTCGGCACGGACCTCAACTCCGAGTACGCGGTGGCGGCCCGCCTCCTCGGCCTCGACGAGCGCGGCCTGGCGGCCCTCGCGAAGAACGCGGTCGAGGCGTCCTTCCTGGACGCGGCGGGCAAGGCGCGGATCACCGATGAGATCGACGCGTACGTCACGCAGTGGATGGCGTGACCGCCCCCCTGGCGCTTCCTGAGCACCCGGCCGGGGCACCGACCGGGCCGGGACAGGCCTCAGGCGACCCGCACCACGTACTTGCCCCGCACACCCCCGGCCTCCAGGGCCCGGTGCGCCTCGCCGATCGCGTCCAGCGGGAAGACGCGGTCCACGAGCGGGCGCAGCGCCCCCTGTTCCACGTACGAGGCGAGGTCGTCGAAGAGCGCCGTCTTCGGATTGCCGCTGAAAAAGCGCACCCGGCCGCGCCCGTGCACCCCACTGGCGAGCACTGAGCCGAGCGAGGCGGCCACCCGGTCGAGGTCGAAGGCGATGGCGACCATCCGGCCCTTCGGGGTGAGCAGCCGGCGGTAGGCGGCGAGGTCCTTGCCGACCGTGTCGAGAACGACGTCGTAGCGCCCGAGGCCGGCCGGTGCGGCGGTGCGGTAGTCGAGGGCCTCATCGGCGCCGAGGTCGCGTACGAGGCCGAGGTTGCCGGCCCGGGCGAGGCCCGTGACGTGCGCGCCCATCGCCTTGCCGAGCTGGACGGCGACGTACCCCACTCCGCCGGTCGCGCCGCGGACCAGGAGACGTTCGCCCGGGCGCAGGCCCGCCTTGTCGCGCAACGCGGTGATCGCCGTGGTGCCCACGGGCAGTGCGGCGGCCTCATGGAGGTCGATCCGGTCGGGGATCCGTCCGAGCCGCTCGGGGCGGACGGCCAGGTATTCGGCGGCGCTTCCGAATCCCGAGCCGCGGCCCATCACACCCCAGACCCGGTCCCCCACCGCGACACCGGACGCGCCCGCGCCGAGCGCGGCGACGGTCCCCGCGAAGTCGAGCCCCGTGCGCTGCGGGAACTTCCGGCCCGTCACGAGCCGCACCCGCCCCGAACGGGCCGCGAGCTCGCCGCCGTTGACGCTGACCGCCGCCACCCGCACCAGCACCTCGCCGGGGCCGGGCACGGGCCGGTCCGCCTCGCCCACGTACAGCACCTCGGGTCCGCCGAAGCGGTCGTACAGCGCGGCGCGCATCTTCTCGGTCATGTCCCGTACCTCGTCCGTCGGCTCCTGGTCCTTCGAACGTACGGTGGCAAGTGGACGACACCGTCCGTTTGGACCGGAGGTGAGAAAGATCGACGAGGATTCCTCTCGCTTGCGTGCGGACGCCCTGCGCAACCGGCAGCGCATCCTGGAAGCGGCCCGCGCGGCCTACGCCGAGCACGGCGTGGAAGTGCCGATGGCCACGATCGCGCGCCGGGCCGAGGTGGGCGTCGCCACGCTCTACCGGCGCTTCCCCACCCGTGACGACCTGATCCGCGAGGTCTTCGCCGACCAGCTGGAGGCCTGCATCGCCGCGTTCGACGAGGGCCTGGCGGACCCCGACCCCTGGCGCGGCTTCTGTCATGTGATCGAGCGGATCTGCGCCCTGCAGGCCGCCGAACGAGGGTTCACCGCGGCCTTCCTCGACGCCTTTCCCGACACCGCGGGCGAGCACGCCCGGCTGCGGCGGCAAGGCGAACGGGACTTCGCGGGCCTCGTCCGCCGGGCGCAGGAAGCGGGGGCGCTGCGCGCGGACTTCCATCCCTCCGACCTGACCGTCCTCCTCGTCGCCAATGCCGCACTCGGCGCGACACCCGACCCGTCCGCCGCCTCCCGGCGCCTCGTGGCCCTGATGCTCGACGCGTTCCGCACGGATGCCGTACGTCCGCCGCTGCCCCCGCCCACCGGGCTCGACCTGCGTCAGCTCGGCGGGCTCTAGGGATCATCCCTGAGCATCACGCAGTTGAGGCCGTCGGCACCCCCAGGGTCACACCAGGGGCGGCACCCTCCGTCGCGATGATCCGGGGCGGCCCGGTGCTCAGCAGGATGGAAGCCGTTCAGTCCGGCACGGCACAAATACCGTGCGACCACGGCCTCCTGGAGCTTTCAGCATGCGTGCTTCCCTGCGTACGACCGTCGCCGCCGCCCTCGTCCTCGGCCTCGCCGCCGGCGGTGCGCTCGCCGCACCAGCCTTCGCGGACGGACGGCCCGCCGCGGCCGTGACCGCGGAGCGCGAGACGGCGGAGCGCGGCCCGGATGTGGCGGCCCTGGAGAAGGCGCTCGAAGGGCTGCCCGACCGGCAGGCGACGGCGGCGCTGGTGCGCGTGGGCGGTGACGGGCGCGACTGGCAGGGCGTGGCGGGTGTGAGCAACCTGAGGACGGGCGCTCCCGCGCGCGACGACGTGCGCTTCCGTGCGGGCTCGACCACGAAGGTCGTGACGGCGGCGCTCACCCTGAAGCTCGTCGCCGACGGCTCGCTCGACCTCGACGGGACGGTGCAGGAGTACCTGCCGGGCCTGCTCCCGTCTCCGAAGTTCCAGCCCATCACCGTACGGCAGTTGCTCAATTACACGAGCGGCCTGGACGCGGGCTCCTCGCTCGGCGAGACGGACGAGGAGCTGTACGAGAACCGCTTCGAGACGCTGACGCCGCAGGAGGTCGTCGCGGCCTCGGCGGCGAAGGGGCCGCTGCACAAGCCGGGCGAGTACCAGCGCTACTCGAACATCCACTACACGGTGCTCGGCCTGATCATCGAGAAGGTCACCGGGGACTCGTACGCCCGCCAGGCCGCGCAGCGGATCTTCAAGCCCCTCGGGATGCGCGACTCGTACTTCCCGGGCTCCGACCCCCGGATCCGCGGCCCGCACCACCGCGGGTACCAGGAGATGGACGGGAAGCTGGTGGACGTCACCGAGTGGAACGTGACGGACCGCTTCGCGGCCGGTGACCTCATCTCCTCCACCCGCGACCTGGAGCGCTTCCTCACCTCCCTGTTCCGCGGACGCGTCGTCCCCGAGCCGCAGCTCAAGGAGATGTTCACGCTGCCGGGGGTGGACGACATCGAGACCGGGAAGGCGGCGACGATGGCGGCCGGTCTGGAGACGTTCACCATCAACGGCAAGGAGGTCTGGGGCAAGACGGGCGCACGCCCCGGCTTCCACACGGTGATCGCCGCGACCCCGGACCTCTCGCGCACGGTCGTCTACTCGGTCAACGCCACCGCCGCCCACCAGGACGGACTGGCCCTGGGGACGCGTTTCGCGTTCCCGGCGTTCAACCAGTAGGTACGGGGACGGGGTTGGCGCCCGCGCCCGTGAGCGCCTCCAGGCGCTTGATCTTCCGCCGCACCACGTACAGCGGGATCACCCCGAAGACGCCGAACGCCATGTCGATCAGCGACCACCAGAAGGGTATCCCGCGGATCGGCCCGCAGATCAGGGCCAGCGGGACGATCCCGGCGCAGGCGATCATGCCGAACTCGATCACCCAGATGTTGCGGACCGGGTCGCGGTAGGGCCCGTAGAACGCGACGGCGATGACGAGGTGGGCGAAGGCGAGCCAGTCGGTGCCGTAGAGCAGGAACGGATAGTCCGCGTCGGCCGCGTCCAGGCCGGCGCGGACGCGTTCGATCCACTCGACGAGGCCGGGCAGGTGGTCGCCCACGGACAGCCATCGCAGCAGGTCCTCGGTCCAGCGCAGTTCGTGGACGAGGGGGAAGGCCGTGGCTCCGCTCAGGACCAGGCAGACGACGAACAGGACCAACCACGCGCGGATGCCCTTGAGCAGGGCGGCTCTGTCGCTCATGGCAGGAGAGTACGCCCCTGTTGAACGCGTTCAAAAGGCGGGGTGGTGCTCCATGCGGAGGCTTCTTCGCAAAGAGTTCTTCGCGAATAACTCTTTGCGGTCTACGGTGGGGTCCATGAGTGATGCGCCGCAGACCCCCGAGCACCACCCCGCCCCCGCCCCCGAGGACACGGTCGTCCTCGACGCCAAGGGGCTGCGGGCCCTCGCCCACCCTGTCCGGGTGCAGCTGGTCGGGCTGCTGCGGAAGTTCGGACCGTCCACGGCCACCCGGCTCGCGGAGCGCCTGGGCGTGAACTCCGGTACGGCCAGCTACCACCTGCGTCAGCTGGACGCGGCCGGCTTCGTCGAGGAGGACACCGAGCGGGGCAACGCGCGCGAGCGCTGGTGGCGCGCGGCGCACCGGACGACGACGCTGAGCGACCGCGAGGTCGTGGACCAGGAGCCCGTGGCGGCCCTCGCCTATCTGCAGTCCGTGGCGTCCACGTACACGCTGCGCACCCAGCAGGCACTCAGCGAGCTGCAGACGCTGCCCGAGTCGTGGCGTGGCACCTTCGACATGAGCGACTGGGCGCTGCGGATCACCCCCGACGAGGCCGTCGCGCTCCGCCAGGAGCTGTGGGAGGTGCTCGCCCGCTACCGCTGGGACAACCCGGAGACGGCGGCGAGCGCACCCGCGGGCGCGGAGCGGGTCGGGGTGATCACGCAGATCCTGCCGGAGCTGGACGCGCCGGGGGACGCGTCCCAGTCCGGGTCCAGGTCCGAGTCCGGCGAGGACCCGTCATGAGGCGGGCCGCGGGCAAGGAGCACATAGCCGGCGGGAGGCGCAGCCTGCGGCCGCTCGTCGGGGTGCTCGCCGCCATGGCGATGGCGATCACCGGGACACGGATCTCGGTCGTCGCCATCCCTTGGTTCGTGCTCAGCACCACGGGGAGCGCTACGCAGACGGGACTTGTCGTCTTCTGCGAGATGACGCCGTACGTGATCGTGAAGGCGCTCACCGGACCGGTCGTCGACCGGATCGGACCACGGGCGGTGTCCTGGAGCGCCGACGTGGTGAGCACGGCCGCGGTGGCCGTGGTGCCGCTCCTCCATGTCCTCGGACTGCTGTCGTTCCCGCTGCTCCTCGTCCTGGTCGCGGTGATCGGCGCGGCGCGCGGCCCGGGCAATCTGGCCAAGGAAGTGATGGTGCCGGAGGCCGCCGAGCGCTGCGACGTCCCGCTGGAACGGGCCACCGGGGTCTCCGGCGTGATCGAGCGGCTGGCCTCGACGGTCGGTCCGGCGGCGGGCGGCGCATTGGTGGCGCTGCTCGGGCCGATGGCGGGCCTTGTCGTCAACGCGGTCTGTTTCGCGCTCGGTTCGGTGATCATCGGGCTGCTGCTGCCGCGCGGGATGGGACGCGCGGAGGCGCCCGCGGCGGAGGCCGGCGACGAGCCCGGCTACTGGCAGCGCTTCGGCGAGGGCTTCACGTTCCTGCGCCGCGAACCGCTGCTGCTCACCCTCATCGTCATGGTGAGCATCACCAACCTGCTCGACGCGGCGATCTCCAGCGTCCTCATCCCTGTCTGGGCGGACGCCTCCGGCCACGGGCCCGCCGCCATCGGTCTGCTCGGCAGTGCGATGGGGGCGGCGGCGGTGGGCGGGAGCCTGATCGCCACGGCCGTCGCGCACCGGCTGCGGCGCAGGGCGACCGTGATCATCGGGTTCCTGCTGTGCGGGGCGCCGCGCTTCCTGGTGCTCGCCTTCGACGTGCCGCTCGGTGCGGTGGTCGCCGTGTTCGCGGTCAGCGGCTTCGGGGCCGGGTTCATCAACCCCGTACTCGGCGCCCTCCTGTTCGAGCGCGTGCCGCGCGGGATGCGCGGCCGGGTCAACGCGCTCGGTGACGCGGCCGCCTGGGCCGGGATCCCGCTCGGCGGGCTGATCGCGGGTGCGGCGGTCACGGGCGTGGGCCTCGTGCCCGCGCTGGTCACCGGCGGGATCGCGTACTTCCTCACCACCAACCTGGCCGGACTGCGCCCGGAATGGCGGGAGGTGGACCGGCTCAGAGGCCCACGATCCCGTTCCACCGCTTCGCCAGAGCGGGCCGCTCCCCGGGCGTGATGTCGCGCGCGATGGCCAGCCGCGAGCGCATCGCGTCGTCCGGGAAGATCAGCGGGTCCTCGGCGAGCGCCGCCGTCTCCTCGTCCTTGGAGTTCGCGAGGACGTCGCGCGCCGCCGGGACCGGGCAGACGTAGTTGACCCAGGCGGCGAGTTCGGCCGCGACCTCCGGGTCGTAGTAGTGGTCGACGAGGAGTTCCGCGTTCGCCTTGTGGCGGGCCAGGTTGGGGATCATCAGGGACTCCGACCAGAGCTCGGCGCCCTCCTCCGGGATCAGGAATTCGATCTCCGGCTTGTCCGCCTGGAGCTGGATCACGTCTCCGGAGTACGCCTGGCAGGCGAGGACGTCGCCGCTCTCCAGGTCCTTGAGGTAGTCGTTGCCGGTGAAGCGGCGGATGTGCCGGGAGTCGACGAGCTTCTCGATCCGGTCGCACACCTTGTGGAAGTCGTCCTGGGTCCAGCGCGTGATGTCCACGCCGTCGCCCTGCATCAGGAGCGCGAAGGCCTCGTCGAGACCGGACAGGAGTGTCACCTTGCCGCGCAGGTCGTCCGCCCACAGATCGGAGACCGAACCCAGCTCGCGGCCCAGCGCCTTGCGGTTGTACGCGATGCCGGTGATCCCGGACTGCCAGGGCACGGTGGACTTGCGGCCCTGGTCGAAGTGCGGCTCGCGCAGCAGCGGGTCCAGGTACTTGGCGACGTTGGGCTGACGCGAGCGGTCCATCTCCTGTACCCAGCCGAGGCGGACGAAGCGGGCGCACATCCAGTCGCTGATGACGATCAGATCGCGGCCGGTCTCCTGGCGGTTGAGCAGCGAGGGGCTGATCTTGCCGAAGAACTCGTCGTTGTCGTTGATCTCCTCCGTGTAGTGCACGGAGATCCCGGTGCGCTTCTCGAAGGCCTCCAGGGTGGGCCGGCTCGACTCGTCCTCGTCGTCGGTGTCGATGTACAGCGGCCAGTTGGCGAAGGACAGCTTCTTCTCGCGCGCCGAACGGTCGGCGGCGGCCCGGTCCTCGGGGCCGATGTACGCGGCGGGCACCCCGCAGCCGGCCAGCGCACCGAGCGCGGCCGTGCCGCCGAGGGCACGCAGAAGATTGCGGCGGGAGAGCGGGCTGACGCTTCGGTGAGTGAGCACGGGGGCAGCTTGCCCCGGCGGCCTGGTCCGGGCAATGGACGGGGCGTCGAGTGGTCGGGCGCTCACCCGACACCCTGTCCAGCGGGTGGGCGGCGCCGGTCCGGCGGACAGGCGGCATCGGTCCTGCGCTCGGGCGGTATCCATCCCGCACTCAGGTGGCATCCGTCCCGCGCTCGGGCCGCGGCGTTCCCCAGCTCAGGCGCGTACCGCCGTCGGCAGGATCACCTCCACGTCGAGCCCTCCCCCGGCACACGGCCATGCCCGCACCTCTCCCCCGTGCGCCGCGGCGACGGCCGCCACGATGGAGAGCCCGAGGCCCTGGCCGCCGTCCTTGCCGCGCACCCGGTCGGGTCCGAGGCGGCGGAACGGCTGGAACAGACCGGCCACCTGGTCGGCCGGGATCACCGGGCCGCTGTTGGAGATCCGCAGCGTCGGCCGGCCGTCCCTGACCCCGGTCCGTACGGTCATCCAACTGCCGTCCGGACCAGGGCTGTTGTGGCGTACGGCGTTGTCCCTGAGGTTGGTGACAAGGCGCTCCAGAAGCTGCGCGTCCCCCAGGACGGGTGCCGGTTCGAGCCGGGCGTCCACGCGCAGTGAGCCGTCCGCGGGCAGGGAGCTGTCCGCGGGCAGCAGATCGCGGACCAGGCAGGCCAGGTCCACCGCCTCCTCGCGCTGCAGTCCGCGCTGGCTGCGGGCGAGGGTGAGCAGCGCGTCGATCAGCCGCTCCTGCTGCTGCCCGGCCGCCCGCACCCGGCCGAGGGCGTCGCGCAGCGCGGGCGGGTCCGCCCCGGGGTCGGCGAGCGTGATGTCGATGACGGCCTGCTGGAGCGTGAGCGGGGTGCGCAGTTCGTGCGAGGCGTTGGCGACGAACTGCCGCTGCGCGGCGAAGGAGTCCTCCAGCCGGGCCAATAGATCGTCGAACGTGTCGGCCAGCGCCTTGAGTTCGTCGTCGGGGCCGCGCACCGCGAGCCGCTCGTGCAGATTGTCCGCGGAGATCCGGCGGGCACCGGCAGTCATGGTGCGCAGCGGCGAGAGCACCCGCCCGGCGACCAGCCAGCCGAGCGCGAGGGAGGCGGCGGCCATCACGGCGAGGGCGAAGACGGAGCGTACGAGCAGGTCGTCGAGCTGCTCGCTGCGGGCGTCGGCCACTTCCTCCTCGATGACCTTGTGCAGCCCACCGCCCGGAAGGCCGTCACCCGGCGCTCCGTTGCCCGGTGCTCCGTCGCCCGGGAGCCCGTCGGGGATCTGCACCGAGCTGCTGCTCGCGGAGGATGGGGCTGCGGCCTGGGAGACGAGCAGGTAGGTGAAGCCGAGGAGGCAGGTGCCCGCGACGATGAACAGGCCGCTGTAGAGGAGGGTGAGGCGCCAGCGGATCGTGCGGGGCACCCCGAACCGGGGACGGGCAGCCGTGGGCTCGCTGCTCACAGCCGGTACCCCGCCCGCTCGACCGTCTCGATCAGCGGTGGCTCACCCAGCTTGCGGCGCAGCCTGCTGACCGTGACCTTCACCGTCTGGCTGAAAGGATCCGCGGCCTCGTCCCAGGCCCGTTCGAGCAGCTCCTCCGCCGAGACCACCGCGCCCTGCGCCGCCATCAGGAGCTCGAGGACGGCGAACTCCTTCGGGCTGAGCGCCAGTTCACGCCCGCCCCTGCCTGCCGTACGGCGTGCGGGATCGAGCCGCAGCTCCCCGCGGACGAGCACGGGCGGCAGCGCGGGCTGGGCGCGGCGGGCCAGCGCGCGCAATCGGGCGACGAGTTCGGCGAAGGCGAACGGCTTGGCGAGGTAGTCGTCGGCGCCGAGCGCGAGGCCCTCGACGCGGTCGGCGACCGTCCCCGACGCCGTGAGCATCAGGATGCGGGCGCGGCTGCCGCCCCGGCTCAGCGCGGCGCACACCTGGTCGCCGTGGAGCCCGGGCAGGTCGCGGTCGAGCACGACGACGTCGTAGCCGTTGACGTCGGCGCGTTCCAGGGCGGTCGGTCCGTCATGGGCGAGATCGACCGCGATCCCCTCCCGACGCAACCCCCCGGCCACCGTCTCGGCCAGCTCCACATGGTCCTCGACCACCAGCACCCGCATGCCCGCAGTGTGGCCGCGTCGCGGTTACGGGGGCGTAAGTGAGGTTCGCGTAAGGAATCGCTGGTCGCAGGGGGCCCGCCGACGGTTCCTGTGCGGCCGCCGCCCGCTGTTCCCGTGCCGTAACCGGCCGCGCGCTGTGCTGGCTCCGCAGGACCGGCTCGGGGGAGCCGGCCGCGTATCAACGAGGAGGAACCTCATGCACGTACCGCCCATGCCGCAGCAACCGCCCGGCCCGCCGCAGGGACCGGCCCGGTCCCGGAAGCGGCGGCTCGTGGCCGCCGGCGCTCTGCTGTCCGCGGCGGCGCTCGGCACCGTCTTCTCCGTCCAGGCGACGGCGTCCGACGGCTCGACTCCGCCGGGGTACGAGCGGCCCGACCCGGCCGCGGACGGAACGCCGCTCGACGACGGCCCGTTCACGCACAAGGAGGTCGCCGGGAAGGGCAAGAAGGACGGGGCGCGTTTCTCGATGGTGCTGCTCGTCAAGGGCGCCGATCCCGGCAAGGTGAAGCAGGGCGCCGCGGACTTCTCGGAGTGCATGCGCGACAACGGCCTCGGCTCGTTCCCCGACGTCAAGGTGTCGAGTACGGGCGACGGCGCCGTACGGCTCGAACTGAGCGGCGGCGGCAAGGCGTCGGCCCCGCATGCGAAGGCGTACAAGAAGGCCTTCAAGGCCTGCGCCCCGATCATGGAGAAGGCGGGCGTGCCGCTGCCGGACGAGGCGGCCGGACCGGGCGTCCCCGCGAAGCCCGGCCCGGACAAGGGCCCGTCCCTGCACGAGGAGCGGCACGACGACGGCAAGGGGGCCACGAGCGAGTCGGCCTGATCGGACGCCGAAGGGCGGTCCCGCACCCCGTGCGGGACCGCCCTTCACACGTACAGCCGACTCAGCCCAGCGAGGTCATCACGTGCTTGATCCGGGTGTAGTCGTCGAACCCGTACGCCGAAAGGTCCTTGCCGTAGCCGGACTTCTTGAAGCCGCCGTGCGGCATCTCCGCGACCAGCGGGATGTGGGTGTTGATCCACACGCAGCCGAAGTCGAGCACCTTGGACATGCGCATCGCCCGCGCGTGGTCCTTCGTCCAGACGGAGGACGCGAGCGCGTAGTCGACGCCGTTCGCGTACTCGATCGCCTGCTCCTCGGAGGAGAAGGACTGCACGGTGATGACGGGTCCGAAGACCTCGTTCTGGATGATCTCGTCGTCCTGCTTGAGGCCCGAGACGACGGTCGGCGCGTAGAAGTAGCCTGTCTCGCCGACGCGGTGGCCGCCCGCCTCGACGCGCGCGTGCGCCGGGAGACGGTCGATGAAGCCGGAGACCTGGGCGAGCTGGTTCGGGTTGTTGAGCGGCCCGTAGAGCACGTCCTCGTCGTCCGGCATGCCGGTCTTGGTGTCCGCGGCGGCCTTCGCGAGCGCGGTCACGAACTCGTCGTGGATCGACTCGTGCACGAGCACGCGGGTCGCGGCGGTGCAGTCCTGGCCGGCGTTGAAGAAGCCGGCGACCGAGATGTCCTCGACGGCCTTGGCGATGTCGGTGTCCTCGAAGACCACGACGGGCGCCTTGCCGCCGAGCTCCAGGTGGACGCGCTTGAGGTCCTTCGACGCGGACTCGGCGACCTGCATGCCGGCGCGGACGGATCCGGTGATGGAGGCCATCGCGGGCGTCTTGTGCTCGACCATCATGCGGCCGGTGTCACGGTCGCCGGTGACGACGTTGAAGACACCCGCGGGCACGATCGAGCCGATGATCTCGGCCATCAGGACGGTCGAGGCGGGCGTGGTGTCCGAGGGCTTGAGGACGACGGTGTTGCCCGCGGCGAGCGCCGGGGCGAACTTCCATACGCCCATCATCATCGGGTAGTTCCACGGCGCGACCTGCGCGCAGACACCGATCGGCTCGCGGCGCACGATCGAGGTGAGGCCGTCCATGTACTCGCCGGCCGCACGGCCTTCGAGCATCCGCGCCGCACCCGCGAAGAAGCGGATCTGGTCCACCATCGGCGGGATTTCCTCTTCGCGGGTCAGCCCGATCGGCTTGCCCGTGTTCTCGACCTCGGCCGCGATCAGTTCCTCGGCGCGCTCCTCGAAGGCGTCCGCGATCTTGAGGAGGTACTTCTGGCGCTCGCCGGGCACGAGGTCGCGCCAGGCCGGGAACGCGGCCGCGGCGGCGTCCATCGCGGCGTCGACGTCGGCCTGCCCGGACAGCGGCGCCGTCGCGTACGCCTCGCCCGTCGCCGGGTTCACCACCTCGGTGGTGCGGCCGTCGGCCGCGTCCCGGAATTCCCCGTTGATGTAGTTCCGCAGACGACGCAGTTCGGTGCTCACTGCCCGGCCTCCTGTAGTGGTGCTTCCCGTGGGCGTACGTCCGTACCTGTCCAGTACGTGAGATCCCCACACTAGACCGAGTACCGACGCTTTCGACATACCGCTCAGGTCACAACTACGGAATCCGCGCCATTCGGAGCCGTAAACAACGAATTTCATCGCTCAGGGCTTGCGAGACCGACGACCTCTCCTGCACAGTGGGGTCGTGGCCAGTCGCAGCGCAGACAACAGTGGCAAGACACCCAATGGCGTCGATGCCGTCTCCTTGGCGATCATCGAACAGCTCCAGGAGGACGGCAGGCGCCCGTACGCCGCCATCGGCAAGGCCGTGGGCCTGTCCGAGGCGGCCGTGCGCCAACGGGTGCAGAAGCTGCTCGACCAAGGCGTGATGCAGATCGTCGCCGTCACCGACCCGCTCACCGTGGGCTTCCGGCGGCAGGCGATGCTCGGCATCAACGTCGAGGGCGATCTCGAACCTGTCGCCGACGCGCTGACGGCCATGGACGAAGTCGAGTACGTGGTGCTCACCGCAGGATCGTTCGACCTGCTCGCCGAGGTCGTCTGCGAGGACGACGACCACCTGCTCGACGTCATCAGCAAGAGGATCCGCACGCTTCCCGGTGTGCGGTCCACCGAGAGCTTCGTGTACCTCAAGCTCAAGAAGCAGACCTACCAATGGGGATCCCGATAACCATGGGCAAGGACCTCTCCCAGACCGCCTACGACCACCTGTGGATGCACTTCACCAGGATGTCGTCGTACGAGAACTCCCCCGTGCCGACCATCGTCCGCGGTGAAGGCACCTACATCTACGACGACAAGGGCAAGCGCTACCTCGACGGCCTCGCCGGCCTCTTCGTGGTCAACGCCGGTCACGGCCGCGTCGAGCTCGCCGAGACCGCCTTCAAGCAGGCGCAGGAGCTGGCCTTCTTCCCGGTCTGGTCGTACGCCCACCCCAAGGCCGTAAAGCTGGCGGAGCGCCTCGCGCACCACGCGCCGGGCGACCTCAACAAGGTCTTCTTCACCACCGGCGGCGGCGAGGCGGTCGAGACCGCCTGGAAGCTCGCCAAGCAGTACTTCAAGCTGCAGGGCAAGCACACCAAGTACAAGGTCATCTCGCGAGCGGTCGCCTACCACGGCACCCCGCAGGGCGCCCTGTCCATCACCGGACTCCCGGCCCTGAAGGCCCCGTTCGAGCCGCTGGTGCCCGGTGCGCACAAGGTGCCGAACACCAACATCTACCGCGCCCCGATCCACGGCGACGACCCCGAGGCCTTCGGCCGCTGGGCTGCCGACCAGATCGAGCAGCAGATCCTCTTCGAGGGCCCGGAGACCGTCGCGGCCGTCTTCCTGGAGCCGGTGCAGAACGCCGGCGGCTGCTTCCCGCCGCCGCCCGGGTACTTCCAGCGCGTGCGCGAGATCTGCGACCAGTACGACGTGCTGCTCGTCTCGGACGAGGTCATCTGCGCCTTCGGCCGGCTCGGCACGATGTTCGCGTGCGACAAGTTCGGTTACGTACCGGACATGATCACCTGCGCGAAGGGCATGACCTCGGGCTACTCCCCGATCGGCGCCTGCATCGTCTCCGACAGGATCGCCGAGCCGTTCTACCAGGGCGACAACACCTTCCTGCACGGCTACACCTTCGGCGGCCACCCGGTCTCCGCGGCCGTCGGCCTCGCCAACCTCGACATCTTCGAGAAGGAGAAGCTGAACCAGCACGTCCTCGACAACGAGGGCGCGTTCAAGGCCACGCTGGAGAAGCTGCACGACCTGCCGATCGTCGGCGACGTCCGCGGCAACGGGTTCTTCTACGGCATCGAGCTCGTGAAGGACAAGGTCACCAAGGAGACCTTCACGGACGAGGAGACCGAGCGCGTCCTGTACGGCTTCCTCTCCAAGGCCCTGTACGACAACGGCCTGTACTGCCGTGCCGACGACCGTGGCGACCCGGTGATCCAGCTCGCGCCGCCGCTGATCGCCGACCAGTCGACCTTCGACGAGATCGAGCAGATCCTGCGCACGGTGCTCACGGAGGCGTGGACCAAGCTCTAAGCGCCCACCTTCGGCCCGGGTGCCCCGTTCGAGTGAGAACGCGGGTGCCCGGGCCGTTTGTTGTCCGCCATGTTCCGGTTCGTCCCTACGGTTCGTGTGACCGATCGGCCGCCGCTCTCGTTCGCCCTTACGGGGTACGGGACTTGCACCGCCCGACGCCGTCAGCACCGCACCGCCGTACACGACAGAACCGAGGTGTTACGCCATGGTGGCCCCGCCGGACAACAACGTGCTCTGGGCCCGTGCCCTGCATGTCACGCACAAGGGCTCACCCGCCCTCACGGGTGTCTCGGTCGAGGTGCGGGAGGGCGAGATCCTCGCCGTCGGCGGTCCGCGCGGCAGCGGCAAGACCACCCTCCTGCAGTGCCTGTCCGGTCAGCTGCTCCCGCAGCAGGGCGAGGTGTGGTTCAACTCCGCGCCCGTGCACACCATGAGCCCGGCGGCACGGGAGCGGCTGCGCCTGGAGCGCTTCGGCTGGATCGATCCCGCGCCGGTCCTCGTGCCCGAGCTCACCGCCTGGGAGAACGCGGCGCTGCCCCTGCTGCTCCGCGGCCTCCCCCACCGCACGGCACGCAAGGCCGCCGCGGAGTGGATGGAGCGCCTGGACATCGGCGACTGCGCCCGCAAGCGCCCCTGCGAGCTGCTCCAGTCCGAGCGGCAGCGGGTCGCCGTCGCCCGCGCCCTGGTCACCGGGCCGACGGTGCTCTTCGCCGACGAGCCCACCGCGGCGCTGCACCGCGCCGACCGCGCCCAGGTGCTGCGCACCCTGACGACGGCGGCGCGCTCGCACGGCTTCACCGTGGTGCTCGCCACGCACGACGCCGAGGTGGCCTCGCTCGCGGACCGTACGGTGCAGCTGCTCGACGGCCGCAAGGTCGCCGCCGCGCGGGTGCCAGGCCCCGCGGCCGAGCCCGCCCCGCATGAGGTGCGGCTGCCCGCCCCGGCCCCGGAGGGGTCGGCGTGTTCGCTCTCCGTCTAGCCCGCGGCACCCACCCGGTCGTCCTGCTGCGGCGCCTCGCGGTCGCGGCCGCCGCGGCGGGCACGGGCTTTCTGCTCCTGTGCGCGATGGGGTACGCGCTGGGCCACCCCGACGCGGGCCGGGCTTCCGCGCTGCGGCTGCTGTGGTGTCTGGCGCCGCTCGCGGCGACCGTGCAGCTCGCGGTGGCCGTCGCCCGCACCGATCCGGGCACCCGCGTGCAGCGCGGCCTGTCGGCTGTGGGGTTCGGCAAGCACCGCATGATGCTGCTCGCCGCCCTGAACACCCTGATGTCCTGCGCCCTCGGCTCGATGCTCGCGCTGCTCTTCTTCCTGCATCTGCGCGGCGACCTGAGCGGTCTGCCGCTGGACGGTGACGCGGCCGGAGTCCTGGGCGCGGGCCAGTCGTTGCCCTTCGCCGCCGTCCTGACCCTGCTGGTGGCCGTACCGCTCGCCGCGTCCACGGCCTGCGCCCTGGTCCTACGCCCGCGCCGCCCGCGCGCGGCCGAACTGCTCGACCCCCCACGGCCCGAGGCGCCGGCCCCCGTGCCGACCGGGCTGCCGTGGGGCGTGGCGCTGATCGCGGTCGGTCTCTCCGTCGAGTTGTACGCGGCCGGGGCGGACGGTGCCGGACTGCCGCTGCCCGGCCGCCTGGTGTCCACCCCGGGCGGCGTCCTGGCCGGCTGGGCCGTCACGGCGGCGGGCCTCGTGGTCGCCGGCCCCGGGCTCACGTATCTGTGCGGCCGCCTCCTCCAGTCCTGGCGCCCGGGCGCCGCGCGGCTGCTCGCGGGCCGGGTCCTGCAGGCGGAGGCGGCCCGGATCGGGCGTCCGCTGGGTGTGGTGTGCGCGGTGGTCGCGGCCGGGATCGCGGCGCTGGCGCTGTACGCGGGGGACGCGGCGTCGTTCGGGCCGCTGACCGCGCTCGGCGGCTCTCTCGTGGCCGGCTGCACCCTGCTCGCGCTGGTCACGGCGGCGGTGGAGGCCCGGCAGGCCCGGGCGCACACCAGGACCGCGCTGCTGCGGCTCGGGGCGCCCCGCTCGCTGCTCCGGACCGCCGTATGGCTGCGGACGCTGGCGCTTCTGGCCGTCCTCACGCCTCTGACCTGCATCATTGCGCTGCTCGCTGCGGCTCCGCTGACAAGCTGAAAAACTTGTCGCAGGGGCCGATGAGTTTCCGTACGGCCTGCCGTCTATCCCTGCGTAACGAACGACACCGATCGAACGACAGCGACTCAGGAGCGGACACCTCATGGCTGACAACGCATACACGCCGATGGTCTTCATCAACCTCGCGACGAAGGACATCGACGGCGCGAAGAAGTTCTACTCCGAGCTCGGGTACACCATCAACGCGCAGTTCAGCGATGAGAACACCGCCTCCGTGGTGATCAGCGACACCATCGTGATCATGCTGCTCGCCGAGGCGAAGTTCAACGAGTTCGCGTCGAAGCCGCTGGCCGATTCCGCGGTGGCCAACGAGGCGCTGATCTGTCTGAGCGCCGAGAGCCGCACCGCGGTGGACGAGCTGTGCGACCGGGCGCTGGCCGCGGGCGGTGCGCCGGCGAAGGACCCGCAGGACTACGGCCAGATGTACGGGCGCTCCTTCCAGGACCCGGACGGCCACCACTTCGAGGTCATGTGGATGGACCCGGCGATGGTGCAGGGCTGAGCGGCATGGCCGGAGTGACCAACCTTCCGACCGGTCTCACCCAGGGCACCCTGACCCCGGGCGGTATCGGCGAGTCGACACTCCGGCCCGACGGGACCCTCAAGACCACGGGCGAGTTCGCCTACGCCTCGGACCTGTGGCACGAGGACATGCTGTGGGGCCACACCTTGCGGGCCCCGCACGCGCATGCCCGCATCACCCGCCTGGACATCGGTCCGGCCCTGCAACTGGCCGGTGTCCAGGCGGTTCTGACGTACGAGGACCTGCCGCACGCGAAGACGTACGGCCTGGAGATCGTCGACCAGCCCGTGCTGTGCGACGGCCGGGTCCGCTTCCACGGCGAGCCGGTCGCGCTGGTCGCGGCCGACCATCCGGAGACCGCGCGCCGCGCCGCCGAGCGGATCGTCGTCGAGTACGAGGTGCTGCCCGCCGTCACCGACGAGGCCACCGCGACCGCGCCGGACGCCCCGGTCCTGCACCCGGACCGCGACGACGCGCACGCACGGCACGTACCGCATCCCAACATCGTCCACCGCCAGCCGATCGTCCGCGGCGACCTCGGCGCCGCCCGCGCGCGGGCCGATGTGATCGTGGCCGAGGACTACGAAGTCGGCATGCAGGACCAGGCGTTCCTCGGTCCGGAGTCCGGTCTCGCGGTGCCCGCCGAGGACGGCGGCATCGACCTCTACGTCTCCACGCAGTGGCTGCACGTGGACCGCAAGCAGATCGCGCCCGTGCTCGGCCTGCCCGAGGAGAAGGTGCGCCTCACGCTCTCCGGGGTGGGTGGCGCGTTCGGCGGCCGCGAGGACCTGTCGATCCAGGCGCACGCCTCGCTGCTCGCGCTGCGCACCGGCCGCCCCGTGAAGATGGTCTACAACCGCTACGAGTCCTTCTTCGGTCATGTCCACCGCCACCCCGCGAAGCTCCACTACGAGCACGGGGCCACGCGCGACGGGAAGCTGACGCATGTGGTGGCGCGCATCGTGCTCGACGGCGGCGCGTACGCCTCCTCGACCCCGGCGGTCGTCGGGAACGCGGCCTCGCTCGGCATGGGTCCGTACGTCTGCGACACCGCCGCCATCGAGGTGCTCGGCCTCTACACCAACAACCCGCCCTGCGGGGCGATGCGCGGCTTCGGCGCGGTGCAGGCCTGTTTCGCGTACGAGTCCCAGATGGACCGGGTCGCGGCGGAACTCGGGCTGGACCCGGTGGAGTTCCGGCAGCGCAACGCGATGACACAGGGCGCTGTGATGCCGACCGGTCAGCCGGTCGACTCCCCCGCGCCCGTGGCCGAACTCCTCGGCCGTGTCCGGGATCTGCCCCTTCCGCCCGAGGCGCCCTGGGAGTCGGCGGGCGGCCCGCCCGACCTGCGTGACCTGCCCGGTGGCCTGTCCAACACCACGCATGGCGAGGCGGTCGTACGAGGCGTCGGCTATGCGGTCGGCATCAAGAACGTCGGCTTCTCCGAGGGCTTCGACGACTACTCGACCGCCCGGATCCGCCTCGAAGTCCTCGCCGGGCAGCCGGTGGTGACCGTGCACACCGCGATGGCCGAGGTGGGGCAGGGCGGGGTGACGGTGCACGCCCAGATCGTCCGTACGGAACTCGGCGTCTCGCAGGTCACGCTGCGGCCCGCCGACACCACGGCGGGCAACGCGGGCTCGACCTCGGCGTCCCGGCAGACCTATGTCACCGGGGGCGCGATCAAGTACACCTGCGAGGCGGTACGCGAAGCCGTACTCGCCCTGGGACAACGGAGGTTCGCGTGGCCGGCCACCGAGGGCCTCCGCCTCGCGGACGGCAAGGTGCTCGCACCCGACGGACGCCCGCTCGCCTCCCTCACGGACGTCCTCGGCGACGAGACCATCGACCTGGAACGGGAGTGGCGTCACCGCCCCACCGAGGCGCTCGACCCGGTCACCGGCCAGGGCAACGGCCACGTCCAGTACGCGTTCGCGGCGCACCGCGCGGTGGTCGAGGTGGATGTGGAACTCGGCCTGGTGAAGGTGGTCGAGCTGGCCTGCGCCCAGGACGTGGGCAAGGCGCTGAACCCGCTCTCGGTCCTGGGCCAGATCCAGGGCGGCTCGACGCAGGGCCTCGGGCTGGCGGTCATGGAGGAGATCGTGGTGGATCCCGCCACGTCCCTGGTCCGCAACCCGTCCTTCACGGACTACCTGATCCCGACGATCCTCGACACCCCGCCGATGCCGGCCGACATCCTCGAACTGGCCGACCCCCACGCCCCGTACGGCCTCCGCGGCGCGGGCGAGGCCCCCACGCTCTCCTCGACCCCGGCGATCGTCTCGGCGATCCGCGCGGCGACGGGGGTGGCGCTGAGGAGGGTGCCGGTGCGGCCGGAGCACATCCTCGGCCTGGTCAAGGTCTGAGCTGCGCTCCGCTTTTCGCGGGCGCCCGCCCACCCAGCAGCAGAGGCGTGAACAACAGCAGCACGCCGGACAGCACGATGGCCTCCCGCACCCCCACCGAGGCCCCCACCACTCCCCACATCCCCACCAGCCCCGCAGTCACCAGCTTCCCCGCCACCGCCCAAGCCGCAAGTACCCGTCCCACCCACTCCCGCGGCACCACCGCAAGCCGCCGCGCAGCCAGCACCGGGCTGTACACGGCGGAACAGGTGATCAGACCGAACTCGACCACCATCACGAGCACCAGACCGCTCGCCCCCGTATGCACCAGCCCGAGCCCCACCGGCCAGCACACCCGCAGCACCCCGGCCGTCCGCAGCACCCGCCGTTCCCCGTACCGCGGCACGAGCCGGCGCGCGAGCCGTGAGCCGAGCAGCCCGCCCGCGCACGGCACCGCGAAGGCGAGCCCGTACTGCCAAGGGGCGAAGCCGAGTGGTCCCAGCATCAGGACGGCGAGCAGCGGCGCGCTCGTCATGATCAGCGCGTTGACGAGCACGGTGTGGAGGAACAGCGGCCGCAGCTCACGGTGGTGGAGCAGGTACCGGAAGCCGTCCCCGAGCCGCACCCTCTCCCCCGGAGCCTTCGCGGGCGGCGGTTCCTCGGCCTCACCGATCAGCCGGATCCCGGCGGCGGACAGCAGAAAGCTCACCGCGTTCACCCCGACGGCGACCACGGGCCCGAAGGCCCCCACCAGTGCCCCGCCGGCCGGCGGCCCGACCATCGACGCCGTCCACATCGTCGACTCGAACCGCCCACTGGCCACCAGGAGCTGCTCCTCACGCACCAGCCCCTTGAGGTGCGCACCACTGGCCGCCGTGAACGCGATGTCCGCCGCCCCGACGGCCACCGACACCAGCACGAGCTGTCCGAGGGTCAGCGCGTCCATCAGATACGCGACCGGCAGCGTCCCGAGCGCCGCGCACCGCGCCACGTCCATCCCGATCATCACGGGCCGCTTGGCCCGGAACTCCAGCCACGGCCCGAGCGGCACCGCCACCAGCGCCCCCACCGCGGGCCCGGCCGCGGCCAGCGCGGACACGCCCGCGGGCCCGGTGTCCAGGACGAGGACCGCGATCAGCGCGAAGGCGTCGAAGGCCAGCCACGTGCCGAACACACTCACGGCGTACGAGGCCCACAGCCACCGGAACCCACGCCCCATCCCGGCCTCCCTGCCCAGCCGCCACACAACGCCTCGTTGACGGCAGCCATCAAAGCCAGACCTCCGAGCTGCACGCAAACAACCGTCTGCGCCCGCCGCGACAACCAGAAGTTGTGTCCGTACGCTGCACCGCATGGACCTCGCAGGGGTACGTACGTTCGCCGCCGTCGCCGCCACGGGCCGTTTCCAGGACGCGGCCCTGGAGCTTGCGGTCACCCAGCAGGCTGTCTCGAAACGGATCGCGGCCCTGGAGAAGGAGCTCGGGGTACGGCTCTTCGCCCGGACCACGCGCGGCGCGCAGCTCACCGTGGACGGGCGGGCCTTCCTGCCGCACGCCCGCGAGCTGCTGCGCGCCGCCGAGCGGGCCGTGGCCTCCGTACAGCCCGGGCGGCGGGCGCTGCGCGTGGACGTGATCGCGCGCCGGATCGCCCCGGCGCAGCTGCTGCGGGAGTTCCACCGGACGCATCCGCGGGCCGAGCTGGACGTGGTGACGCTCTCCGACGCCGACGAGGCGATCGAGGCGGTACGGACGGGGGCGGTCGACGCGTCGTTCCGCGCGGTGGTCGCACCGCCGGACCGGCTGCCCGACAGCATCCGCACGGTCCGTGTCCTGGACGAGCCGCACATGCTCCTGACCGGCCCCGGCCACGCGCTCGCGGACGCCGCCGCGGTGACGCCGGCGGAGCTGGCGGGCCAACGGATCTGGATGCCGGGCCTGGTCGAGGGCGCGGAGTGGACCGCGTACTACGACGAACTGGCCGCGGACTTCGGCCTGTCGATCGACGCCATCGGGCCGAACTTCGGCACCGAGGCGCTCCTCGAGGCCATCGCGGACTCCACCGGACTCACCACGCTCCTCGGCGAAGGCACCCGCCTGGTGTGGCCCACGGACTACGACCTGCGCCGCATCCCGGTCCGCGGCCCCTCACCCGTCTATCCGCACTCGCTTATCTGGCACGCCGACAATCCGCATCCGGCGCTCACGGCGCTGCGGGAGTTCCTGCCCGGGGTGGAACGGGGCGCGGGGCGTGAGGTGTGGGTGCCCTCGTGGGCGGTCTGAGCGGGTCAGTTGTGCACGTACGGCGCAGAGGTGTCGTTTCTCCGCACGGCTGAGCGGGGACGGCGTATCTTCATCCGCGACCACGTCAGGGATTCCGCATCGGGGGACGTCGATGAGTGCTGGACAAGGGCCGTACGGCGGTGGGCCGCAGCCCGCTTGGGGGCCTCCGCCCGGACCGCCGCAGCCGCAGCCGGGTGTGCCCCCGCAGGTCGGACCCGGCGGTCCTCCGCAGCCCGGTTGGCCGCCGCAACCCGCGCCCCGCCGCCGGAGGTTCTGGTTCCGCAACCCGGTCGCGGTCGCCCGCGTCGTGTGCAAGCCCTCGCGTCCCGACCGGGTGGACGATCCGGCCGTGCGGCGGATCCAGATCCTGCGCGTGGTCGCCGGTCTGCTCGCGATGGTGTGGATCCTCGTGTCGTACCGGATCGCCTCGGACGCCCAGGCCGTGGCCACCCAGCGGGCCGAGCAGATGGCCAACTCGGCGGCCCTTCTCGCGGTCACGTTCCCCGTCATCGTCGGCGTGTTCCTTGCCGCGAGCCGTCCGCCCCGCCGGAGCCTGTATCTGCGGCGGGCCCGGGGACCGCTCGGCGCGCTGCTCTCGATGGGCGCCATGATCGTCTACATGGTCCTGCTCACCGGTGAGAAGCTGACCGGCGGCCCGTTCGGCAAGATGCCCGAACAGCCGGACGGCGGCGACTACCTGATGCTCGTGTACCAGCTCGTCCTCACCCTCGTCGCCGTGTGGGGCATCGGGTTCGTGCTGTGGGGCGCCGTCCTGTCGGTGATCCATGTGTTCCGTACGACCGACATCCACGAGGTCCTGCCGCCGCTCATCGCGATCGTGCTGGTCTGGGAGCTCTCGCTGCTCGACCTGTTCTCGAGCGCCTACGACTCGCTGCCCACGGGCGTGTGGCTCGCGGCGGTCTTCGGCGGCCCGCTGTCGGTGACGGCGGTGAGCCTGTGGGAGCTGCGGCGGCTGCGGACCCGCCACGGCCTCACGATCCGGGGCGCGCTGGGCCGCTGAGACGCGTCATCGGCGCACCACTGCGCACCGGTCCCCACGCGCCCGCCGCCGTAAGCTGGCGGGCGTGCCCGACCACCACAGCTTCATTCCAGCGCCCTCGGCGAACCGTGAGATCGAAACGCTCGACGAGTTCGACGCGGCCGTGGCCAAGGGATCCCTCGCCCAGCACCGCATCCAGGCCGTCGATCTCACGGAGCGCACCTTCGCCCTGCTGAGCACCGACGCCGAGGGGGCCGTCTTCCTCGGCTGTCCGATGGAGCCGGCCGCGGCGGCCAAGGTCAGGGCGGGCGGTGCGCTGGTGTTCCCGCCGGTGCCGGGGCTCCCCTTCGACCCGTACCGCGGGCATCTCTACACGCCAGAGGAGCTGTTCCAGGGCATCGCCGTCTCGTACGAGGCGACGCCCGACGCCCGCGCGTACCAGTGGTTCCAGGAGACGAAGGCGGGCGGCGACGTGTTCGCGTCGATGCTGCGCGCCGTCCACGACGACTCGATCTCGGACGCCCTGGACGAACTCCTCACCGGCGCCCGCGTGGTGGGCGTCATGGGCGGGCATGCGATGGGCCGCGGCACGGATGCGTACGAGGGCGCCGCGCGCCTGGGCCGCAGCCTGGCCCGGCACGGGTTCACGGTCGCCACGGGCGGCGGACCTGGGGCGATGGAGGCCGCGAACCTGGGCGCGTACGCCTCCGCTCACGACGACGCGATGCTCGACGAGGCGCTCGAACTCCTCGCCAAGGCACCCTCGTTCACTCCGTCGGTCACCGAGTGGGCACGGGCCGCCTTCGCCGTGCGCGAGCGCTGGCCGGACGGCGGCGCCTCGGTCGGCATTCCCACGTGGTTCTACGGTCACGAGCCGCCGAACCCGTTCGCCGCGCACATCGGCAAGTACTTCGCCAACGCGACCCGCGAGGACGGGCTGCTTGCCCGGTCCGACGCCGGAGTGATCTTCCTGCCCGGCGCGGCGGGCACCGTCCAGGAGATCTTCGACAACGCGACGCCCAACTACTACGCCTCGCGCGGCGAGCCGACCCCGATGGTCCTCGTCGGCCGCTCCCACTGGACCGAGCACCTCCCCACATGGCCACTGCTCCAGGCCCTCGCCAAGGACCGCGCGATGGAGCCGCGGATCGCGCTCGTGGACACGGTCGAGGAGGCGGCGGACGCGCTGCGGCGTCTGTGAGCCGACGCGCTACGGCGTCTGTGAGGGGAACGGCGGGTCAAGCCACGGTCAAGACTGGGCCCCGGCTCTCCACAGTGCATTGACGCTGCCTCACCGGCACTTGTAAACGTGTGGTGACCGTGAGAGTGCTGAGGCAGAAGCTGCGCTCGCCCTCGGCGCATGCCTCCCAACTGCCTCCTCGCACACCTCTCTTCCGCATTGATCCTGTGAAGGAAGCCGTGTCCGCAACCCCCCGCATATCCACCCGCGCCGCGCGATTCGCCGGTGTCGCCGCCGCCGCGACGGCGCTCACCCTCGGCGCCGCCGGGTCCGCCCTGGCCTGCGACATCAGCGAGTTCAGCGCCGCCGCCCTCTGCGACGGCGAGCAGGGCGTCATCAACGTCACCGACAAGGACCCGTCGGGCGTCCCTGCGACCATCACCGTCTACCGCCAGGCGGACGGCGCCGAGAAGCTGATCGGCACCCAGGAGGTGAAGGGCAGCCGCGAAGGCACCACGATCACCTTCAAGGAGGACTGGCAGCCCAAGGCCACGTACCGCGTGCACGTGAAGGCCGCCGACCTGGTCGACGAGGACATCAAGCCGCTGCTCACCACCCCGGACAAGGGCTGCACGCCGGACAAGCCGAGCGAGCCGCCCACGCCGACCCCGTCGACGCCGGTCGAGACGGCGACCCCGGAGCCGTCGAAGCCCGCGGAGCCCACCGAGCCGCCGACCACGAAGCCCTCCCCGGCGGGTGACTCCAACCTCGCCGAGACGGGTTCGAGCACCAACACCGGCCTCATCGCCGGGATCGCGGTGGCGCTGGTCGCGGCGGGCGCCGGCGTGATGTACGCGCTGCGCAGGCGGAGTTCGGCGCGGGACTGATCCGCGGCAAGCGGCTTCTGCCGTGATCCGGTGGCGGTACGGGGAGGGGTGAGTCCTCCCCGTACCGCCACGTCCGCGTCGCGGACCACTACCGCCGTCTCAGCCCTCGCTCCCAAGCACCACGACCTCCGCCGCGTCGAACGCCACCCCGACCTCATGGCCCGGTTCGGGCGCGTCCCGCAGCGCGCACGCTGCCTCCAGGCGGGGCGCGTCCGCGGGCTGCAACTGGAGCGCGACATGCGTGCCGCGGAAGGTGCGGGCGGCGACCGCGCAGGTCAGCTGGGCCTCGGCGGCGGGCACGAGGCGTACCCCCGCGGGCCGGATCAGCAGCTCGCACCGCCCGTCGGGCGCATCGGCCGGGACCGGGATCTTGCCCCAGACCGTGTCGGCCACCTCGCCGGAGACCGTCGCCTCCACCACGTTGTCGAAGCCGAGGAAGCGCGCCACGAACGCGTCCGCGGGCCGCTGCCACACGTCGAGGGGCGCCCCCGACTGGGCGATCCGCCCGTCCCGCATCACGACCACCCGGTCGGCGAGCGCGAAGGCCTCGCCCTGGTCGTGGGTGACGGCGAGGACGGTGGTGCCCAACTCGCCGAAGAGTTCCCGCAGTTCGACGACGAGCCGTTCGCGCAGCGAGCGGTCCAGCTGACCGAGCGGTTCGTCGAGCATCAGGAGCCGGGGCCGCGGCGCGAGCGCGCGGGCGAGCGCCACGCGCTGCTGCTCACCGCCGGAGAGCGAGCCGACCGCGCGCCGACCGGCGCCCGGAAGGCCGACGAGATCGAGCAACTCGGCCACCCGTACGGCCTGTTCGGCCTTGGACGCCCCATGCATCCGCAGCCCGAAGGCGACGTTGCCGCCCACGTCGCGCTGCGGGAACAGCTGATGGTCCTGGAACATCAGGCCCACGCCCCGCTGGTGCGCGGGCACCCCGCGCTGGTCGCGCCCGTCGAGCAGGACCCGCCCGGAGTCGAGGTCCTGCAGGCCCGCGACGGCCCGCAGGAGCGTCGACTTCCCGCTGCCGCTCGGCCCGAGCACACAGACGATCTCGTGCTCGGCGACCTCCAGGTCCACGGCGTCGAGCGCCGCGTGCCCGCCGAAGCGGACGCCGGCGGTCTCCAGAGTGAGCAGCGCCATCAGAACTCCCCGGTCCGGTCCGTCCGCACCCGCTCGAGGAGCAGCAGCGACACGGCGCACACCAGCATCAGTAGGGTCGAAAGGGCCATCGCCTGCCCGTAGTTGAGCTCACCGGCCCGCCCGAGCAGCGTGGCCACGGCGACGGGCAGCGTCGGGTTCTCCGGGCGTGCGATGAACACCGTCGCCCCGAACTCACCGAGCGAGACGGCGAACGCGAACCCGGCCGCGACAAGCAGCGCCCGCCGCACGAGCGGCAGATCGACCTCGCGCCACACCCGCCACGGCGAGGCCCCGAGCACCGCCGCGGCCTCCCGCAGCCGCCCGTCCACGGCCCGCAGCACGGGCAGCATCGTCCGTACGACGAAGGGCACGCCGACCAGCGCCTGCGCGAGCGGCACCAGGATCCACGAGGCCCGCAGGTCGAGGGGCGGCTCGTCCAGGGTGATCAGGAACCCGAAGCCGACGGTCACCGCCGACACCCCGAGCGGCAGCATCAGGAGCGCGTCGAAGCCCCGTACGAAACGGCCCGCGCGCCGGGTGAGCGCCACGGCGGCGAGCCCGCCGATCACCACGGCGATGGCCGTGGCGACCACCGCGTACTCCAGTGAATTCCACACGGCGTCGATCGGCGGGACGAGGAAGGCCCCGCCCTCCGCCGAGGTGAGCGCCTTGAAATAGCCGAGCCCGAAGCCGTCCGCGGTGGCGAACGAGCGCTGCACGAGGACGCCGAGCGGCAGCACGATCAGGAGCGCGACGGTCGCGAGGACCCCGCCGAGCAGCGTCCACTGACCGGCGCCGCGCGGCCGGTGCGAGGTGCGCTGCGGATCGACGAGCTTCAGTGCCGTCTCCCGGCGCCGTACGGTCCACGCGTGCAGCGCGAGGATCCCGCAGACGGCCACGAACTGCACCATCGTCAGGACTGCCGCCGTGTCGAGGGCGAGCAGCTGCGCGGTCTGCCGGTAGATCTCGACCTCAAGGGTCGCGAAAGCGGGTCCGCCGAGGATCATGACGACCCCGAACGAGCTGAACGTGAAGAGGAAGACCATCAGCGCGGCCGCCGCGACCGCGGGCCCGAGCGCGGGCAGCGTCACCTTGCGCCAGGCCGCGAACCGCGAGGCGCCGAGCATCCGCGCGGCCTCCTCCTGGCGCGGGTCGAGCTGCGACCACAGACCGCCGACGGTCCGTACGACGACCGCGTAATTGAAGAAGACATGCGCGAGCAGGATCGCCCACACCGTGGTGTCGAGCCGTACGCCCCACGCCTCGTCGAGCAGCCCGCCGCGCCCGAGGAGCGCGAGGAAGGCCGAGCCGACGACGACCGTGGGCAGCACGAACGGCACGGTGACGACAGCCCGGAGCAACTGCTTGCCGGGGAAGTCGAAGCGCGCGAAGACATACGCGCCTGGCAGCGCGATCAGCAGCGTGAGCGCGGTCGAGGCGAGGGCCTGCCAGGTCGTGAACCACAGGACCTGGCCGATCGCCGGATCGGAGAGCACCTCGCCGAAGCGCCCGAACTGCCAGCCCTCGCCGGTCTTCAGACCCCGTCCGACGATCGATGCGACAGGATAGGCGAAGAACAGCGCGAAGAACGCGACCGGCACGGCCATCAGACCGCACCGGATCGCGCTCCCGCGCAGGTCCCTGCCCCGGGATGCCGCCCGGGGTGTTACTTCACGACCAGCGACTGCCACGACTTGACCCAGTCCTCACGGTTCTCCGCGATCTTCTTGGGGTCCATCGTCTGCGGGTCGTCGACCTTCGCGCCGTGCTTCGTGAAGAGCTCGGGCAGCGTCGCGTCCTCGACGACCGGGTTGACGAACATGTTCAGCGGCATGTCGTCCTGGAACTGCTTCGAGATCAGGAAGTCGATCAGCGCCTTGCCGCCGGCCTCGTTCTTCGCGCCCTTCAGAAGGCCCGCGAACTCGGTCTGCTGGAAGCAGGTCCCGGTGGAGACCCCGGTCGGCGCGGTGTCGGTCTTCTTCTCCGCGTAGAGCACCTCGACGGGCGGGCTGGAGGCGTACGAGACGACGAGCGGACGGTCGGCCTTGGCCTTCTTGCCGCCGGCGGAGCCCGAGAACTCCTCGTTGTACGCCTGCTCCCAGCTGTCGACGACCTTGACGCCGTTGTCCTTCAGCTTCGACCAGTAGTCCTGCCAGCCGTCGTCGCCGTACTGCGCGGCGGTGCCGAGCAGGAAGCCGAGGCCGGGCGAGGACGTCGCGGCGTTCTCGGTGACCAGCAGGTTCTTGTACTCCGGCTTGACCAGGTCGTCGAAGGACTGCGGCGGGTCGAGCTTCTTCTCCTCGAAGTACGCCTTGTCGTAGTTGACGCAGATCTCACCGGTGTCGACGGGCGTCACCCGGTGCCCGTCCTTGTCGAGCTGCAGCTTCTCAGGGATCCGGTCCAGGCCCTTGGCCTCGTACGAGGTGAAGATGCCGTTGTCGAGAGCGCGCGAGAGCAGCGTGTTGTCGACGCCGAAGAAGACATCGCCCTGCGGGTTGCCCTTGGACAGGACCGCCTTGTTGACGGCCGATCCGGCGTCGCCGCTCTTGAGGACCTGGACCTTGTAGCCGGTCTTCTTCTCGAACGCTGCCAGCACGTCCTTCGACGCGTTGAACGAGTCATGGCTGACCAGCGTGACGGTCTTCGACTCCGTGCCGGAGCCTTCACCGGAACCGGACGAGCCGCTGCCGCAGGCGGCGAGGGCGACCATGCCGAGGCCCGTGGCCACGGCGGTGATCGTGACGTATCTGGTGGTGCTCACTGATTCCTCCTGGAAGTGACCAGGAAGAGACGCGGCCCTGCCCGGAAACCGCGGACGGTTTCCGGGCAGGGCGCAACAGCTCGAGTGGTGACCGAACTTCCTACCCAGAATGACCTGGGCAAGGTTCAGAGGGTCTGCGGCGGCCGGGGCACTGGGCCCGATGGCGTCCGCACTCTCAGCGCTGTGGCGCTCCCCTGTCGGAATATGCAGATGTTTTCAGCCAGGCTACCTGCTGACAGCCGGACGCCTGTACGAGTCTCAGCGCTCGGGACGGTCGTCCCTGATCGTCAGCGCTCGGACGCCGCCAGCTGACCGCAGGCCCCGTCGATCTCCTGCCCACGGGTATCCCGGATCGTCACCGGTACACCGTGCGCGGCGATCGCCTCGACGAAGGCCTTTTCGTCCTCGGGCCGCGAGGCCGTCCACTTCGAACCGGGCGTCGGGTTCAGCGGGATCAGGTTGACGTGCACCCGCTTCCCCTTGAGCAGCCGCCCGAGCCGGTCCCCGCGCCAGGCCTGGTCATTGATGTCCCGGATCAGCGCGTACTCGATCGAGATGCGGCGCCCGGACTTCTCCGCGTACTCCCACGCGGCATCGAGCACCTCCCGCACCTTCCACCGCGTATTGACCGGTACGAGGGTGTCGCGCAGCTCGTCGTCGGGCGCGTGCAGCGAGACGGCGAGCCGGCACTTGAAGCCCTCGTCGGCGAAGCGCAGCATCGCCGGGACGAGCCCGACCGTGGACACGGTGATCCCGCGCTGGCTCAGCCCGAGCCCGTCGGGCTCCGGGTCGGTCAGCCGCCGGATGGCGCCGACGACCCGGTTGTAGTTCGCGAGCGGCTCGCCCATCCCCATGAAGACGATGTTGGACAGCCGCGACGGCCCGCCGGGCACCTCCCCGTCCCGCAGCGCGCGCATCCCGTCGACGATCTGGTGCACGATCTCGGCGGTCGACAGGTTCCGGTCGAGCCCGGCCTGCCCGGTCGCGCAGAACGGACAGTTCATCCCGCAGCCGGCCTGCGACGAGATGCACATCGTCACGCGGTCGGGATACCGCATGAGGACGGACTCGACGAGCGTCCCGTCATGCAGCTTCCACAGGGTCTTGCGGGTGGTCTCCTGGTCGGTCGACAGATGCCGCACGACAGTCATCAGCTCAGGAAGCAGCGCTTCCTGGAGCTTGCCCCGCGAGCCGGCCGGAATGTCCGTCCACTCGGCAGGGTCATGGGCATACCGCGCAAAGTAGTGCTGCGACAGCTGCTTGGCACGAAACGGCTTCTCCCCGATCGCGGCAACGGCTTCCTTGCGCTCGGCGGGCGAGAGATCGGCAAGGTGCCGCGGCGGCTTCTTGGCTCCGCGGGGGGCGACGAAAGTGAGTTCTCCGGGTTTAGGCATGGCTGTATCAGTGTCGCAGACAAATGGACGTGACCTGCGGCCGTCGCCCGGGGCCCTGTCACTGACGGTCGCCGTCGCTACCTCTTCAACGCCCGGTACCGCTTCATCAGGGCGGTGATCTTCTCCGAGCGGGCTGCCCCGTTCAGCTCAGTCAGGAGATCATCAGGGCACAGCTCATAGTGATCACCCCACCATCGCCGTCCCTTGTTGTCCCACACCCGATACCCACCGGGGACGCCCCGCGCGACATATCGCCTCTTGCTCACGGCCGGCCGCAACACATATCCGGCAGCGTCCCGTTCAGTTCAGGATCGAGGAAGACTTCAACGTCCTCCCACTTCAGGTCAGGCATGCGGCCATGCTGCCGCACCCTCGGTTGCCGGCGCACAGGAGTTTCGCCACGTCCGAGTCGTGAAGCTACTTCCGCACGCTGCGCGCCAGCCACGGGGTCAGGCTGACCTCGATCAGTTCCTTGTATGTCTCGTCGCCCGGCAGCGGCACGATGAGCCATTCGCCGGGCGGGAAGAACCGTCCCTTGACCGAGGCGAGGCCGCCGTAGACGGAGCGCAGGAAGGCGGGTACCGCGTCCCTCGGGACGTCGTGGAACTCGACGCCGTCGACCACGATCTTCGCGTCGTCCTCGGGGAAGAGCCGTACGTCGACGACGGGTGTGCCGCCCAGCTCGACGTAGGCCTCGTGCGGCAGCGAACCGTCCGGATCGAGCACCACGAAGGCCCCCGCGGAGGTCCGCCGTGAGGTCTGGTCCGCCCCGATGGCGTCGGTGACGGCCATCTCCCGGTTCTCCTCGCGCGCGATCTCGCGGATCGCGGCGACGGCGGACTCGGTGGTCGGCAGGTGCGGGTGCGGGTGCGAGCGCGGCATGGCGTGATCATACGGAGGTCATACGAAAAGGGGCCCGCCCCATTTCTGGGCGAGCCCCTCCTCGTACGAAAGAAACGCAGGTCAGCCGGACCCCACGAACACCACGAACAGCAGCCAGACGACCGGAGCCGTCGGCAGCAGGGAGTCCAGGCGGTCCATGATGCCGCCGTGGCCCGGCAGCAGCGTGCCCATGTCCTTGATGCCGAGATCGCGCTTGATCATCGACTCGCCGAGGTCACCGAGCGTGGCACTCGCCGCGACCGCGAGCCCGAGCAGCAGACCCTGCCACCACGTGCCGCCGTCGATCAGGAACGCCATGCACAGCGCACCCGCGACCATCGCGAACGAGACCGCACCGAGCAGACCTTCGCGCGTCTTGCCGGGGCTGATGCGCGGCGCGAGCTTGTGCTTGCCGAAGCGCCAGCCGACCGCGTACGCACCGGTGTCGCTGACCACCGTCAGAAGCAGGAAGGTCAGGACCCGCTGCGGACCGTCGTCCGCCGTGAGCATCAGCGCGACGAACGTGGCCAGGAACGGCACGTAGAACGCGGCGAAGACACCGGCGGTGACGTCCTTGAGGTAGCCCTCCGGCGGTTCGGTCATCCGCCAGACGAGGACCGCGAGCGCGGTGAGCGCCATCGCCACCCAGGCGCCCTCGGCCCCGCGCACGTAACCGGCGACGACCATGGCCGCACCGCCGACCGCGAGCGGCACCAGCGGCGCCTTGATCTGCTTGCGCTCCTGCAGCCGCGTGGTGAGCTCCCACAGGCCGACGACGACGGCGAGCGCTATGACGCCGACGAACACCGCCTTGACGATGAAGAGCGACGCGATGATCACCGCGCCGAGCCCGACACCGACGCCTATGGCAGCCCGCAGATCCCGCCCGGCCCGCTTCTTCTGCCGGCCTGCGGGCGCGGCGGACGGAGCGGGCGCCGCGGACGGACCTGCCGGTGCCGACGGGGCTCCGGCCTGCGCACCGTGGTCCCCGCCCTGCGGCGCCGCATGCCGCGGCGGCTCGGAAGGCTCGCCCGAGGGCGAGGGGGCGGCGCTGGGCATGGGCTCCTGTGGCATCTCGTCGCGGAACAAGGGGCCGCTCAGCCGAGAGGCCCCCGTTCCGTACTGGTCCTGGTCCGTGCCCGGACCGGCCGCCGCGTGCAACTCTGCGAAATCGGCTTCCGATACGACAGGCATGGGCCGGGTCTGCTGAACTTCCGGCTCATCGTAGGCAGGACCCGCCTCGGGGCGCCCCTGGACAGGGCCCATCTCGGGCGGTCCCCAGTAGCCGGCCTGCGGCGGAGCCCCCCAGGAAGAGTCGTTCATCAGACCTCGAGCAGCTCGGCTTCCTTGTGCTTGAGCAGCTCGTCCACCTGTGCGACGTACTTCGAGGTGGTGTCGTCGAGCTCCTTCTCGGCGCGACGGCCCTCGTCCTCGCCGACCTCGCCGTCCTTGATCGCCTTGTCGATCGTCTCCTTGGCCTTGCGGCGCACGGAGCGGATCGAGATCTTGGAGTCCTCGGCCTTTGTCTTGGCGACCTTGATGAACTCGCGGCGGCGCTCCTCGGTCAGCTCCGGGAACACCACCCGGATGAGGTGACCGTCGTTGCTCGGGTTGACGCCCAGGTCCGAGTCGCGGATCGCCTGCTCGATGTTGCGCAGCGCGCTCTTGTCGAAGGGGGTCACCACGGCCATACGCGGCTCCGGCACCGAGAACGACGCCAGCTGGTTGATCGGCGTCAGGGCGCCGTAGTAGTCGGCCACGATCTTGTTGAACATCGCCGGGTGCGCACGCCCGGTGCGGATCGCGGCGAAGTCGTCCTTGGCGACCAGGACGGCCTTCTCCATCTTCTCCTCGGCCTCGAGGAGGGTCTCTTCGATCACCACTTGCTCCTGCGTGTCTTGAGTGGCCCGGCATGCACGGGGCGGCCGGCTAAGTCCGTCTCTTTCCTGCACGGTGTCCGACCGGCAGGGCTTTGTCCATCCCCGTACGGGATGGCCCGGAGTCAGGCAGTCAGCTCCGGGTGCCCTGGTCGCTCACGAGCGTGCCGATCTTCTCACCCTTGACCGCGCGAGCGATATTGCCCGCCGTCAGAAGCTCGAAGACGAGAATCGGCAGCTTGTTGTCCCGGCACAGGGTGATCGCGGTCATGTCGGCGACCTTGAGGTCGCGCGTGATGACCTCGCCGTATTCGAGGGCGTCGAACTTGACCGCGTCGGGGTTCTTGTTCGGGTCGGAGTCGTAGACCCCGTCGACACCGTTCTTGCCCATGAGCATCGCCTCGGCGTCGATCTCGAGGGCGCGCTGCGCGGCGGTGGTGTCGGTGGAGAAGTACGGCATGCCCATACCGGCGCCGAAGATGACGACGCGGCCCTTCTCCAGGTGGCGCACGGCGCGCAGCGGGATGTACGGCTCCGCGACCTGGCCCATGGTGATGGCGGTCTGGACGCGGGAGTCGATGCCTTCCTTCTCCAGGAAGTCCTGCAGGGCGAGGCAGTTCATGACCGTGCCGAGCATGCCCATGTAGTCGGAGCGCGCCCGGTCCATGCCGCGCTGCTGCAGCTCGGCGCCGCGGAAGAAGTTGCCGCCGCCGATGACGACGGCGATCTCCGCGCCGTCACGGACGACCGCGGCGATCTCGCGGGCGATGGCGTGCACCACGTCGGGGTCGACGCCGAGGCCGCCGCCGCCGGCGAAGGCCTCACCGGAGAGCTTCAGCAGAAAGCGGCCGGACTTCTTGCCGTCATCGGCATGGGGCATGGAGTTCTCCCTTGGAGCAGTGATGCACATACGAGAAGGCCATTGCCGGGGATGGATGTCCCTGCTCGGCAATGGCCTCCTCGTCAGTTCTGCGGTCGTCCGCCCGCCCGCACGAGGCGAGTGCGGCGGCGACTGCCGTCGACCCTATCGGGGTCTACCGTCGGTCGCGGTACGGACTCAGATGCCGACCTTGATGCGCGAGAAGCGCTTCAGGGTGACACCGGCCTCGGCCAGGACCTTCTCGACGGTCTTCTTGTTGTCAAGGGCGTAGGGCTGACCCAGGAGGGTCGCGTCCTTGAAGAAGCCGTTGACGCGACCCTCGACGATCTTCGGGAGCGCGGCCTCCGGCTTGCCCTCGGCGCGGGTGGTCTCCTCGGCGACGCGACGCTCGGTCTCGACGACCTCGGCCGGAACGTCCTCACGGGAGAGGTACTTCGGCGCGAAGGCGGCGATGTGCTGCGCGACGCCCTTGGCGACGTCGGCGTCGGCCTTGTCCAGCTCGACGAGGACACCGATCTGCGGGGGCAGGTCGGGCATCGTGCGGTGCATGTACGCGTAGACGAAGCCGTCGCTGTACTGCGCGAAGCGGTCCAGGACGATCTTCTCGCCGAGCTGGGCGTTGGCCTCGTCGACGAAAGCCTGCACGGTCTTGCCGGCCTCGATCTCGGACGCGAGGAGCGCCTCGAGGTCCGCCGGGGAGGTCTTCGCGACGTGCGCGGCGATCTCGCCCGCGACGGCCTGGAACTTGTCACCCTTGGCGACGAAGTCCGTCTCGCACTTCAGCTCGACGAGGACACCGGTGGTGTTGTCGTCGGCGATGAGGGAGACGACGGCACCGTTCTCGGCGGAACGGCCCTCGCGCTTGGCGACGCCCTTCTGGCCCTTGATACGGAGCGCCTCGACGGCCTTGTCGACGTCGCCGTCGGCCTCGTCGAGCGCCTTCTTGCAGTCCATCATGCCGACACCGGTGAGCTCACGGAGCTTCTTGACGTCGGCGGCGGTGTAGTTCGCCATGATTCAGTGAATCTTTCTCGAAGTCTGTCTACGGGGGAACGGCGGGGGCTTGGTCGGCCCCCGCCGTCACTTACCGAAACTGGAACCCGGGGTGTGGGTCAGGCCTGCTCGGCCGGCTTCTCGGCCTCGGCAGCCGGGGCCTCGGCAGCCGGAGCCTCGGCGGCCGGGGCGGCGTCGGCGGCGGGCGCCTCGGCGGCGGCCGGGGCCTCCTCGGCCTTCTTCTCGCCCTCGAGGAGGTCGCGCTCCCAGGCGGCGAGCGGCTCGCCCTCGGCCTTGTCGCCCTTGCCGGCAGCGCCGGAGCGGGCGATGAGGCCCTCGGCGACGGCGTCGGCGATCACGCGGGTGAGCAGGGTGACGGAGCGGATCGCGTCGTCGTTGCCCGGGATCTTGTAGTCGACCTCGTCGGGGTCACAGTTCGTGTCGAGGATCGCGACGACCGGGATGTTGAGCTTCCGGGCCTCGCCGACAGCGATGTGCTCCTTCTTGGTGTCCACGATCCAGACGGCGCTGGGCACCTTCTGCATCTCGCGGATACCACCGAGGGTCTTCTCCAGCTTGGCCTTCTCGCGCGAGAGCACGAGAAGCTCCTTCTTGGTCAGACCGGACGCGGCGACGTCGTCGAAGTCGATCTGCTCGAGCTCCTTGAGGCGCTGCAGACGCTTGTAGACGGTCGAGAAGTTGGTGAGCATGCCGCCCAGCCAGCGCTGGTTCACGTAGGGCATGCCGACGCGGGTGGCCTGCTCCGCGATGGCCTCCTGCGCCTGCTTCTTCGTGCCGACGAACATGACCGTGCCGCCGTGGGCGACGGTCTCCTTGACGAACTCGTAGGCGCGGTCGATGTACGACAGCGACTGGAGAAGGTCGATGATGTAGATGCCGTTGCGCTCCGTGAAGATGAAGCGCTTCATCTTCGGGTTCCAACGGCGGGTCTGGTGACCGAAGTGGACGCCGCTTTCCAGCAGCTCCCGCATCGTGACGACGGCCATGGCCGTACTCCTTGTGTGTTCTCGGTTATGTGCCTGACGCCCACGCGCACCCATGCCGCGTACTTTGAGGTACGGGACCGATTGGGCACTGACTCCGACGGCTCGAAGAGCCCGGCGTCGGGGCGTGCGAAGTCGACCCGGTGACCCGGATCGCCACAAGAAGTGTACGGGACCGTGAAGGCGGCGGGTGACGCCGCTGTCCACAACCGGCCGGTTATCCACAGTTCACGGCCAAGATCCGCGGAAAACCCGGTGTTCTGCGACCGTCCGTGCATGCACCAGAAGACGAATCCCAGCGCTCGCGTGCGGTTGGCACGCCCGGCTCGCCCGGCTCGCTTACGACAGCGGCGCCTGTCCGCAGGCCCGCCCCTGCGGGTGGCGGCCTTGGTTTCGGTGCTCGCCACGGTCCTGCTGGGCACGGCGAGCGCGGGGGCCGTCGCCTCGGACCGGATGGCGGCCCCGGTCCCGTCCGGCGACCGCGCCTGGCCGGTGGGTGACCGGCCCGCGGTCGTACGTGGCTGGGATCCGCCCGCGTCACCGTACGGAGCGGGTCACCGGGGCGTGGACCTGGCGGCCGCTCCCGGCGCCGCGGTCCGGGCGGCGGCCCCGGGACGGGTCTCGTTCGCGGGCCGGGTCGCGGGCAAGGGCGTCGTGTCCATCGAACTGGCGGGCACGGGCGACCCGCCGCTGCGGACGACCTATGAGCCGGTACGTGCCGTGGTGGAGGAGGACGAGGAGGTGGCCGCGGGCCAAGTGATCGCCGTTCTGGAGGCCACCCCGGCCCACTGCCCCGGCACGAGCTGTCTGCACTGGGGCCTTCGCCGGGGCAAGGTCTACCTCAACCCGCTCGACCTGCTCCCCGCGTGGATGCTCCGCCGGGCTCCATCACGCCTGCTCCCGGTCCTGGGCCTCCCGGAACTCCCGGCGACCCCGGCGACGGCTGCCGCCGGCCTCGGCCCGGGCTCGGGCGAAACCCTCCAGGCCGTTGCCCTGTTCCTGACCGCGGCCCTGGCCCACCGCCGGTTCAGGCCCCGGCGAGGAGAGGGCGAGCAGCACTCAGACGGGCTCGGAGCGCACTCAACCGCTGACGCCCCGCAGCGCCATCCCCACCGCCGCGTCCGTGATCGCCGCCGCGTCCTGCGGGGCCGAGCCCTCGATCCGGCGGACGGCTGCGTCCACGACGCCCTGCAGCAGCATCGCCGCCAGCCGGGGCTGCGTGTGCCCCAGTGCCTCAAGGGCTTCGACGATCATCGCCACCAGCCCGCCGTGCGCCGCCCGGATCTTCTCCCGCGCGCCGGCGTCGAGCTCGCTGGAGGAGATGGCGACGACGGCCCGGTGCCGCTGGTCCCCGACGAGCGAGAGCTGCGAGCGCACATACGCCTCGACCTTGCCCTCGGGGGTCGCGGCCTGCTCCATGGCCACCTCGACCTCCGCCGCCCACACGGGGAAGTCGACCTCGCACAGCTCCTCGACCACAGCCGCGCGCGAACGGAAGTACTCATAGACCGAGGACCTGGCCAGACCGGTCCGCTCGGCGAGTGCGGGGAAGGTCAGCGCCTCCGTCCCGCCCTCGGACAGCAGGGAACGCGCGGCGTCCAGTAGAGCGCCGCGCTGCATCGACCGGTGCTCGGCCACGGAGGCCGCTCGAATCCTTGGCACGCCCCCACTCTACGGAGCCACCCCGCCCGGAACCCAGCCCGGCAGGACCGATTCAGCGGCCAAAGCTCGCCAACTTGGCGCGAAGCTGCAGCACCGACTTCGTATGGATCTGGCTGACCCGGCTCTCCGTCACACCCAGCACGTTGCCGATCTCGGCCAGCGTCAGACCCTCGTAGTAGTAGAGCGTGACCACGGTCTTCTCACGGTCGGGCAGCGTGTTGATGGCCCGCGCGAGCAGCCGGCGCAGCTCGCGGTCCTCGGCCACTTCCACCGGGTTGTCCGCCGCGGTGTCCTCGAGCGTGTCCATGAGACTCAGCCGGTCGCCCTCGCCGCCGACGTGCAGCAGCTCCTCCAGCGCCACCACGTTGGCCAGGGACAACTGGCTGAAGACCGCGTGCAGTTCCTCGACCGCGATCCCCATCTCGGAGGCCACCTCGGCCTCGGACGGGGTGCGCCGCAGCTGTGCCTCCAGCGTGGCGTAGGCCCGCTCGACGTTGCGCGCCTTCTGCCGCACGGACCGCGGAATCCAGTCCAGGGCGCGCAGTTCGTCGATCATCGCGCCACGGATCCGTGTGATCGCGTACGTCTCGAACTTGATCTCGCGCTCGATGTCGAACTTCTCGATCGCGTCGATCAGCCCGAACACCCCGGAGGACACGAAGTCGGCCTGCTCCACGTTGGGCGGCAGCCCCACGCTGACCCGGCCCGCGACATACTTGACCAGCGGCGAGTAGTGCAGGATCAGCTGCTCGCGCAGCCTTCCGTCACCCGTTGTCTTGTACGACCGCCACAGTTCGTCGAGCGACGAGGGTGCGGGTGGCCGCACGCCGGCGCGGGCCGCTGGGGGAACTGCCGCGCGGTCAGACCCGGAGGTGTGCTGGGGCATTCGTCGCCTTGTGCCGTTCTGTGGAACCGTGAAGTGAAGCCGAGTTGGCCTTGTCGGAGTCGGAAGCCTTGTGAGCGTAGCGTGACTGGAGTGTCGCAGTGTGCGAAGGGCGGGGGATCACCCTTGCTCGTATGGGCTCGCATACGCGTCGGCTGACGTCCTCCGGTTCACGGCGGCCGACCGCCCCAGGGCCCCGGATCCCGGCAACCGCCTAGGTCACGGCCGGTCCACCGGACGGCTCAATCCCCCGCTCAGGACCTCCTTTCCTCGCGTGCAGACGATTTCGGACCCTGGCGTGTCAACTGCCAGCCGTCGCCGTGTCGTTCGACGAACCCCAGTGACTGCAGCTCGTACAGCCTGCCGACCGCGTCGTCCACGGCCGTCTGCGCACTTCGTGCGATCTCCTTGGCTGTGGCGGAGCCGTGCGCGGGCAGCGCCTCCAACACCCGTGCCGCGGGCGGTGCGAGAAGATCCCTGGGGACGAGGGGGCCGCGCCGCTCGGGCGCCAGCTCTCCCATCTCCCCGACCTGTTCGACGACGTCGGCGGCATCCGAGACCAGCACGCCCTCACCGCGCAGCAGTTGATGCACCCCGGCGGAGAGTCCGCTGGTCGCCGGGCCGGGAACCCCTATGACATGGCGGCCCAGCTCCTGCGCGCGCCGCACGGTCACGAGCGCCCCGCTGCGCACGGCGGCCTCCACGGCGACCGTTCCCCTGGTCAACGCGGCGATGACGCGGTTGCGCTGGATGAACCTGTAGCGGGTGGGGTGCGCGCCGGGTGACAACTCGCCCACCAGCAGCCCTTGTTCGGCGATGCGCGCGAAGAGCCGTTTGTGCCCCGAGGGGTACACGTGGTCGAGCCCGCAGGCGAGCACCGCGACGGTGGCCCCGCCGGCGCAGAGCGCACCCCGATGCGCCGCTCCGTCGATCCCGTACGCCCCACCGGACACCACGACCCAGCCCCGCTCGGCGAGGCCGGCGCTGAGCGTCTGGGCCATGTGCGCCCCGTAGGGCGTACAGGCCCGTGAGCCGACGACGGCGACCGAGCGCAGCGCCCATATCCGCAGCGACTGACCGCCCCTGAGCCAGAGGCCGACGGGTCGCGCATCGCCCAAATCGTCGAGCTGCAGCGGCCATTCCGCGTCCCCCGGCACCACGAACCGTGCACCGAAGGCCGCGGCCGCTTCGAGGTCACGCTCGGGCCGTGCGGCGCGCAGCCGTTCCTCGAGCCCGATGAGCCGCGCCGGTTTCACCCCGCTCAGCGTCTCGTCCCCTGCCGCGATCCGCTCCAGGGTCCCGTGCACGCCGTACGTCCGCAGCCACCGCCCGGCCTGCGCATCCCCGGGCTCGAACGTCCGGGCCAGCGCGACCCGCCCCCACCGCTCCCGCTCCAGGTCCGTCTCCGCGCCTGCATCCGGATACCGCTCCACGTCCGCTCCGGGATCCGGCTCTGCCTCCACGCCGTCCGCGCCCGTCATCCGCCCGCCCCGATCACCATGGGTACCCCGCGCGAGATCCCGGTCCGCAGTTGCAGGGCCAGGTCGACGTCCGCGCTGTCGGGCCGGTCGTGGCCGGACAGATCGGCGATGGTCCAGGCCACCCGGAGAACACGGTCGAGGCCGCGTGCGGTGAGCAGGCCGTGTTCGAGGTCCCGCTCCGCGCCGTCCATCGCGCCCGGCGCCGCGCGCCAGCGGGTGCGCAGCTCATGCCCGGGCACCTCGGCGTTGGTCCGCCACGGAGTGCCGTCGAGGCGGACCAGGGTGCGCTCGCGAGCCGCCCGCACCCGGGCCGCGACCACCGCCGTCGGCTCCCCGCCGCCGAGCTGTCCGGTGAGCTCGGTGCGCGTGACCCTGTCGACCTCGACCTTGATGTCCACGCGGTCGAGCAGTGGCCCGGAGAGCCGTGCCTGATAGCGCCGCACCATCGCGGGCAGGCAGTCGCACATCTCCCCCATGACCGTGTACTGCCCGCACGGACACGGATTCGCTGCGAGCACCATCTGGAACCGTGCCGGAAGCCGCACCACCCCCGCCGCCCGCGCCACGATCACATGCCCCGACTCAAGTGGCTGTCGCAGCGAGTCCAGTGCCTTCGGGCTGAACTCCGGCGCCTCATCGAGGAAGAGCACTCCACGATGCGCAAGGGACACGGCTCCCGGCCTCGGCAGTCCGTTGCCCCCGCCGATGAGGGACTGCATGGTCGCCGAGTGGTGCGGTGCGCAGTACGGCGGCATGTCGACGAGCGGCCTGTCCGTCGGGAGCATCCCCGCCACCGAATGGACGGCCGTGACCTCCAGTGCGTCCGCCCGGGTCAGCGGCGGCATGATCGCGGGGAGCCGCTCGGCCAGCATGGTCTTGCCTGCGCCTGGCGGGCCCGAGAGGAAGAGGTGATGGCCCCCCGCAGCCGCCACCTCGATCGCCGTTCGCGCCGACAACTGGCCCACGACGTCGGCCAGATCGAGCACGCGCTCGTGGTCACCGATCCCCGAGAGGCCGGTGCCCACTCCGGCGCCCGGAACGTGCAACCCGGCGAGGGAGGCGTCGGGGAGCCCTCTGTCGTCGGGCTCCTCGTGCGGTACCGGCTCGTCGCTGAGTACGGCGATGAGCTGCGCCAGCGTCCGTACGCCGAGCACGGAGATCCCCGGGACCAGCTTCGCCTCGCCCGCCGTGGCCTCCGGCACCACGACCTTCTTGAACCCCGCGTCGGCGGCGGCAAGCACGGAGGGCAGCACCCCCGGCACCGGCCGCACCCGGCCGTCAAGACCCAGTTCACCGATCATCACGACGTCGGCGAGCTCACGGGGATCGATCCGCTCCGCGGCGCCGAGGACCGCGCAGGCGACGGCGAGGTCGAAGCCCGAGCCGGCCTTGGGCACGGCGGCCGGGCTGAGCCCTACCGTCAGCTTCTTCTGCGGCCAATCGGCCCCGGAGTTGACCACGGCCGAGCGCACCCGGTCCCGGCTCTCGGTGAGGCTCTTGTCGGGCAGGCCGACCAGGGTGAACGCGGCGACGCCCGGCTCCAGGTCCGCCTGCACCTCGACGACGACGCCCTCGACGCCGACCAGCGTCACCGCACACGTACGGGCGAAGGCCATCAGGCCACCCCCCGCACATGCTCGACCACCGGCGCACCCCGCGACGGCAGCACGACGCCGACCAGGTCGATCCGCACCCCGCCCGACGGCGGCCCGCCGTGCCGGCGCACCCAGGTCTCGGCCAGTGCGCGCAGCCGCTCCGCCTTCGCCGGGGTGATCGCTTCCATGGGGTGCTGGAAAGGCCCGGGCGCGCCCGGTGGTCCCGCTCTTCGGGTCTTGACCTCGCAGACGACCAGCGCGTCACGGTCCATCGCGACGATGTCGATCTCGCCTCGGCGGCCCGCCCGCCAGTTGCGCGCCAGGATGTTCAGGCCGGCGTCGGTCAGCCGGCGTGCCGCCAGGTTCTCCCCGTACTTGCCCAGTGCACTGCGTGCGCTCATGGCACATCACCTCCGAGGTCGAAGGTGTCGCAGTCCGCTAAAAGTTGTTGATCTTGGTGGATAACCGCCGGGTTGTGGATAACTCACTCACCCGCATGAGGAACCCCCAGCCAGCGTGGAGCCTCAGCCGCTCGGCAGCTCGAGATCGCTCTTATTGAGCTCCTCGATGTTCACGTCCTTGAACGTGAGCACCCTCACCTGCTTCACGAAGCGCGCCGGCCGGTACATGTCCCACACCCAGGCATCCGCCATGGAGACCTCGAAGAAGACCTCGCCCTGGACCGAGTGCACCTGCATCTCATAGTCGTTGGTGAGGTAGAAGCGCCGCTCGGTCTCGATCACATATTTGAACAGCCCGACGACGTCGCGGTACTCCCGGTAGAGCTTCAGCTCCATCTCGGTCTCGTACTTCTCGAGGTCCTCGGCGCTCATGGCATGTTCCCCTTCAGCCGTGCGTCCCCCTATTGTGCGCCAGCCCCGCCCGCCTCTAGACGATTTCCGTATCGAGGACCACGGGAGCGCTCGGGGGACCCTCGTCGAGCAGTGCGCTCAGCAGCCCGGCGAGCTTGGTCGGATACACCGTCTCATGTGCCGTGATGAGTTCCCCGCAGGTCCACCACCGCAATCCCGCGACAGTGCGCCGCTCCAGATCGGTCAGTCCGGGCGAAGCGGTCATCGACTCCACTGCGGCCGCGGCGCTGTGCGTCGTACGCCCCAGGAAGTACCACTCGTCCTGGTCCCAGCGGCGCCCGGCGAACGGGAAGGAACAGACCCGCTTCCACAGGACGGGACCCAGCTCCACGTCCGTGATCCCGGTCTCCTCGGCCAGCTCCCGCAGCGCGGCCTGCTCATGGGTCTCGTCGCCCTCCAGACCGCCGCCCGGCGTGAACCACCAGTCGTCCTCGGGATGGTCGGGCTCATGTCCGTGCAGCAGCAGAATGCGGTCCTGTGGATCGAGCAGCACGACCCGCGCGACCTTCCTGAGCCCGGCAGTCTCCTCGGACTCGCTGAGCCCGGCAGTCTCCTCAGACACCCGCCGGCTCCTCCCTGCGCGCGGCAGGCCGACGCCCGCGCCTGCCCGCCCGCGCGGCGAGCGAGCCGTAGGCCGCGCCGCCCAGGACGAGCACCGCGCCGCCGATCACCGCGGCGATCATCAGGCGCAGCGGCCCGGGCTCGGAGATCCCGCCGGGCAGGTCCTTGAAGCCGTCGGCCCCGGCGAGCATGCCGTCCATCGGCCAGGCAATCGCCTCGACGCGGGCGTCGACCCCGGACACCGGCACCGCGCCGTTGCCGGCGTCCTCGATGTGGGCGCTGGAGTCCAGCGAGATGGAGCGGTCGTCGCCGAGCAGGAAGATCCGGCCCTTGGGCACGGTCGTGGGCGGGAAGCTGGTGCCCGCGTCCCGCGCGCTCGTCGGCAGATACGATTCCTCGATCGCCTTGCCGTTGACGGTCATCCGGCCCTTGGCATCGCAGCAGGCGATCTTGTCGCCGCCGACCGCGACGACCCGCTTGACCATCGGCAGGTCGCCCCAGGCCTTCTCCTTGAAGACCACGACGTCGCCGCGCCGGACCTCGTCGCCGTCGATCCGCTGCGCGAGCACGCGCTGGCCGGCCTCGATGGTGGGCGACATGGAGTTCGTGGGCACGGTGTACGGCTGGTAGACGAGCGCGCCCCAGATGAAGCCGCCGAGGAAGAGCACACAGCCGAGCGCCACGGCGATGCCCGACACCGCGCTGCTGCCCGACCGGCCGGCACTCCGGCCCGTCCCGCGTGCTCTGCTCATCCCAGCCCGTCCCACCTCGGAGGATCCGCCTTCCGGGCGCACGCACTCAGCGTCGTACGCCGGAAGGAGCGCCGAGAAGATCGGCGGTCTGGGACGGCACCCTACCTGGCAGTACCGTCGCCAGAAACCCTCGCCCGGAACCCCGGAACGAACCTCTACAGATCAGACCCGGGACTTCCGCCGACGCCACACGACGAGCGGCACCGCACCGGCGAGCCCCAGCGCGCCCGGCGCCGCCGACATCGCGGCGGACAGGCCCGGCTGGTCGAACGTGTCCGGGACGGGCAGCGTGGACCAGCGGGTGGGCGGCCAGGCGATGACGAAGGCGCGGCCCACGACGTTGTCCACCGGGACGAAGCCGCCGCCGGGGTCGTTCTGGTGGTAGCGCGAGTCCAGCGAGTTCTGCCGGTTGTCGCCCATGACCCAGAGCTTGCCCTCGGGGACCGTGACCTTGAACTGCCCGCCGTCATTGCCCTCGGAGCAGGGGGTGGCGCCAGGCTTCACGAACGGCTCGTTGAGTGCCTGTCCGTTGACCATGAGCGGCCCTGTGCCATTGCACTCCACCGTGTCACCGGCCACGCCGACGACCCGCTTGATCAGGTCCTTCTCCTCGGCGGACGGCATCAGGCCGATGAAGCTCAGGACCTTCTGGAACGCGTTGGGGTTCGGGGTCGGCTCGCCCGCGAGCCAGTTGCCCGGGTCGTGGAAGACGATCACCTCGCCGCGCTCCGGCTCGGAGCCGAACCAGGGCGTGAGCTTGTCGACCAGGACGCGGTCACCCTGCTGCAGGGTGTTCTGCATCGAGTCCGAGGGGATCGAGAACGCCTGCACGAGGAACGTCTTGATCAGCAGCGCGAGCAGCAGCGCGATACCGATGAGCAGCGGCAGCTCCTTCCAGAAGGAGCGCGGCTTCTTGTCACCGCCGTCCGCCGTCTCGTCCGGCTGGTCGTTGTCCTCGGCGTCACCGGCACCACGGGACCCGTCATGGGAGTCATCGGAACCGGCCGGACCACCGCCGCTGATCACTTCGCGTTCATCCTCGGGTTCGTCGTGTCCGGATCGTGCGCCGACGGCCAAATCCCCCACATCCACTCCTCGTTCGGTACCGCTGCCTGCGCCAGGTCAGACGCAGGCCTACCACTCCCATAACGAGCGGGAGTTCCGCAGGGGTCGGCGGCAGGGCAGCCCCACCGAAATTGTCTCGGGTCACCCTATGCGACACGTCGCCGGCCGCGGTCGACCCGCCACGCGCGCTCGCGGCATCGGGCACGGAGGCGTACGTGCTGCGTTCCTCGAGCCCGCGCCAGTTGCCGATCGGCCAGGCGATCACGACGGCGCGGCCCACGACGCCGTCCTCGGAGATCGTGCCGCCCTGGCCCTGGTCGATGTGGGCGCGCGAGTCGGCCGAGTCCGAGCGGTGGTCGCCGAGGACGAACAGCCGGCCTTCGGGGACCTTCACGTCGAAGGGGTCGATGGAGGGCTTGTCCCCCGGGTTGAGATACGGCTCGTCGATCGCGACACCGTTGACCGTGACGCGGCCGTCCTTGTCGCAGCACTTGACGCGGTCGCCGCCGACGCCGACGACGCGCTTGATCAGATCCTGCTCGTCGTCCGAGGGCAGCAGCCCGATGAAGGTGAGGCCCTGTTTGATCTGCTTGAGGACCACCGGATCCTCGCCGGCCCTGGCCTCGCCCGGGGGCAGCCAGCCGCCGGGGTCCTTGAACACCACGACGTCCCCGCGCTGCGGCTTCGAGCCGAACCAGGGCGTGAGCTTGTCGACGAGCACCCGGTCGCCGACCTTGATCGTCTGCTCCATGGAGCCGGACGGGATGACGAAGGCCTGCACCAGGAAGGTCTTGAGGACCAGCGCGATCAGGACGGCGACGCCGATGAGGAGCGGCACCTCCTTGACGGCCGAGCGGCGGCGCCGGCGCTTCACCTTCCGCGCGAGCTTGCGCCGGTCGGCCCGCCCCGGAAGGACCGGGCCGCTGGTCGGGCGGGTGCCGGTGGGGAGCCGGGTGTCGGCGCGGTGGTGGGCGCGCGGACGGCCGCGGCTACCCATGGGGCGCCTTCACCGGCCCGGCGCCCTGCTCGATGTCCGCCCACCGTCCGACGGGCCAGCCCACCCACTCGACCCGGCCGACGACCTGCTCGACGGGCAGGAAGCCGCCGCCGGGCGAGCCGAGTCGGTCGCGGGAATCGCTGGAGTCGCTGCGGTGGTCGCCGAGCAGGAAGAGGGTGCCCTCGGGCACGACGACGTCGAAGGGCACGGTCGAGGGGGCGTCGCCCTCGTACAGATAGGTCTCGCTCACCGGCTCGCCGTTCACCTCGATCCTCCCGTCGTCGCCGCAGCAGACGATGCGGTCACCGCCCACTCCCATTACGCGTTTGACGTAGTCGGAGTTCCCGAAATAGCCCGTGCCGTCGAACACCACGACATCTCCACGTTCCGGCGCGGAGCCGAAACGGTACGCCAGCTTGTTGACGAGAACGCGGTCGCCGTTGCGCAGCGTCGGCTCCATGGAGCCGCTGGGGATCAGGAACGGCTGCATCACGAAGCGGCTGACAAGGAGCAGCACCACGGCGATCAGGACGAGCCCGGCGAGGGCCCGGCGCGGCCCCGAGTCGAGCAGCTCGAAGGGCCGAAAACGCGCGGAGCGCGGCCCCTCCTCCTGGTCCCCTGCGGGGGTGGAGGAGCGGTCGCGCTCCGTGCTCTGTGCTTCGGTGTCCATCGGGGCCAGAGCCTATCCGGCCGCCCCGACGGGCCGTACGCGAGTCCCTGGTGCGGGGACTCGCGCGCGCGATCAGTTGTCGCGCTTCTCCTTGATCTTGGCAGCCTTGCCGCGCAGCTCACGCAGGTAGTAGAGCTTGGCGCGACGGACGTCACCGCGGGTGACGAGCTCGATCTTCTCGAAGATCGGCGAGTGCACGGGGAAGGTGCGCTCGACGCCGACGGAGAAGGAGACCTTGCGGACCGTGAAGCTCTCGCTGACGCCCGAGCCCTGGCGGCGGATGACAACGCCCTTGAACTGCTGGATACGGGAGCGGTTGCCCTCGATCACGCGGACGTGAACGTTGACGGTGTCGCCGGGACGGAAGTCCGGGACGTCGCTGCGCAGGGAGGCAGCGTTGACGGCGTCGATCAGGTTGGCCATGATGTCGCTTCCTTCGCCGATGCCACAGGTCATCGACGGGTGAGGTAGATGAGGTTTCCGAGCTGCTTCGCCGGACGGGCGTCATGTCCCCCTGTGGCAGGGGCGCACGCTGGACGTACAGCAGCCGCCTATTCTTCCACGCTCTCGTGCCTGCGCCAAAATCGGCCGCCGGGCTCCGGGGCCCAGCCCAGGATCGAGAGCATCTCCCGGTCCTTCTTGTCGAAGACGGCCGGGTCGCAACGCTCAATGAGATCAGGGCGGTTGGCGGTCGTACGGCGCAGTGCCTCGTCCCGCCGCCAGCGGGCGATCTTGCCGTGGTGACCGCTGAGCAGCACGTCGGGGATGCCGCGGTCGCGCCACTCCGGCGGCTTCGTGTAGACGGGGCCTTCGAGCAGATTGGCCATGGCGCCGGGCGCGAAGGAGTCGTCGCGGTGGGATTCCGCGTTGCCGAGGACCCCGGGAAGCAGCCGGGCCACGGCCTCGGTGATCACCAGGACCGCGGCTTCCCCGCCGGCCAGGACGTAGTCGCCGATGGAGACCTCGTAGACGGGCATACGGGTCGCGTACTCGTCCATCACGCGCCGGTCGATGCCCTCGTACCGCGCCGGTGTGAACACCAGCCAGGGCCGCTCGGACAGCTCGACGGCGAGCTCCTGCGTGAAGGGGCGGCCGCTGGGCGTGGGCACGACGAGCGCGGGGCCGCCGACACCCGCCTCGTAGCCGTCGGCGAGCACCTGGTCCAGGCAGTCACCCCAGGGCTCGGTCTTCATGACCATGCCGGGTCCGCCGCCGTAGGGGGTGTCGTCGACCGTGTTGTGCCGGTCGTAGGTCCATTCCCGCAGGTCGTGGACGTGCACATCGAGCCGGCCGCGGGCGCGGGCCTTGCCGACGAGCGAGACGTTCAGGGGGTCGAGGTACTCGGGGAAGATCGTGACGACGTCGAGCCGCATTACTCCGCGGCCTCCTCGCGGGAGGAAGCACCCTCGGCTTCCGCGCCCTCGGCCTCACCCTCGGCCTCCGCGTCCCGCGCGGAGGCGATCTCGGCGCGGTCGTCGATCAGGCCGGGCGGCGGGTCGATGACGGCCTGCTGCTTCTCCAGGTCGATCTCGACGACGATCTCCTCGACGAACGGGATCATCACCTCGGTCCCGTCGGCCCGCTCCACGATGAACAGGTCCTGCGAGGCGAGGTGCGAGATCTCGGTGATCCTCCCGACCTCGGTGCCGTCGGCGAGCACCACGTCCAGGTCCATGAGCTGGTGGTCGTAGTACTCGTCCTCGCCCTCGGGCAGTTCCTCGGGGTCGACGTCCGCGATCAGGAGCGTGTTGCGCAGGGCCTCGGCGCCGGTGCGGTCGCCCACGCCCTCGAAGCGCAGGAGCAGCCGCCCGCTGTGCACCCGTCCCGCCGCGATGGTCAGCGGACCCGTGGCGGCCGGGTCGGTGGTCAGTACGGCGCCGGGGCCGAGCCTGAGCTCCGGCTCGTCCGTGCGCACCTCTACGGTGACCTCGCCCTTGATGCCGTGGGCGCGGCCGATCCGGCCGACTACGAGCTGCACTGCTTCTCTCCTGGGGTTTCTGCCTTGCGTACGACTACGGGCCGGGGTGGGCCGTAAGCCCTCCCCGGCCCGTGCCGGTACTGCTTTTGGTTCAGCGAACCTGGTCCACGTCGACGAGGTCGACGCGGACACCGCGGCCGCCGATGGCCCCCACGACGGTCCGCAGGGCGCGCGCGGTGCGGCCGTTGCGGCCGATCACCTTGCCGAGGTCGTCGGGGTGCACCCGGACCTCGAGAACGCGACCGCGACGCAGGTTCTTGGAAGCGACCTGCACGTCGTCGGGGTTGTCGACGATGCCCTTCACGAGGTGCTCGAGAGCCTCCTCGAGCATGCTCAGGCCTCGGTCGACTCGGTGGAGGAGGCCTCGGCCTCGTCCGCCTTCTTGTCGGCCTTCTTCGCCTTCGGCGTGATGGCCTCGCCCTTGGCGTCGTCGCCCTCGATGCTCTTCGCGAAGGCGTCGAAGGAGGCGCGCTTGTCTTCCTTCGTCGCCGGCTGGAGCAGCGGCGCCGGGGCCGGCAGGCCCTTGTGCTTCTGCCAGTCACCGGTGAGCTTCAGGATGGCCATGACCGGCTCGGTCGGCTGGGCGCCGACGGACAGCCAGTACTGGGCACGCTCCGAGTCGACCTCGATGCGCGACGGGTTGTACGTCGGGTGGTACAGACCGATCTCCTCGATGGCCCGGCCGTCACGGCGGGTACGGGAGTCGGCGACGACGATGCGGTAGTGCGGCTGGCGAATCTTGCCGAGACGCTTCAGCTTGATCTTGACTGCCACGGGAGTGGTGTCTCCTGGTCTTGACGTGGTTGGGCACATGAGATGCCACGTGGGGTTGCGGTACTCGGGTGCCCGATGGACGCGTCAGCCGGAGGCGAGAGGGTTCCTATGCGGCTGTCGAGTACAGCTAGCCATTGTGCCATACGTGACCGGGGGCGCTCCCCCCGGCCACGTATCGCGGCTCAGCCGACGGCCGCGACGGCCTCAGGGATGCGGAACGGCTTCCCGCAGCCGCCGCACATGATCGGGGCCTGGGCCAGGACCGAGGGGACCACCCGGACATTGCGGCCGCAGTCGCAGACCGCCTTGACGCGGACGCCGCCGCCGGACGAACCGTGGCGTGCGGCCGGGCCGCGGAAGGAGCGGGCCGTGTCCGCCGAGGTGGCGGCCGTGTGCGCCTTGAGGGCGCGCTGCAGCCGCTCGATCGTCGGACGGTAGCGCTTTCTGGCCTCCGTATTCAGCGTGACCAGCGAGAAACCGCTGCTCGCATGGGGCTCCTCCGGGTGGTCGAGCCCCAGCTCCTCGGCGACCGCGAGGAAGCGGCGGTTGTGATAGCGCCCCGCGCGCGAGGTGTCACGGATACCGCGGGCCGCGGCGATCCCGTGCACGGCCTCGTGCAGCAGGCGCTCGAAGGAGAGCTCGGCGCCACAGGCGGACGAGGACTCTCCGATCAGGGATTCGGGCGCGGCAAGATCCGGCAGCTCGGGGTGGAACCGCTGAATGTCGGCCCACGCCTGCGCCAGCTCTGCGGCGAGAACAGGTGGTGTCGTGCTCACGTCGTGATAACGAGCCAAGGGCCTTCGGTGTTCCTATTCCGGGGCATCCCAAATAATTTGCCCGTACCAGTCAGTTGCCGCTCATGCGCCGGGACGAGGGCGGGTGCGCTGATCTGCGGAGATGCCGTATAGCTCGTACTAAGTAGGTACGTAGCGGCGCGTACGCACCGGCGCGTAGGCCCAGTACACGCGCCGGGGCTGCAGATGTCACGCGATGCGCAAGAGGCTTTTCCGCCTCTTTGGAGACGGGCGCTACCGGAGCGGTCCGCCTCAGTTGCCGAGGGCCCCTGCGGCGACCGTATCCGGGACTTCCATGCTTTGCCCTCACCCTCTGGACGCGGGCGCGGATGGGGAGTTGTCTGGCATACGGGGGGAGTGCGGGGCGAACCGTACGTCACATAGGGCACTCTCGGCGATTGGGGCGCACTTCATGACACCTACGCTCGCGCAACGGCACCTCACCCACCCGGGCGTCGCTGCTCCCCGGGCGGCGGATGCCCGCCTTCGCGCGCGGGACTGGGCGGAGATCCAGGAGCGGATGCTCGTACCGCTCTACGAGGCGGTGTACGAGCGGCTCGAAGTGGGCGCGGGAACCCGGCTGCTCGGTCTCGGCTGCGGGTCGGGGCTCGCGCTCCTGATGGCGGCGTCGCGGGGCGCGGAGGTCACCGGTGTCGAGGCGCTGTGTCCGGAACGGCTCACGCTCGCCCGCGAACGCCTGCTGTCCGATGGAGTGCTGGACGGCCGGAGCGCCCGCCTCCTGGAGGACGGTCCCGCCGCCGCGGGGGACCCGCCGTACAACCTCATCACCGCGTTCCAGCCGATCGGCTGCATGGCGGGTGACTCGGAAGGGCTCGCGCCCGTGCTCGCGCGGGCCGCGCCGCTCGCCGAGCGCGGGAGCCCGGTGGTGCTCGCGGGGTGGGGGCCGCCCGAGCGGTGCACCACGTCGTCGGTGCTGCGGGTGGCGACGCGGCTCGCGGATCCGCTGCGGTCGACAGGGAGCTGGCGGCCCTCGGAGCGCGACGACCTGGAGGACGTGGCCCAGCGCGCCGGCCTCCGGCCGGACGGCTCGGGGCGGGTGTCCTGCCCGTTCGGCTACACGGACATGGACAGCGCGGTGCGCGGACTGCTGTCGACGGGGCTCTTCGACGCGGCGGTCGGCGCGACCGACCTCGGGCAGGTGCGCAAGGAGCTGAGGGAAGCGCTCCATCCGCATCTGCGGCGGGACGGGACGGTGTGGATGGCCAATGTGTTCCGTTACTTGGTGGCGCGTTCCTGAACACGCCACCAAGTAACGGCCGCTCACTCCGCCTTCGTCAGGCGGGTGATCCCGGCCGCCCGGTACGCGTCCTCCTCGTCCAGGGTCTCCGCGGCGAGCAGCGCCTCGGAGAGCGCGTCCAGCTTGTCGCGGTGTTCGCGGAGTTGACGGCAGGCCGATTCGTAGCACTCGTCGACGATGCGGCGCATCTCGCCGTCGATCGCGTCGAGCGTCGCGGGCGCGGCAGTCAGACCGTACGGGCTCTGGCTGTCGTTGGGCACGGCCGAGAGGCGGCCGACGCGCTCGCTCATGCCCCAGCGGGCGACCATGCCGCGGGCGAGGTTCGTGACCTGCTCCAGGTCGCTCTCGGCGCCCGTGGTGATCACGCCGAAGACGGTGTGCTCGGCGGCCATTCCGCCGAGCGCGCCGATGATCCGGCCGCGCAGGTACTCCTCCGTGTACGCGTACTTGTCGGCGTCGGGAGTCGACAGAGTGACGCCCAGCGCGCGGCCTCGCGGCACGATGGTGATCTTGCGGACCGGGTCGGCGCCCGGCTGCAGCATGCCGAGCAGCGCGTGCCCGCTCTCGTGGTACGCGGTGCGGCGGCGCTCCTCCTCGGGCATCACCAGCGGGCGCTCGGCGCCGAGTTGGACCTTCTCCAGGGCGTCGGACAGGTCGGACTGGGTGACCTGCGTCTGCTGGCGCTTGACCGCGAGGAGCGCGGCCTCGTTGGCGAGGTTGGCGAGTTCGGCGCCGGTCATGCCCGGGGTCGTACGGGCCACCTGCGCGAGGTCCACGCCGTCCGCGAGCGGGATCTCGCGGGTGTGGATCTCCAGGATCGCCTCGCGGCCCTTGCGGTCGGGCGGGCTCACGGTGACCGTACGGTCGAAGCGGCCCGGCCGGGTGAGCGCGGGGTCGAGGATGTCGGCGCGGTTGGTGGCCGCGAGGACCACGACGCCCTCGGAGCCGGAGAAGCCGTCCATCTCCGTGAGGATCTGGTTGAGGGTCTGCTCGCGTTCGTCGTGGCCGCCCATGCCGCTGCCGCCGCCGCGGGCCCGGCCGATGGTGTCGATCTCGTCGATGAAGATGATCGCGGGGGCCACCTTGCGTGCCTCGGCGAAGAGTTCACGGACGCGTGAGGCGCCGACGCCGACGATCATCTCGATGAACTCGGAGGCCGAGGCCGAGAAGAACGGCACGCCCGCCTCGCCCGCGACGGCCCGCGCGAGCAGCGTCTTGCCGGTTCCGGGCGGGCCCGCGAGGAGCACGCCGCCGGGCATCTTGGCGCCCATCCTGCGGTACGCCTCGGGATTCTTGAGGAAGTCGACGACATCGTTGAGCTCGCCCTCGACCTCGTCGATGCCCGCGACATCCTTGAAGGTGGTGCGCTTGTCCGCCTCCAACTCGACGGGTTTCGGCGGCTGTTTGCGCCCCAGCATGCCGCCCGCGCCGCCGCCCATGCCCGCCGCCATTCTGCGGGCCATGAACATCCACAGCGCGACGAGCAGCAGGATCGGCAGGAGGGACAGGAGCAGGTTGGTGAGGAGGCTGGGCTCCTTGTAGACCGGCTCCGCGGTGACGGTGACCTTCTGCTTGGTCAGCTCGTCCCAGATCTGGTCGTCCGCCCAGCTCGGGCGCTGGGTGATGAACTCCTGATAGGTCCCCTTGCCGCCGTCGGGCGCGTCCACGGACTTCTTCAGGTCGCCCTGGATCTGATCGCCCTTGGCGTAGATCTTCTCGACGTTGCCGGCGTTGAGCTGGCTGCTGAACTCCGTGTACGAGATGGTCCGCGGCTTGTCGTCGCCGAAGAAGCCCAGGATCAGGTTCGTCAGCAGATAGACGAGCAGGGCCGTCCACAGGAGGCTGCGCCAGGACAGCTTCTTCTTCGGCGGGGGCGGCGGCGGTGCGCCCTCGGAGCGCCACGGCTGGTCGGTGCGGTCGCGTGGGGGCACAGGGCTGGGGGCTGTCACGCTCGCCATTATTCGAGAGGCGGGCATTTCCGGCATTACGACTCGGGCCGCAGGGCCCTTGTGCAATATCCAGGATCCTGGTTACTGTCGGCTCCGTGAACGGCATCGACGAGCGCTTCCTCACCCGCAACGGACTCACCGCCCGCCAGCTGGCAGTGCTGCTCCTCGGCCAGGAGCCCGACACCCGGCTCCCCCGGGTGCGCGACCTCGCCGAAGAGCTGAAGGTCGGCAACGGCACGGTCCAGGCGGCCCTCGCCATGCTCGAGGAGTCCGGCGCGATCACCACCCAGGCGCGCGGCCACCTCGGCACGTTCCTGGTCCGCTCCGACCGCGCCATACTGTGGCGCCTCTCCGGCCTCGGCACCCTGCTCGCCGCGATGCCGCTGCCGTACTCCCGCCGGTACGAGGGCCTCGCGACCGGCCTGCGGACCGCGTTCGAGGAGGCGGGCGCACCTTTCGCGATCACGTTCATGCGCGGTGCGACCGACCGGGTCACGGCGCTGGTCGAACGCAAGGTCGACCTCGTCGTGCTCTCGCGCTTCGCCGCGGACCGGCTGATCGAGGCGGGCGAGCCCATCGAGCTGGTCGCCGACCTCGGCCCCGCCACCTACGTCGGCGCCCACGGACTGCTCGTACGCCAGGGCGCCCAGCCCACCCGGCCCGGGCTCCGCGTGGCGATCGACCGCTCCTCGCAGGACCAGTCGATGCTCGTCGAGCGCGCCTTCGCGGGCCGCTCCGACATCGAGTGGATCGAGGCCTCGTACATGCAGCTGCCCGACCTCTTCCGGCGCGCCCGCGTGGACGCCACCGTCTGGAACATCGACGAGCTGGACCGGCTCGGCGGCGAGGTCGTCGACGTCCTGCCGCTGGGTGACGAGATCACGCGGGAGCTGTCGCTGCGCAACTCCTCGGCCGCGATCGTCGGCCGCTCGGAGGGGGCGCACGCACTGGAGGCGGTACGGGACGGGCTCGATCTGTCACTCGTGACGTCACTGCAGCAAGAGGTCCTGCGGGGCGAGCGGATCCCGTCGTACTGAACCCCGCTCAAAGGCCCGACAGGGACGGGACCAAGGCCTCTCTGGAGAATCCAGAATCCTGGTTACTGTCCGAAGTAAACAAGCAGGAAGGGAAGGTCATGGACGATCAGCTCGCACTCCGTATCCAGCTGTTCCGTGAGAGCGGTCAAGTCCGGCCCGAGGTGGCCGACTTCGTGACCGCGGAGCTCGCCGCGCTCTCCGACCGGGGCCGCACGGTCACGGAGGAGTCGGCAGGCATGCTCACCAGCCATCTGATGATGGCGCTGACGCGCCTCCTCGCCGGCGAGCCGATCGAGCAGTTCCTCACCGACGACCAGGTCGAGGCCGAACTCGCGGGGCACCCCGAGGCCTTGGCCGGCGCCCGCGAGGTGTCGGCCCGCGCCGCCACCGCGCTCGGCGCCGAACTCCCCGACTCCGAGGTCAACTTCCTCGCGATGCACCTGGCCGTCCTGGCCCAGCACAGCACCACCGCCTGATCCTCTGCCCCACACTCCCCACCCCTCACTCCCGCCCCTCACACCTCCGTCCTCACACCTCCCTCCTCACGAGAAGGACCCCCATCATGACGAAGATCCTCACCGGCGGCGTCGGCAAGGTCGAGGTCGCCGAAGCGGTCAAGCAGCTCGGTCTCGACGGCGTCGAGGTCATCGTGTCCAGCGACATGGACGCGGCGATGAAGCTCCGCGTCAACCAGGCCGACTTCTACCTCGGCACCTGCCACACCGGCGCCGGCGCCTCCCTCGGCGTGCTCGTCGGCCTGATGGGCCAGGCCGCCTGCCACACCTTCGGCCGCAGCGTTCCCACCGAGGACGAGGTGACCGCGCTGATCGCGGGCGGCAAGAAGGTCTTCGGCTTCGCGATGGACCAGATCGGCGACGTCGCCCCGGTCATCGCCCGCGCCATAGCCGCACGCGGCTGATCCCCCCGCCGTAACCCAGGGCACAAAGGAGTGACCCCGTGATCCCCGCCGCATCCGCCGCCGTCGCGCAGAGCGACCCGCACACCCTTCACCTCGCCGCGAGCAACCTGGACTTCACGCTGTCCCAGCAGCTGATGGTCATCGCCCTGTGTGCGCTCACCGCGTACATCTCGCACATGGCGCTGGCCGTCTTCAACGACGGTGTGCGGCCGTTCCTGCTCGACTTCATCCAGAAGCGCACGACCCGCAGCGCCACCACCGCGGTGTCGTTCGGTCTGTCGGCGGGGTTCATCTTCGGTCTGGGTGCGCCGATGGCGCTGGTGTCAGGGGTCCTGAACCCCTGGCTGCTCTTCCTGCCGACCGACATCCTCGGTCTGCTGTCCCCGAAGAAGTGGCTGGCCCCGCTGCTGGGCGCCGGCTGGGGTGCGGTCGTGGTCTACGGGCTCGGCGGCGCGAACGACCTGGCGAAGAAGCTGCCCGTCGACTTCCTGACGGCGATGCAGCAGATGTCGACGCCGATCCTCTTCCTGTTCACGCTGTTCCCGGTGCTCGCGGTCACCAAGCAGTTCGGCCGCCTTCGCGGCGCGATCGTCGGTGTCGTCGAACTGGCCCTCGTGGTCATGACGATGAAGATCTGGCCCAACATGTTCGCGGGCGCGCTCGCCATGGCCGTCGGTGTCCTCGCCCTCATCGGCTTCGCCATCGACAAGGACCTCAAGCAGCGCAAGGCCGACAAGGCCGCCGGTATCTCGTACGAGCTCCCGGAGGGCGTCGAGGACCCGATGGCCTCGCTGTTCAGCGCGAGCGCGGCGCGGCTGCGCAAGTACCTGCCGCTGTTCATGGTGCTCGGCGCCGGTATCTGTGTCCTCGCCCAGATGAAGATCTTCGGCGGCGGCGAGGCCACCAGCTTCCTGATCGCCAAGGAGCAGTACGCGGAGGCCGCGCAGGTCGACTTCTACCGCGTGTTCGGCTTCATCCCGCTGATCGCGACGACCGCACTGGCCTCGGGCGCGTACGGCATCGCGGGCTTCACCCTCGCGTACCCCATCGGCTATCTGATGCCGAACCCGTTCCTCGCCGCGCTCGCCGGCGCCGCGGTCTTCGCCCTCGAAGTCCTCGCCCTCTCCTACATCGGCAAGGTCCTCGGCAAGCTCCCCAGCGTCCGCGACTCCTCGGAGCACCTGCGCAGCGCGATCAGCGAGGCGCTCGGGCTCGCGATCCTCTTCGGTTCGCTGATGGCGGCCAACGCGATGGGCGGCGGCCTCGGCATCCTCATCTGCGGCGGTCTCTACCTGATCAACGAGGCCATGGGACGGCCGGTCGTGCGCATGGCCGCCGCGCCGGTCGCGGTGATCATCGGCGGCATCGTCCTCAACCTCCTGTACTGGATGAACCTGTTCACCCCGCTCAAGGGCTGACCAGGCCGCGGCTCCCCCACAGCAGCATCCGGCACAGCAGCAGTAAGGCGTACGACATGAACCACCCTCACCACGGGAACCACCTGCAGACCGTCCTCGGCCCCCTCTCCCCCGCCGCCGTCCGCGGCCCCGCCCTCGCCCATGAGCACCTGGCCCTCGACCTGGACCGGACCGGTGACCGGGCGGCCGTGCTCGACCCGGCCGTGCACGGCAAGCGGATCACCGGGGAACTCACTGCCCTGCGCGAGGAGTTCGGGCTCACGCTCGTCATCGAGCTGACCTGCCGCGGCATGGGCCGCGACGCCGAGGCCCTGGCCCGTATGTCCGAGGAGTCGGGCGTCGCGGTGGTCGCCGCGACCGGCTGGTACTACGAGCCCTTCCACCCCGAGGAGATCGGTGACGCGAGCGCCGAGCGGCTCGCGGGCACGCTGATCCGCGAGATCAACGGCGGGATCGGCACGACGGGCGTACGTCCTGGGGTCATCGGCGAGGTCGGCAGCCACGGCGACGTACCGAGCGAGCCGGAGACGCGTTCGCTGCTCGCCGCCGCGAAGGCCGCGGTGGCCACCGGGCTCTCGGTGGCCACCCACGCCCAGCTCGGACACGGCGGGCTCGCCCAGCTCGACCTGCTGACCGGGGCGGGCCTCGCCCCGCAGCGGATCTCGATCGGGCACCAGGACCTGCTCGACGACCCGGCCGTGCACAAGACGCTCGCGGCGAGCGGGGCCTACGTGGCCTTCGACACCGTGGGCAAGGAGAGCTACCAGTCCGACGCGACCCGGCTGCGGCTCCTGCTCCAGCTCCTCGACGCCGGGCACGCCGACCGCGTGCTGCTCAGCTGCGACATCTCGCGGCACGGCTATCTGGAGTCCGAAGGCGGCACGGGATACGGGCACTTGTTCCGTACGTTCCTGGGGCAGGCCAGGGCAGCGGGGGTCGACGAGGACCTGATCGATCTGATGACGCGCCGCAATCCGGTGCGCTTCCTGACGGGCGGCGCCGCCCACGAGGACGTATGAGATGAAGCTCCCCCACGCAACGCTCCCCGAGACCTTTCCGCTGGCCACGGTTCCCCTGCAGGAGGCCGTCGCCAAGCAGTTCCGGCTGATGGAGTGCACGGCCGCCCACTTCGAGGGCGAGCAGCTCTTCAGCGCCGACGCCGGTGTCGTCCCCGGTCTGGGCCGGCCGCGGACCACGGCACGTGTGGAGGCCGTGCTCGCCGCCTTCTTCGGCGCCGAGGACGCCGCGCTCGTGCAGGGCGCGGGCACCGGCGCGATCCGCGCCGCGCTCGCCACCGCCCGCGGCCCGCTGCTCATCCACAAGGCGCCCGTCTACCGCAGCACCGAAGTGACCCTGCGCGGTCTTGGCCTGGAGACGGTCGAGGTCGACTTCAACGACGCCGGGCTGCTGCGGGAGGCCCTCGCCTCCGGCCGGTTCACCTGGGCCTACGTCCAGCACACCCGCCAGCGCCTGGCCGACTCCTACGACCCGGGCGAGGTCCTCGCGGCCTGCCGGGCGGCCGGGGTGCGCACCGTCGTCGACGACAACTACGCGGTGCTGCGCACGCCCGCCGCCGGGGTCGAACTCGGCGCGGACGCCTCCTGCTTCTCCCTCTTCAAGCTGCACGGCCCCGAGGGTGTGGGCGCCGTGGTCGGCGCGCGGGACCTCGTGGCCCGGGTGCGCGCCGACAACTACTCGGGCGGCGGCCAGGTCCAGGGCCACCAGGCCCTCGACGCGCTGCGGGCCCTGACCCACGTACCGGTGATGTGGTCGGTGCAGTCGCAGGTCGGTGCGGAGGTGGCCGAGCGGCTCGCGGCGGGCGAGGTCGAGGGGGTGGCCGAGGTGCGGATCGCGAACGCGCAGGACCGCTGTCTGCTCGTACGCCTCGACCGTCCCGTGGCCCGTGAACTGCCCGCGGTCGCCGCGAAGTTCGGAGCCGCGCCCTACCCCGTGGGCTCCAACTCGCGCTACGAGATCGCCCCGCTCTTCTACCGGATGTCGAGCTCGTCCCTCGACGACGCACCGGAGCTCGCCGACTGGACCGTACGGATCAATCCGATGCGGGCCGGCGCCGACCTGGTGATCGACATCCTGCGCAAGGCCCTTCGCGAGCTGCCCACCACGGGCGCGCCCCACAGCAAGGACTGAACGACCGTGTTCCTCACCAGCCTCCTCGCCCGCAACCCCGGCCTCGCCGCGGCCGCGGCCGAACTGCACCGCACGGGAGCGATCCCGCCGGACACGTACGTGATGGACCTCGACGCGATCGAGGCCAACGCGGCACTGCTCGCCGCCGAGGCCGAACGGCTCGGGCTCACGCTCTGGTTCGTGGTCAAGCAGTTCGGACGCAACCCCGAACTGATCAAGGCCATCGCGCGGCACATCCCTAAGTTCGCGGCCATCGACCCGCCCGAGGCACGCGTCCTGCACGCCGCGGGCGCCGAGGCCGGGAACCTCGGCCACCTCGTGCAGATCCCGCACCGGCAGCTGCCCGGGATGCTGGCCTGGCGCCCGGAGACGGTCACGGTCTTCGACCTGGCCAACGCCCGTGCCGTATCCGAAGCGGCCCGCGAACTCGGCTTCGTCCAGGATGTGTTGATCCGCCTCGAAGGCGCACCCGGCGCCGTCTACCCCGGCCAGGAAGGCGGCGTACCCCTCGACGCGCTCGACGCCTTCGCGGCCGAGGCCGAGCGGCTCGACGGAGTGCGGATCGCGGGCGTGACCGCCTTTCCGTGCGTGCTGTGCGACCCGGAGGACGGCACGCCGCGCGCGACGCCCAACTTCGAGATCGCGCTCAAGGGCCGTGAGGTGCTGGCCGCGCGCGGCCACACCGCGCTCAAGCTCAGCGCCCCCAGCGCCACCTCGATGGCCTCGCTGCCGCTGCTCGCCTCGCTCGGCGCGACGCACGGCGAGCCCGGCCACGCGCTGACCGGCACGACCCCGCTGCACGCGACGGACCCCGGCCAGCCCGAGACGCCCGCGTACGTCTACGTCACCGAGGTCGCGCACACGCTCGCCGACGGGCGGCCCGCGGTGTACGGCGGCGGGTTCTACCCGCGGGCGGGCATCAAGCAGGCTCTCCTTCCCCGTACGGGAACGCGCCTCGCCGTGCTCGACGCCCCCGCCGAGAACATCGACTACTACCGCCTCCTCGAGGCGTCGGACGCGGTCCGGGTGGGCGACACGGCCCTTCTCGCGTTCCGTACGCAGATCTTCGTGACCCGCAGCAATGTCGCGGTGGTCGCCGGCATCTCCACCGGCCGTCCTCGGCTCACCGGCCTGTACGACGCGTTGGGCCGCCCGCAGACGGAGGCGACCGCATGAGCAGCGGCCTCGGTCGTACCGTCATCGTCGTGCTCGACGGCTTCGGTGTGGGCGCGATGCCCGACGCCGGGGTGCTGCGCCCCGGCGACCTGCAGGCCGACACCTGCGGCCACGTCCTCGACCACTGCGCCCGCGCCCTCGGCCGGCCCCTGCACCTGCCCGCCCTCGGCAAGCTGGGCCTCGGGCTCGTCCACCCCCACCGCGACCTGGCCCGCAGCACCCCGCTGCCCGTCGCGGCAGGGCGGGCGGCGCTCGGGTATCCCGGCGCGGACACCTTCGCCGGGCATCAGACGATGATGGGCGCGGACTTCAGCAAGGTCACGGTGGCGCGGCTCGCGGAGCACCTCGACGAGGTGAGCGCCGCGCTGCGCGCCGCGGGCCACCGGGTCGAACTCCTCGACGGAAAGCCCCTGTTGGTCGTGGACGGTTCCGTGCTCGTCCACGACAACCTCGAAGCCGACCCCGGCATCAACTGGAACACCTCCGGCCGCCTGGAGGATTTCCCCTTCGCGTCGATCCTCTCCATCGCCCGTACGGTACGGACGGTCGCCCCGGTCGCCCGCGTGATCGCGGTCGGCGGCCACGCGACGGCGCCCCTCGCCACGTACGTACGCGAAGGAGACGCCTCGACCATCGGCCTCGACACCCCGGCCAGCGGTTTCTACCGCAACGGCGGGCTCGAAGTGCAGCACCTGGGCGCGGAGTTGGACCACACGCGCCAGCTGCCCTCGCTCGCGGCGGCGGCCGGGATCCCGGTGACGCTGGTCGGCAAGGCGGCGGACATCCTGGAGTGCGAGGCGGCCGTACGGCGGCCGGCGGTGCCGACGGCCGAGGTCCTGGCCCACACGCTGGAGGCCGCCCGCCGCCCCGGCCTGACCGTCGCCAACGTCCAGGAGACGGATCTGGCCGGCCACCAGCAGGACGTACGCCGCTTCGGCGAGGTCCTGGAGGAGGTGGACGCGGGGCTCCTGGAGCTGCTGTCGCTCCTCGACTCACCCCGCGACCGGCTGATCGTCACCGGCGACCACGGCAACGATCCGACGATCGGGCACGCGTACCACACACGGGAGTACGTCCCGGTCCTGATCCACCGGCCGGGCGCCGCCGGGGTCGAACTCCTGCCGGATGCCGGGTCGTTGGCGGATGTGGGGGCCACGGCGGCGGTTGCGCTGGGGCTGGATCCGGGAGGGCTGGCGAGCGGGCTTGCACTGCACAGCACCCCGGTCGGTTCCTGAGGACCGAGAAAAGGTAAGGGCTCGGGTCACCGTCACGGTGACCCGAGCCCTTACCCGTACAACCAAGAACCTCAGCCCATGAACTTCTTGAACTCGTCCGGAAGCTCGAAGTCCTGCCCCTGCTGCCCGCCCGGCAGACCGAACGCGCCGCCACCCTGCGCCGCCTGCTCGCGCTTGGCCTGAGCCGCCTGCTCCTCGGCCTTCCGCTTCATCGGGTTGCCCGACTTCCGCTTGCCCTTGGCCTGCTTCTGCTGCTTCTTCTGCCGGCCCGGGCCACCGCCCATGCCCGGCATCCCGGGCATCCCCGGCATGCCACCGCCCTGCGCCATCCGCGACATCATCTTGCGCGCCTCGAAGAAGCGCTCGACCAGGTTCTTGACCGCGCTGACCTCGACACCGGAACCCTTGGCGATACGGGCACGGCGCGAGCCGTTGATGATCGTGGCGTCCGCGCGCTCCGCGGGGGTCATCGACTTGATGATGGCCGCCGTACGGTCCACATCGCGCTCGTCGATGTTGTTGATCTGGTCCTTGATCTGGCCCATGCCCGGCAGCATGCCGAGCAGCTTCGAGATCGAGCCCATCTTCCTGACCTGCTCCATCTGAGCCAGGAAGTCGTCGAGCGTGAAGTCCTTGCCGCCCTTGGCGCTCTGCAGCTTGGCGGCCATCTTCTCGGCCTCGGCCTGCGAGAAGGTCTGCTCGGCCTTCTCGATGAGGCTGAGCATGTCGCCCATGCCGAGGATGCGGGACGCCATGCGGTCCGGGTGGAACGCGTCGAAATCGTCAAGCTTCTCGCCGTTGGAGGCGAACATGATCTGGCGGCCGGTGACGTGCGCGATCGAGAGCGCGGCACCACCACGGGCGTCACCGTCGAGCTTGGAGAGCACCACGCCGTCGAAGCCGACACCGTCGCGGAAGGCCTCGGCGGTGTTGACCGCGTCCTGACCGATCATCGCGTCGACGACGAAGAGGACCTCGTCGGGCTTCACGGCGTCGCGGATGTCCGCGGCCTGCTGCATCAGCTCCTGGTCGATACCGAGGCGGCCCGCGGTGTCGACGATGACCACGTCGTACTGCTTGGTCTTCGCGTACTCGATGGAGTCCTGCGCGACCTGCACCGGGTCGCCCACCCCGTTGCCCGGCTGCGGCGCGTAGATGCCGACGCCGGCGCGCTCGGCGACGACGCTGAGCTGGTTGACGGCGTTGGGGCGCTGCAGGTCACAGGCGACGAGCAGCGGCGCGTGGCCCTGGCCCTTGAGCCACTGGCCGAGCTTTCCGGCGAGCGTGGTCTTACCGGCACCCTGCAGACCCGCGAGCATGATCACGGTCGGGCCGGACTTGGCGAAGCGCAGCCGGCGGGTCTCGCCGCCGAGGATGCCGATGAGCTCCTCGTTGACGATCTTGATGACCTGCTGCGCCGGGTTCAGCGCCTGCGAGACCTCGACGCCGGCGGCGCGTTCCTTGACCTGCTTGATGAAGGCGCGCACGACGGGCAGGGCGACGTCGGCCTCGAGCAGCGCGATACGGATGTCCCGTGCCGTGGCGTCGATGTCCGCCTCGCTGAGGCGACCCTTGCCGCGGAGGTTCTTGAATGTCGCTGCGAGGCGGTCGGAGAGAGTATCGAACACGGCGGTCGCGAATCCTCGGGTCGGGGGCGGGCGGGCATGTGCGCCTTCCAGGGTATCCGGCGCCGCAAGCAGTCAGCTCTCGTGGCCGGGACTCCGGTCGGTGGGGGTACGGGTGGGGCGCCTGCGGCGGGCTTTCTCCCCCACCCCGCCCCTTCCCGAAACCGAGGGCTTCGCCCCCGGACCCCCCTCATCCGAACTTCGTTCGGATCGCCTCAAACGCCGGCGGGGCTGGGTTGGCCTGCGTTACCCCAGTGCCCCCTCCACCCCCCGCACCACTTCCGCCGCATCCCCCGCAGCCAACGGCGCCCCCTCCGGTCCGGTGACATAGAACGCGTCCACCGCGTTGGACCCCAGCGTGCTGACGTGTGCCGAGCGCACCCGCACGCCCGCTGCCTCCAGGGCGCGTCCGATCCGGTGCAGCAGGCCGGGTGCGTCCTGGGCCCGTACCTCGATCACCGTTGCCAGCCGCGAGCCCGCGGGCGCGACCGACACCCGGGCCGGCGGAGCCACGGCCCCTCGGCGCCGCGGATACGCCGCGTCCCGCTCGGCGAGCCGGGCGGCGATGTCGAGGGAGCCGTCCAGGGCGCGTACGAGGTCGGCGCGCAGCCGGGCCGCCTCGGGCAGCGAGCCGTACTCGGCGGCCACCCGCCACTGCAGCAGCAGTACCGAGCCCGCAGCGGCCCCGGATTCCACCTCGTCCGGGAGCGACACCACCCCCAGATCCGCCGTCCGCACGGTGAGCCGGTGCATCGCGAGGACGCCCGCCACCGCGGGCAGCACGCCCGGCTGGTCGGGCACGGCCACGAGGAGTTCGACGCCGACGGGTTCGTCGGACGCCGTTCCCTCGGTCTGCGCCCGGAGCGCCAGAACCGGCCCTCCGGTGCGGAACGCCTCCAGTGCGAGCCGTTCCTGCTCGACGGTGTTCGGCAGCGAGACAGGATCGGGCACCGGCCCCCCGGCGAGCACCGCCCCCACCCGCTTCACCAGGTCGGCCACCAGGGAGCCGCGCCACGAGGACCAGGCGGCGGGCCCGGTCGCGTACGCGTCCGCCTCCGTGAGCGCATGCAGCAGTTCCAGGGTCGAGGCGGATCCCACCGCCTCCGCCACGGACCGGATGGTGGCCGGATCGTCCAGGTCGCGCCGGGTCGCCGTGTCGATGAGCAGCAGATGACACCGTACGAGCGTGGCGATCACCTCGACGTCGGCGCGCTCGAAGCCGATGCGCGCTGCCACGTCCCGCGCGATGACCTCGCCCGCCTCGGAGTGGTCGCCGGGCCAGCCCTTGCCGATGTCGTGCAGGAGCGCGGCGACGAGCAGCAGGTCGGGCCGGTGCACGCGCCGGGTCAGTTCCGCGGCCTGGACGGCGGCTTCGACGAGGTGCCGGTCCACGGTCCAGGTGTGCACCGCGTTGCGCTGCGGACGGCAGCGCACACGCTCCCAGTCGGGCAGCAGCCGGGTGATCAGGCCCTCGGCCTCCAGGGCCTCCCACACGGCGACCGTCGGCCGCCCGGCCCCGAGCAGCGTCACGAACTGCTCGCGCGCCTCGGCCGGCCACGGCGTGGGCAGAGCACGCGTCATGCTCGCGAGCGCCCGTACGGCGTGCAGGGAGAGCGGGAGTCCGGCCTGGGCGGCGGCCGCGGCGGCCCGCAGCGGGAGCACCGGATCGCGTTCGGGCCGCGCCACGCGCGCGAGCACCACCTCGCCGTCCTGCTCGACCACTCCTTCGGCGAGCGGGGTGCGCTCCGGAACGGCCTTCCCGCCACCCAGCATGGCCCGCAGCCGCGGCTTCGCCTTCCGCGCCCGCAGCACCCGGCTCACCTCGCGCCAGGTGACGTCGCTCGCGTACGAGATGGTCCGGGCCGCTTCGTATACCTGCCGCAGCAGCGCGTCGGCGTCCAGCAGGCCCAGGGATTCGGCCACTTGGTCCTGCTCCTGCAGCGCGAGCCGGTCGGTGGCGCGCCCGGTGACGAGGTGCAGGGCGTCGCGGACGTCGAGCAGACGGCGGCGCGCCTCGTCGAGTCCGGCGCGGGGCGCGTCGGCGAGCCAGGAGGCCGCGACGGCGCGCAGGGCGGTGGCGTCGCGCAGACCGCCGCGCGCCTCCTTGAGGTCGGGTTCGAGCAGGTACTGCAACTCGCCCTGCCGCTCGGCGCGCTCCGCGCACAGCTCCTGCAGCTCACCGAGCCTGCGCGGTGCTTGGTTGCGCCAGTCGGCGAGCACCGCGGTCCGCAGTCCGGCGGTGAGCCCCAGGTCACCCGCGACATGCCGGGCGTCGAGGAGGCCGAGCTGGACCTTGAGGTCCTCGGCCGCGGTCCTGCGCGCCTCGCCGGGGGTCCGTACGGAGTGGTCGAGGGCGAGCCCGAGGTCCCACACCGGGTACCAGATCCGGTCCGCGAGCGCGGCGATCTCGCCGGCGCCCGCGCTGCCGTCGTGCAGCAGGAGCAGATCGAGGTCGCTGCGCGGCGACAGCTCCCCGCGGCCGTATCCCCCGACGGCCACGAGCGAGGCGCCCTTCACCGGACCGAAGAGGCCCGCCAGCCACTCGTCCGTCAGCTGCGCCAGGGCCGCACGGCGCGGCGGCCCGGACTGCGCCTCCCCCTGAAGGAGGCGCAGCCGGGCCGCCGCATAACCGCTGGGTCCTGAATCCCCCACAGATTCCGTCGTGGTGTCCGTAGTCGTCACCCAGCAGCTCCTTGCCTTTTCAGTTGCCACTCAGAGCGCGTCGGGTCCGCGCTCGCCGGTCCTGACGCGTACCGCCGTCTCGACCGGGATCGACCAGACCTTGCCGTCGCCGATCTTGCCGGTGCGGGCGGCCTTCACGACGACATCGATCAGCTGCTCGGCGTCGTCGTCCTCGACCAGGACCTCGATACGGATCTTCGGTACGAGGTCCACGGTGTACTCGGCACCCCGGTAGACCTCGGTGTGCCCGCGCTGGCGGCCGTAGCCGCTGGCCTCGGTGACGGTCAGACCGTGCACGCCGAAGGCCTGCAGGGCCTCCTTGATCTCGTCGAGCCGGTGCGGCTTCACGACCGCGGTGATCAGCTTCATGCGTCAACCTTCTTTGCGGGTGCGCCGGCGTCCTGGGCCGTGGCTGAGGGCGGTGCGGGAACCGAGGCGGTACGAGGTGCCGCACCGCCGCCCGCGCCGCTGAAGTCGTAGGCGGACTCGGCGTGTTCGACCGTGTCGATGCCCGCGACCTCGTCGTCCTCGGCCACGCGCATGCCGATCGCCTTGTCGATGACGAAGGCGAGGATGGCAGAGACGACAAGGGAGTACGCGAGGACCCCGAAGACTCCAGCGGCCTGCTTGCCGAGCTGGCCGAGCCCACCGCCGTAGAAGAGACCCGCGGCGTCCGACTGGACACCGCCGGTGGCGAAGAAGCCGACGAGCAGCGAGCCGACGATGCCGCCGACGAGGTGGACACCGACGACGTCGAGCGAGTCGTCGTAGCCGAACTTGAACTTGAGGCCGACGGCCATGGCGCACAGCACACCGGCGATGGCACCGACGGCGATGGCACCGAGCGGCGAGACGGCACCGCCGGACGGGGTGATGGCGACGAGACCGGCCACGGCCCCCGAGGCCGCGCCGAGCGTGGTGAACGCGCCGTGGCGGATCTTCTCGTACGCGAGCCAGGCCAGCATCGCGGCGGCCGTGGCCACCTGCGTGTTGACGAACATGACCGCGCCGACACCGTCGTCGTTGCCGAGCCACGAGCCGGCGTTGAAGCCGAACCAGCCGAACCACAGCAGACCGGCGCCGAGCATCACGAGCGGCAGGGAGTGCGGCCGCATCGGGTCCTTCTTGAAGCCGACGCGCTTGCCGATCACGAGGATCACACCGAGGGCCGCGGCACCGGCGTTGATGTGCACGGCGGTACCGCCGGCGAAGTCGATGACGCCGAGCTCGAAGGCCCAGCCGCCGGTACCCCAGACCCAGTGCGCGACCGGGAAGTAGACGATCGTGGCCCACAGGGCGATGAACAGCGCCCAGGCCGTGAACTTCACACGGTCCGCGAGCGCGCCGCTGATCAGGGCGGGCGTGATGATCGCGAACATCAGCTGGAAGACGGCGAAGACATAGACGGGAATCGTGTAGCCGTCCCAGAGCTGGGTGATCCCGAGCCCGCTGAGGCCGACGTAGTCGCCCTCCCAGCCGAAGAGGCCGCCGGTGTCGGTGCCGAACGCGATGCTGAAGCCGTAGAGCACCCACAGGATCGTGACGATCCCGAGGCTGATGAAGCTCATCATCAGCATGTTCAGCGTGGACTTGACGCGGACCATGCCTCCGTAGAAGAAGGCAAGGCCGGGCGTCATCAGCATCACCAGGGCGGAGCAGATGAGCATGAACCCGGTGTTGGCAGAGGAGAGCGTGGGCTCCTCTGCGGCGAGCAGGATGCCTGGGGGCATCGGCGTCTCCTCGTCGTCGTGTACGGCCCGTGCGGGCGAAGCGCGGTGCATGAGGGGTGGGCCGGTTATTGGCCAGAGATTCCCGCGCCGCGGTTTCGAGGAGTGCCGCTCGATGTTTCGCGGCAGTGACGAAGAGGTCGTGCGTGTTACGCGTACATGAACTGCCCCGGTCGGGGGGCTTGCCCGCATTCCTCCCGGGCGGCCCACAAAAAACCGGCCGCGGGGGCCATCCGATTGACCTGGCGGTGGGGGAGCCGAGTCGGGTGGTTCGGATGGCCGGCCGCGGCCGGAGTCTCGTGGGTGGTGCGGGTGACTACACGGCCTCCGCCGCCTCGGGCAGCTGCCGGGTGAGCCGGTCGGTCAGGTCGTAGATGGTGGTGTCCTCGCCGTAGGTGCGCACCACGGTGTCGAGGGTCTTGCGCAGCCGCGTGTTGACGCGCTCGGAGCGCACCTTCTTCGCGACGGTCAGCGCCTTCTCGGCGAGGACGACACTCTGCTCGGGCTCCTTCTGGAGCAGATGCACGGTCGCCATCCCGATCAGATTCAGCGCATACGAGCGCTGGTGCTCGCTGTCCTTCGCGAACAGCTCGACCGCGCGCTCCATGACGGGCTGGGCGAGCGAGGCGTAGGTGGGGCTGCGGCCCGCGACGTAGGCGAGGTCGCGGTACGAGTGTGCGTTCTCCCCGTTGAGCTCCGCCTCGGAGAAGAAGCGGATCCAGTCGGGCTCGGGCTCGCTCGACTCCAGCGCGTCCGCGAAGGTGTCCTCGGCCATCCGCACGGCCCGCTTGGTCTTGCTGGGCTGGCCCATGTTCGCGTACGCCCGGGCCTCCATCGCATACAGCATCGCCTGGGTGCGCGACGTGGCGCAGTCCCGACTGCCGTACTGCGCGAGGTGGATGAGCTCGAGGGCGTCGTCGGGACGGCCGAGATGGATCATCTGCCGGCTCATCCCGGAGAGGATGTACGAGCCGAGGGACTTGTCGTTGCCTTCCTTCGCCGCGTGCAGCGCGAGCACGAAGTATTTCTGCGCGGTGGGCTGCAGACCGACGTCATAGCTCATCCACCCGGCCAGCTCGGCCAGTTCGGCCGCGATCCGGAACAGCCGCCGCTGGGTCTCCTCGGGCTGCGGCTCCTGCAGCAGATCGGTCACCTCGTGGAGCTGGCCGACGACGGCCTTGCGCCGCAGACCGCCGCCGCACTGCGCGTCCCACTGGCGGAACATCACAGTGGTGGATTCGAGCAGGTCGAGCTCGGGGCCGGAGAGCCGCGTGCCGCGCCGGATCGGGGTGGCGGGCTCAGGGGCGAGGCCGCCGGCGGGGCTCGGCACCAGCCAGCGCTGCATCGGCTCGATCAGGGCGGGACCGGCGGCGAGGGCGAGGGAGCTGCCGAGGAAGCCGCGGCGGGCGAGCATCAGGTCGCTGCGCGAGAACTCGCTGATCATGTCGACGGTCTGCTCGCCGGTCCAGGGCAGGTCCACACCGGACACGGACGGCGCCTGGTGCGCGGTGCGCAGACCCAGGTCCTCGACGGCGACGACGGCGCCGAAGCGCTCGGAGAACAGCTCCGACATGATCCGCGGGATCGGCTCGCGCGGCTGCTCGCCGTCCAGCCAGCGGCGTACGCGGGAGGTGTCGGTGGAGATGTGGTTCGCGCCCATCTGGCGGGCACGGCGGTTGACCTGACGGGCCAGCTCGCCCTTGGACCAGCCGCTCCGGACGAACCAGGACGTCAGCTGCTCGTTGGGGCGCTTCTCGGCATGCGAACCGCTGCCTCCCGTGCCGCCCACTGGAACGCCCCCATCCCTGAAGTCAACTCTGCTCGGACTCAAGTCCTTACAGAATGCCGTGAGTTATGTCTCCCTGTCCGGCACTTCGCCACCCGTCGAACAGGAAACCGACTTGCCTCCGGCATACCCGCAACCGCATACATCTCTCGGCCTGTGAACCGAAAGTAATCCTACGATCACCCTCCCGGCGAGGGCGTTCCGAGAAACGCCACCTTTCGCCACCCCTTCGAATGAACTCAGTTGCCGCTACACGCGATTCACTTGACACATGACGGACGGGAGTGGGCGGAGCGAAGCGCACCGGGGCGCGCGCCGGTCGTCGCACCACCCGAGCCCCCTCCGGGCGCCGCACCTGACCCTTGGGGCGCCGTTGCACGGAGAGTGAGGGGCGCACTCCGGCTCGTAACCATGGACGCGTTCGACCCGTTGGAGGGGGCATGGGCTTCACGATCGGCGGCAGCCGCGGTATCCGCGAGAACCGCACCGGTGCACGGCGGCGCGGCCGTATGTCCGAGTGCACGGCCGTGGCCGAATTCACCGGACTGTGGGGCTGGTCCGTCGTCCCGGGCGCCCGGGCCGCGTCCGGCAGCTGCTCCTGCGGCGACACACGGTGTGAGGCGCCCGGCGCCCACCCCCTCACCTTCGCCGGCGAGCTGCCCGCGGGCGCCACGCTCGACGAAGTGACGCACGCCTGGGGCGAGTTCCCCGGCGCCGCCGCGATGCTCCCGGTCGGCCGCACCTTCGACATCCTCGAGGTCTCCGAGTCCGCGGGCCGCCGCGCGCTGATCCGTCTGGAGCGCATGGGCCTGCCCCTCGGCCCCGTGATCTCCACCCCGGACCGCCGCGCCCAGTTCTTCGTCGCCCCGGGCGCCGCGGCCGAACTGCCCGCGCTGCTCTACCGGATGGGCTGGGACGACGCCGACCTCGACCTGCGGGGCCTGGGCCGCGGCGACCACATCACCGCTCCCCCGTCCGACCGCGCGGGCCTCGGCCCGGTCCGCTGGCTGCGCGCGCCGGACCTCGACTCCGCCTCGAATCCGCCCCAGGCACGGCTGGTTCTGGGCGCGCTGGCCTACGCGTCGCACCGCACCTAGCCCGCGCCCGGCCCCACCCGGCCCCTGCCGCCGCCCGCCCACGCAAAGGGCCCGCATCCCTTCCGGGAGCGGGCCCTTCGTCACGTACGAACGCGGGAGATCAGTCCCCGATCAGCGCGTCCACGAACGCCTCCGGCTCGAACGGCGCCAGGTCGTCCGGCCCCTCGCCGAGACCGACCAGCTTGACCGGCACACCGAGCTCGCGCTGGACCGCGACGACGATGCCGCCCTTGGCGGTGCCGTCGAGCTTGGTGAGCACGATGCCGGTGATGTCCACGACCTCGGCGAAGACCCGCGCCTGGACCAGACCGTTCTGCCCGGTGGTCGCGTCCAGCACGAGCAGCACCTCGTCGAGCGGCGCGTGCTTCTCGACGACCCGCTTGACCTTGCCGAGCTCGTCCATGAGACCGGTCTTGGTGTGCAGCCGCCCTGCGGTGTCGATGAGCACCACGTCGACGCCCATCTCCTTGCCCTCCTTCACCGCGTCGAACGCGACGGAGGCCGGGTCACCGCCCTCGGGGCCGCGCACGGTGTAGGCACCGACACGCTCGCCCCAGGTCTGCAGCTGGTCGGCGGCCGCGGCACGGAAGGTGTCCGCCGCGCCGAGCACGACGGTGGAGCCGTCCGCGACAAGGACACGGGCGAGCTTGCCGGTGGTGGTGGTCTTGCCGGTGCCGTTGACGCCGACGACCATCACGATGCCGGGGCCCTCCCCCTCCTTCTCGGTCTTCACCTGACGGTCGAAGTCCGTGCCGAGAAGCGTGAGCAGCTCCTCGCGCAGCAGCGCCCGCAGCTCGTCGGGCGTCCGGGTGCCCAGCACCTTCACGCGCTCGCGCAGGCGCTCGACGAGCTCCTGGGTGGGCGCGACACCGACGTCCGCGGTGAGCAGGGTGTCCTCGATCTCCTCCCAGGTGTCGTCGTCGAGGTGCTCGCGCGAGAGCAGCGAGAGCAGCCCCTTGCCGAGCGAGTTCTGGGAGCGGGCCAGCCGGGCGCGCAGCCGGACCAGGCGGCCGGCCGTGGGCTCGGGCACCTCGATCTCGGGCGTGGGCGGGAGCTCCTCCTCGACGACCGGCTCGGCCTCCTCGACGGGGGCCGCGGCCTGGGGGAGCTCCACCTCCTCGATCGTGCGGCGCGGCTCTTCCTTCGGCTCCGCGGCCTCATCGCCGACGTGCGGCTCGGCGGGGGGAGCGGTGATGGTCGGAGTGCTCGACGGGGCCGAGGGCGGCAGCTGCTTCTTCTTGCGGCCGCTGACCACGAGCCCGCTGATCGCGCCGACCGCGACCAGGGCGATGACTACAGCAAGGATGACGATTTCCATAACAGGCCCAGTATGCGTGACCCGGAGGCACACACCGGCGTTGTCCTGGCGGGGCCGGGCTGGTCCACCGATCAGTCTCGGGATTGACGGGAAGCCCTCGCGGGCGGAGTCACAACCCAGCCAGTATCAGCGTCGGCGGGGTCGGGCGCTCAGCGCCCTACAGTGTGGCGGCCCTCACTCCGAGGGCCGCCACAGAAACGTCGTTCGAGGCCGTCCGCTGTCCGCTCCCCCGGCCGAGACACCCGTACAGGACAGCCCACCCCACCCCTATCCATCTGACGCCACGTCAGCTACCGTCCCCCGACACGGCCCAAGGGGGACGTCAGCGCGGCTGCCCCCACCCGACCACCGTCGTCAAAGGGGACGCCCGTCATGCCCGTCTCGGTCGCACGCTTCAACCTCATCGACCCCGAAGGCACACCCGCGCAGCTGGCCGACCGCTACGGCGCCGCGCTGGAGATGGCCCGCTTCGCCGACAGTGCGGGCATGACCATGATCCAGACCGAGGAGCACCACGGCACCGACAACAACTGGCTGCCGTCCCCGTTCCACTTCGCGGCCGGTGTCTTCGGTGCGACGCGCAACATCGCGGTCACGATCTCCGCGATCCTCGGCCCGCTGCACGACCCGCTGCGGATCGCCGAGGAGATCGCCGTACTCGACCTGATGAGCAAGGGCCGTCTGATGACGGTCGCGGGCATCGGCTACCGGCCCGAGGAGTACGAGATGTTCGGCGTCGAGTGGGGCCGGCGCGGCAAGCTCCAGGACCGACTCCTGGAGACCCTCCTCAAGGCCTGGACGGGCGAGCCCTTCGAGTACGAGGGCCGTACGGTCAAGGTCACCCCGCGCCCGTACACCGATCCGCATCCGATGCTGGTCGTCGGCGGCTCCTCCAAGCCGGCCGCGCGCCGCGCCGCCCGCCTCGGCCTGCCGTTCTTCCCGAGCGCGCACCTGCCCGAGCTGGAGACGTACTACAACGAGATGCTCGCGGAGTACGGCACCGAGGGCTGGGTCCTGATGCCCGGCGAGGAGACGCCGCTGCTGCACATCTCGGAGGACCCGGACCGCACCTGGGCCGAGTTCGGGCACCACTTCCTGCACGAGGCGCAGATGTACAAGTCCTGGCAGAACAAGGACATCAAGTCCGCGGTCAGCTCGGGCGCGAGCACCGTCGAGGAGCTGCGCGCGGAGGGCGTCTACCGGATCCTCACGCCCGAGGAGTGCGTCACGGCGGCCGACACCACGCTCGGCAACCTCGTCCTGCACCCGCTGTGCGGCGGCATGCCGATCGACGAGGGCTGGCGCAGCCTGCACCTGTTCACCGAGCAGGTGCTGCCGAACTGCAAGCTCTGAGCCGCGGAGGGACCAAGGGCTCAGCCCATCTCTTCGAGCACCTTGCCCTTGGTCTCCTTCACGAACTTCAGGACGAACGGGATGGAGAGCACGGCGAAGGCGCCGTAGATGACGTACGAGCCGCTCAGGCTCCACTCCGACATGCTCGGGAACGTCTTGGTGATGGCGAAGTTGGCCAGCCACTGGGCGGAGGCCGCCACACCGAGCGCCGCGGCCCGGATCCGGCCCGGGAAGATCTCGCCGAGCAGCACCCAGACCACCACGCCCCAGGAGAGGGCGAAGAAGAGCACGAACGCGTTGGCGGCGATGATCGCGGTCAGGCCCTGGGCGTTCGGCAGCGAGACGCTGTCACCGGATCCCGTCTTGTACGAGAAGGCCCAGGCACAGGTGAACAGGGCGACGGCCATGCCGACCGAGCCGATGATCGCGAGCGGTTTGCGGCCGATCCGGTCGACGAAGATCATCGCGATGACGGTACCGATGATGTTCACGATCGAGGTCTCGAACGAGTACAGGAACGAGCTGGAGGGGTCCTTGCCGATCGACTGCCACAACTGGTTCGAGTAGTAGAAGATCACGTTGATGCCGACGAGCTGCTGGAATACGGAGAGCCCGATGCCGATCCAGACGATCGGCAGGAAGCCCATTTTGCTGCCGAGCAGATCCTTGAACGTCGACTTGTGCTCGCTGCGCATGCCGGCCTCGATCTCCGCGACCCGCACGTCCGTGTCGACGGAAGTGCCCTCCACCTCGGCGAGCACCTTCTTGGCCTGCTGGATACGGCCCGCGGAGATCAGGTAGCGCGGCGACTCGGGAATCACGAAGGACAGCAGCCCGTACAGGACGGCCGGGACGACCATGACGCCGAGCATCCACTGCCAGGCCTCGAGCCCGCCGATCTTTCCGCGCTGGTCGCCGTCCGCCATGTTGAGGATGCCCCAGTTGACCAGCTGGGAGACGGCGATACCGATGACGATGGCGGCCTGCTGGAACGAGGCGAGCCGGCCCCGGTACGCGGGCGGCGCCACCTCGGCGATGTACGTGGGGCCGATCACCGAGGCCATACCGATGCCGATGCCGCCCATGAACCGCCAGATCATCAGATCCCAGACGGCGAACGGCAGGGCCGAACCCACGGCGCTGACGGTGAAGAGGATGGCCGCGATGTGCATGACGCGGATCCGGCCGAGCCGGTCGGCCAGCCGGCCCGCGAGCGCGGCGCCGGCCGCGCAGCCGAGCAGCGCGATCGCGGTGACCCACCCCAGCGTGTCCGCGCTGAGGCCGAACCTGTCCTGGATGGCGACCGTGGCGCCGTTGATCACGGAGCTGTCGTAGCCGAACAGGAATCCGCCCATCGCGGCGGCCGCGGTGATGAAGATGACGTGGCCGAGATGATCCGGAGCGGCGGCGCGCGCTTCTTGTGTGCTGGTCACCCGTCCAGTGGCGCACAGATCACAACAGGCCACCACTGGAGAGTGACCAAAGGAGCCCAGGTCAGCGCAGTCGCTGGCTGATCACCTTCGAGACGCCGTCGCCCTGCATGGAGACGCCGTACAGCGCGTCGGCGACCTCCATCGTGCGCTTCTGGTGCGTGATCACGATCAGCTGCGAGGACTCCTGGAGCTCCTGCATGATCCGGATGAGCCGCTGCAGGTTGGTGTCGTCGAGCGCGGCCTCGACCTCGTCCATCACGTAGAACGGGCTCGGGCGGGCCTTGAAGATCGACACCAGCATGGCCACGGCGGTCAGCGAGCGCTCGCCGCCGGAGAGCAGCGAGAGCCGCTTGACCTTCTTGCCGGGCGGCCGCGCCTCGACGTCCACGCCGGTGGTCAGCATGTTCTCCGGGTCGGTGAGGATCAGCCGCCCCTCGCCGCCGGGGAACAGCCGGCTGAAGACGCCCTCGAACTCCCGCGCCGTATCGCGGTAGGCCTCGGTGAAGACCTGCTCGACCCGTTCGTCGACCTCCTTGACGACCTGCAGCAGATCGGCGCGCGTCTTCTTCAGGTCCTCCAGCTGCTCGCTGAGGAACTTGTGCCGCTCCTCCAGCGCCGCGAACTCCTCGAGCGCGAGCGGGTTCACCTTGCCGAGCTGCTGGTACGCGCGCTCGGCGGCCTTGAGCCGCTTCTCCTGCTCGGCCCGTACGAACGGGCGCGGCTTGTTGCGCGGGTGCTCCGGGTCCTCGGGCAGCTCCTCGCCCTCGGCCGGCGGCGAGGGCGGCACGAGCTGGTCGGGCCCGTACTCGCCGACGAGCCCCGCCGGCTCCACGCCGAGCTCCTCCAGGGCCTTGGCCTCCAGCTGCTCGATCCGCATCCGCTTCTCGGCGCCGAGCACCTCGCCGCGGTGCACCGAGTCGGTCAGCTTGTCGAGCTCCGCCTTCAGGTCGCGGCCCTGTCCGCGCGCGGTGTTCAGCTCCCGCTCCCGCTCGGCCTTCGCCAGCTCGGCCGCCTCGCGCTCCTCCTGCGCCCGTACGAGGGAGACCTCCACATGCGCGAGCAGCTGCCGCGCCCCCGAGGCCACGGCCTCGGCGACCCGCGCCTCGTACCGCATCCGGTTGCGGCGCTGCTCGGCCCTGGCCCGCGCCTCGCGCTCGGCGCGCGCGGCCCGGTCGAGCCCGTCGGCCCGCCCGGCCAGGCCCTTGACCCGCTCCTCGTGCGTGCGCGCCTGGAGCCGGGCCTCCATCTCGGTCTGCCGCGCGTTGGCACCGTCGGCCGCCAGACGGTCGCGTACGGAGGTGTCGGGCTCCTCCTCGACCGGCGCTTCCTCGGCCACAGCCAGCCGCTCGGCCAGCTCCTCGGCGTCCATCAGCGCCTTGTCAAGCGCGTCCTGCGCGCGGGCCGCGGCCGCCGTGGACCGCTCGGCCTCGCCCGCCGCGCCTCGGGCCTGGCCCGCGAGCCGCCCCAGCTGCTGCGACACGGACGACTTCTCGCGGTCGGCGGCCCGTCGCCGCTCCCCCAGCTCCTCGACGAGCGCGGCGCTCTCCCGGCGCTTCTCTGTGGCGGCGTGCTGCGCCCCGGCCAACTCCTCGCAGAGCACGGAGAGTTCCTCCAGCTCCGCCGCCGCCTCGTCCACCGAGGCCTGCACTTCGATCAGGCTCGGCGCACCGGCCGAACCGCCGTGCGCGAAGTGCGCCCCGAGCAGATCGCCCTCGGCGGTCACGGCCGTCAGCTCCGGCTGCGCGTAGACGAGGTCCTCGGCGTCCTCCAGCGTCCCGACGACCACGATCCCGCGCAGCAGCCGCCGCACGGCGGGCATCAGCTCATCGGGTCCGCGCACGAGGTCGGCCGCGAACGGCGGTCCGTCCGGCCGCCGTTCCCCGCGTACGTCATCGGGCCCGCCGCCCAGCAGTATCGCGGCGCGTCCGGCGTCCTGCTTGCGGAGCAGCCGGATCGCCTCGGCGGCGGTCGCGGGGTTCGACACGGCGATCGCGTCGGCGGCGGCACCGAGCGCCGCGGCGAGCGGCACCTCGTACCCCGGGGTGATGGCGAGCAGTTCGGAGGCCGGTCCGAGCAGTCCGGCCAGGCGCTCCTTGGCGGCGAGCAGTGTTCCGGTGCCGTCCTTGCGCCGCAGCCCCAGCGCGAGCGCCTCGCGCCGCGCGGCCACGGCGGCTCGCTTCCGCTCGGCCGCGGTGGCCGCCTCGCGGGCGGCGCTCAGCGTGGCCTCGGCCTCGGCGAGCGCCCGCTTCGCGGCGTCGTGCCGCTCCCCCAGCTCGGTGTCGTCGGCGTCGAGCCCGTCGACCTCGGCCTTGAGCTGCTCGTACTCCTCCTGCGCCGCGACTGCCCGCTCGTTCGCCTCGTCCCGCGCGGCCGCGAGCCGGTCGATCTCGGCCTGCGCGGAGCCGGCCCTGCTGCGGGCGGCGTTGACCTGGCCGGTCAGCCGCGCGAGCCCCTCGCGCCGGTCGGCGATGGCCCGCGCCACGTCCTTGAGCCGCCGCTCCTCGCTCTGCAGGTCGCGCTCCAGCTCGGCCCGGTGGGAAACAGTGTCGTCGAGCGCCCGCTGCGCCGCCTCCAGGGCGGCCTCCAGCTCGGCCTCCTGCTCCCGGATCCGCGCGGCCTCGCGCTCCATGTCCTCGGGGTCGCGCCCGCGCCGCTCCTCCTCGGGCGCCGCCGACGCGCTCTTCACGCGGGCGTCCGCGAGGCTGACCGTGCCGCGCACCCGCTCGGCCAGCTGCGACAGCTCGTACCAGGTCTGCTGTGCCCGCTGCAGCCGCGGCGTGAGCCGCCGTACCTCGTCCTCCAGATCGGCCTCGCGCGCGAGCGCCGCCTTGAGCTCCGCCTCGGCGCTCTCCTTGCGGCGCTTCAGCTCGGCCTCGTCGGCGATCTCGGTGTTGAGGGCTTCCTGCAGCCGTACGAGGTCGTCGGCGAGCAGCCGCAGCCGCGCGTCGCGCAGATCGGCCTGGATGACGGCGGCCCGGCGTGCGACGGCGGCCTGCCGGCCGAGCGGCTTCAGCTGCCGCCGCAGTTCGTCGGTGAGGTCCTGCACGCGGGCGAGATTCGCCTGCATCGCGTCGAGTTTCCGCAGCGCCTTCTCCTTGCGCTTGCGGTGCTTGAGAACACCCGCGGCCTCCTCGATGAAGGCCCTGCGTCCCATCGGATCGGCATGCAGCACGGAGTCGAGCTGGCCCTGGCCGACGATGACATGCATCTCGCGCCCGATACCCGAGTCGGACAACAGCTCCTGGATATCCAGCAATCGGCAGGTATCGCCATTGATCTGGTATTCGCTGCCGCCATTACGGAACATGATCCGCGTAATGGTGACCTCGGCGTATTCGATGGGCAGCGCACCATCGGAGTTGTCGATCGTCAGCGAGACCTCGGCACGGCCGAGCGGCGGGCGCCCGGTGGTGCCGGCGAAGATGACGTCCTCCATCTTTCCGCCGCGCAGCGATTTGGCCCCTTGTTCGCCCATGACCCAGCTCAGGGCGTCCACGACATTGGACTTGCCGGAGCCGTTGGGTCCCACGACGCACGTGATCCCCGGCTCGAACTTGAGCGTCGTCGCCGAGGCGAAGGATTTGAACCCGCGCAGGGTCAGGGCCTTGAGGTGCACGCCGACGGACTTTACCGGGCGGGGGCCGTGTGACAGGGGGCAAGTCGGACCGCGGTGACGCGTTCCCTGGATGAACTTGCGGTTTCGCCTGGGAAGATGCAGGGCACATCAGACGTGAGGGGACACGACGGGGGCGGGGGAGAAAAAGAAAAAGGGACGCCGAAGCGTCCCTTGCAGATCTTCAAGCGGCTGACAGGGCAGCCTGATCCGTGACTCTATGACGTGGATCAGGTGAGCGCAGGCTCCGCCTGGGGTACGTCGATGAGCTCGCTGTGCGAAGCGACAGCAGTAGCCGTCAGCGCATCGTTTTCGGCCTGGATCCGTACGAGCTCGGATTCCAGGTCCTGGACGCGCTGCTGGAGCCGTCGCATCTCGGCGAGAAGTCGCGGGTCGGTGCCGCCGACGTAACCGAGAAGCGCCTTTGCCATGATGGATGGTCCTCCACACTGAGTGACCGACCGAAGCGGTGTGGGTCGTGAGGGAATCGCACCCGCGGCTGGCTGGCACTGCTTGTCGTGCTGCCGTTCTCACATGCCAAACAGCTAGGGTGCGCGGGGCTTCCAGCGTCTCACCAAAAAGTTTGACGGTCAACACGATCACGCCCCGTATTGGCGGGCAAACCCGGGGGCACAGCGCCTCGAACCTTGGGGCGGGTGCTCTCCTTCAGGGCCCTGGGGGCGTGGAGATCTTCGTATCGCGCAGCCTTGCACGGGCGACCACTATTGGCAACCACCAGGTCATTTCTGCCCCGCACAGTTGCCAGTGGCATCTGCACGGGGCCCACCTCCAGGTCGGAGCGTGACAGGGGTCAGCGGATCGCGAAGGTCTCGTAGATCCCGCGCGGTGTGTCCCAGATCTCGGTCACCCCGTCGACCCGCCCGGGTGTGTCGCCCCGCTGCAGCCAGTCGAGCAGTTGCTGGCAGCCGGACCGGGTTCCCTCCGCCACGACCTGCACCCGGCCGTCGTCCAAATTGAGCGCGAATCCTACGAGTCCGCCGATCTCCAGCGCGCGGGCCCTGGTGAACCAGCGAAAGCCCACGCCCTGCACTCGTCCGCGGACCCAGGCCACCATCCGTACTTCCTCATTCATGTGGGAAAGCTAACCGGCCAATTCCTCATCGAGCACTTCGCCCCCATCTGTCATCGCGTACAGTCGCGAAAGATGAGCCTCACCCGTTCGGGTGAGCCACGTTGACCGCAAGAATGAGAAAGGCCCCGAGATGGGACGCCACCGACGCGTCACCGCCGCCACAGAGCAGCCCAGTACGGCGACGCAGGGAAACGGCGGAACGCACCGTCGTAAGAAGCGCGCCGCGAAGCCCGTGCGCACGGGTCTGCTCGGTGTCTCCGCGGCCGTGGCCCTCGGTGCCATAGCGGTCGCCTCCGGTGTGCTGCCCGGCACCGAGAACTACAGGCTCGGCAACGACAACGCACCGGAGAAGGTGCAGGCCGCCGACGTCACCGGCGATGTCCAGTCGCAGGGCGACACCTCGAAGACGCCGGAGCGCCAGGCGGACGAGGCCAGCCGGGACGAGCAGCGCGAGTCGCCCTCGGCGAGCGCGTCGAAGCCGGCCGCCAAGCCCTCACCGACCCCCTCGCGCACCGCCGAGGACTCCTCCGGCAAGGACTCGGGCCGCAAGGCCGAGGCCCCGGCCAAGGAGAAGACGAAGGCTCCCGAGAAGCCCGCCGCCCCGAACATCCCGGACACCCAGTCCGGCGCCGAGGCCCAGGTGCTCGCCCTGGTCAACCAGGAGCGCGCCCAGGCCGGCTGCCAGCCGGTCAAGGCGGACGGCGAACTGGCCGAACTGGCCTCGGACTTCAGCGCCGACATGGCCTCGCGCGGCTTCTTCGACCACACCGACCCCGACGGCGACACCCCGTGGGACCGCGCGGACGCGGAGGGCATCGCGAACCTCGGCGGCGAGAACATCGCCCGCGGCCAGGCGAACGCCCAGTCGGTCATGGACTCCTGGATGAAGAGCCCGGGCCACCGCGCGAACATCCTCAACTGCGAGTACAAGACCCTCGGCGTCGGCACCCACTTCGGGTCGGGCGGCCCGTGGTGGACGCAGGACTTCGGTTTCTGAGATAGCCGCAGGTCGGAACACCTGTTCGCAGGCCATCCATCCCGCTACCTTCTGCTCGATACCAACATCAAGTAGGGGGACAGATGTCCAAGCGCGTACCACGGCTGATGCCGATCGCTGCACTGCTCGCTGTCGGCGCGCTGTTGGTCTCTGGGTGTTCCGAGCAGCAGGAAGCCCCCAAGCGCACCCCTGTCCCTTCCGAAAATGCCGCATCGAGGACTCTCGGACCCGCTTTGACCGTGCCCGAGCTGAAGGCCGTTGCCTTCAAAGAGGGAGAGGTCCCGCAGGCCAGATCCACGCCATTGAGTGTGCCCGAACCCGAAGGTTCAGGACGCACGTTCCCGCCTGCCTCGGACCCCAACTGCCAGACCATCATCGAGGTCGGCAATGGCGTGGAGGCCCCGTCGCGCATCCGCCAGGGCTTCAACTGGAAGGAGAGCGCCTTTCCTGGCTCGTCGCACTTGGCTTCCTACCAAGGCGAAGCTGCAGAGCAACAGTTCGCGAAGCTCGAGCAAGCACTGGCGTCCTGCCGCGCCTACACCCGAGAAGGCTACTCGGGAAAGATCAGCGCAACGGTTGAAGTGGAAACCGCGCCACAGGTCGGCGACGAAGCCGTGAGTTTCCGTGAGCTCATCCCTACTGCCTCGGATTCCGCCTCTGACAGTGCGACCAATGAAGCGCAGTACGTCATCGTGCGTGTGGGGAACACCATCGTGATGTTCACGACGATGGAAGTGGGTACGCGTGCGTCCTTCCCCGACGAGGTGATCCGACAGCAGGTGAAGCGGCTTCAGGCCGCACAGCGCACCTGAGTGCCGTCACATCCGCGGCGGCCGCTGGCATCTCGGGCAGAAGTAGCTGGACCGGTTCATCCACGGGCGGCGGCGCATCGGTGTGCCGCAGCGTCGGCACGGCTCGTCCTCCCTGCCGTATGCGTCGAGCGAGCGCTCGAAGTAGCCGGACTCGCCGTTCACGTTGACGTAGAGGCTGTCGAAGCTGGTGCCGCCGACGGCGAGCGCCGCGTTCATCACGTCCCGGACATGGCCGAGGAGTTCGGCGGTACGGGGCCGGGTGAAGGTTGCGGTCGGGCGCTCGTAGTGCAGCTTGGCGCGCCAGAGTGCCTCGTCGGCGTAGATGTTGCCGACGCCGCTGATCAGCGACTGGTCGAGCAGCGCCCGCTTGATGGTGGTCCGCTTGCGGCGCAGTGCCTCGTGGAAGGCCGCGTCGTCGAAGCCGGGGTCCAAGGGGTCGCGGGCGATGTGGGCGATGACGTCCGGGAGGCCGTCGGGCGTGTTCTCGTGCAGTGAGAGCCCGCCGAAGGTCCGCTGGTCGACGAAGCGCAGCTCGGTGCCCTGGTCGTCGTCGAAGCCGATCCTGATACGGAGGTGCTTCTCGTCTGCGGCGTCGAGCGGCTGGACGAGCAGCTGACCGCTCATGCCGAGGTGGGCGAGCACGGAGCCGGGGCTGTCGGCGAGCGGAAGCCACAGGTATTTGCCGCGCCGCCGGGCGATCCCGAACCGGTGCCCCTTGAGCCGGGCGGCGAAGTCCGCCCCGCCGGCGGGATGCCGGCGCACGGCCCGGGGGTGCAGCACGTCCACGTCGGTGACGACGCGACCGCTGACCCACCGCTCGAGCCCACGCCGTACGACTTCGACTTCCGGGAGTTCAGGCACGTAGGCAGTCTCCCACTCCCGTGCCGGCAGTCGGTTCCGACCCCCGAAGCCGCGGGAGCACGACGACGGCCCGCCCCCGGAGAACCGAGGGCGGGCCGTCGTATGCATCGGACAGCGCTACGCGGTAGCGGCGTCGGCCTCCGTCGAGGACTGAGCCTCGGCTTCGGCCGCCTTGGCCCGCTCGTCCGCGGCGGCGCGAATCGCACGCCACGCGGACTCGGCGGCCTGCTGCTCCGCTTCCTTCTTGCTGCGGCCGGTGCCGGTGCCGTACGAGACGCCTCCGACGCGGGCGGCAGCTGTGAAGGTCTTCTCATGGTCGGGGCCGGTCTCCGAGACCAGGTACTCGGGAACGCCGAGCCCTTCGGTCGCGGTGAGCTCCTGGAGACTGGTCTTCCAGTCCAGGCCGGCACCGAGCGACGACGACTTCTCGATCAGCGGGTCGAAGAGCCGGTGGACCAGCTCGGAAGCCGCGTCCAGACCCTGGTCGAGATAGACCGCGCCGATCACCGCTTCAAGGGTGTCGGCGAGGATGGACGCCTTGTCCCGGCCGCCCGTGCCCTCTTCACCCCGGCCGAGCCGGATGAAGGAACCGAGGTCGAGCCCACGGCCCACCTCCGCCAGCGCACGCGAATTGACCACCGCGGCCCGCAACTTGGCCAGCTGGCCTTCGGGCAGGTCGGGGTGGGTCGTGTACAGCGTGTCCGTGACGACGAGGCCGAGCACGGAGTCCCCGAGGAACTCCAGACGCTCGTTCGTCGGCAGACCGCCGTTCTCGTACGCGTACGAACGGTGGGTCAGAGCACGCACCAGAAGGGCGGACTCGAGCTTGTACCCGAGCCGCCCTTCCAGAAGCGTGTGGGACGAGGCCGTGTTCTCCGTCTGCTTTTTGTTCGACGGTTCAGACATCGTGCCTCTCACCAGCCGCTCAGACCTCGAGGACCTGGCGCTTGTTGTAGGTGCCGCAAGACGGGCACGCAATGTGCTGCTGCTTGGGCTCCTGGCAGCGCTCGCACGACACCAGGGGGGTGACCGCAGCCTTCCACTGCGACCGGCGGTGGCGCGTGTTGCTGCGCGACATCTTCCGCTTCGGAACAGCCACGGCTACTTCTCCTGCTTCTCGTCGACGCCCGCTTCAGCTTCGGCGCCGCTCATCTCGTCCTTCTCACCGCTCTGGAGCGAACCGGCGAGTCCCTGCAATGCCGCCCAACGGATGTCGGCGACGTCATGGTGGTGGTCCGGGTTGTCGTTCAGGTTCATTCCGCATTCGGAACAGAGACCTGCACAGTCCTCCCGGCACACCGGCTGCATCGGCAGTGCGAGCACCACCGCATCCCGCAGCACGGGTTCGAGGTCGAAGAGTCCGTCCTCGAGGGGGATGATCTCCTCGTCCTCCTCGGCGTCGTCGCCCGGTTCCGCGCGCTTGCGGCCCCGGTCGTCGGCGTCGGGGTACGAGAACATCTCCTGGAAGTCCGCATCGAGCTGCTGCTCGACCGGCTCCAGACACCTTACGCACTCCCCCTCGGCCCGTGCACGGGCGGTGCCTGTGACAAGCACCCCTTCCATCACCGATTCGAGGCGGAGCGCCAGCTCCACCGGAGCGCCCGCGGGCACTCCGATGACACCCGGGACACCGAGGATCTCGTCCCCGGCGGGTGCCTCCACGGTGCGGGAAAGGCGCTGCAGCGCACCAGGACGCCGACCCAGCTCGTGTGTGTCGAACACGAGGGGGTTGCGGTGGTCAAGGCGGCCGTTCAGGGCTTTTCCTGCTTTCGGTTCATGGAAGTCGAGAAGGCGGCTGCCGACGCGGAAGGCGGGCAGCCGGGATCGCGGGCGTTGCGCGACCGAAGAGCCAGGATACTGGACCTTTCGCTCACGGCCCAATCCGGTCCTCGCGGACCGTCCTCGGGCCCGTCAGCTCTGGCCGCGGCCCTGCTCGTACTGCCGCAGCTGGTCCACGCTGATCATGCTCGTGTCGAACAGGCTGGTCTCGTCGAGCGCCGCCGCCTGCTGCTGCGCGTCCGCCGCATAGGCGCCGCTCTGGTCGTAGCCCTGCTGCTGGTAGGCGGCGTACGGGTCCTGTGCGGGCTGCTGCTGGTACGCGTAGGGGTCGGCCTGGCCTCCGTAGCCGCCGGTGCCCTGGTCGTAGCCCTGCTGCTGGTAGCCGGCGTACGGGTCCTGGGTGGGCTGCTGCTGATAGGCATACGGGTCGGGCTGCTGGTACGCGTCCTGCTGGTAGCCGGCCGTCTGCTGGGGCGCCTCGGGCTGCTGCGGGGACTCGGTCGGGGGCTCCGGGTCGGCGAGGTCCGCGAGGAAGTCCGCGTCGCTCGTCTGCTGCTGCGGGAACGCGTCCAGGCGGCCCAGGTCGTCGCTGGCGATACGGCCCTGAAGCTTCTGGCGGCCGCGGCCGACCGCTTCCAGGGTCTTGGCGAGGACCGCCTCGAAGGCGCCGAGCTTGCCGTCCACGTACGAGTCGGCGTTCAGGCGCTGGGTCTCGGGGTCGAGGCTGCGCGCGGGCGCCTCGGTGAAGTCCGGGTCCTCGTATCCCTGTGCGTCCAGGCCCTCGCCGGTGCCGAGGAGTTTCTCGCGGCCGCGGCCTACGGAGCCGAGGGTCTTGGTGAGGACGACCTCGAAGTTGGCGAGCTTGGAGTCGACGTAGACGTCGGCCTCCTCCTTGACCTCCTCGGCCTCCTTGCGGGCCGCGTCGAGGATGCGTTCGGCCTCGTCGCGCGACTGGCGGGCGATCTCGGTGTCCGAGATCAGCGAGCCGCGCTCGGCGCGGGCGGATTCGACGATCCGGTCGGCCTCCTGGCGGGCCTGCTCGACCAGCTGCTCGCTGCCGCCGATGACCTGCTGGGCCTGGGCGAGCGAGCCGGGCAGCGCGCCGCGCACCTCCTCCAGCATCGAGAGGAGGTCGGCGCGGTTGACCACGCACGAGGCCGACATGGGCATCGACCGTGCGCCCTCGACCGCCTGGACGATCTCGTCGAGCTTCTTCTGCACGTCCACCGTGGCTCGCCGCTTTCTGGTTGGGAGACGGACGGCACGACTGTACGGCCACGGGGTGCGCCCGCGACACCGACTGACGAACCGTCAGCCGACCGTGGGGGTCAGCGGTCGTGGCCGAGGCGCTCGGTGAGCGCTTCGAGGACGACCGGCGGAACGAGGTGGGCCACGTCGCCGCCCCAGGCCGCGACCTCCTTGACGAGCGAGGAGGACAGGAAGCTGTAGGTGGGGTTGGTGGGGACGAAGAGGGTCTCCACGCCCGACAGGCCGTTGTTCATCTGGGCCATCTGCAGCTCGTAGTCGAAGTCGCTGACCGCGCGCAGGCCCTTCACGATGGCCGGGATGTCGCGCTGCTTGCAGAAGTCGACGAGCAGGCCGTGGAAGGCCTCGACCTCGACGTTGCCGAACTCGGCGGTGACCTGGCGGATCAGTTCGATCCGCTCGTCGACGGCGAACAGGCCCGACTTGGACTTGTTGATCATCACGGCCACGTGCACGACGTCGTACAGCTTGGAGGCCCGGGCGATGATGTCGAGATGTCCGTTGGTGATGGGGTCGAACGACCCCGGACAGACGGCGCGGCGCAACTTGTGTCCCTCGCTCTCCGGTGCGGGCCGGATGGTCATGACGGCTCGTCGGTGGTCGGTACGGCCTCGCTGGTCGAGGCGGCGCGACCGTACCAAAACGTGCCTTCGCCGTAACGCCGGGACCTGAGCGGCTCGAAGCCGTCCGGCCAGGCGAATGCGCCGCCCCTTGTGCTGCGTTCCACGGTGACGAGCACATCGTCGGCGAGCCAGCCCTGAGCGCCGAGTGTGAGCAGGATCTCGCGAAGATCGTCATCGGTGACGGCGTACGGAGGATCGAGGAAGACGATGTCGTACGGGTCCTTCGGCGCCGGTCCCGCGACGACCTGTTCGGCCTTGCCCGCCCGGACCTCCGCGCCGGGCAGGGCCAGCGACTTCACGTTCTCGCGGATCGTCCGGACGGCCTTCGCGTCCGCCTCGACGAGCAGCGCGTGGCCCGCTCCGCGCGACAGCGCCTCCAGGCCCACGGCGCCGGAGCCTGCGTACAGGTCGAGGACGTGCTCGCCGTCCAGCGGGCCGCCGAGGAGCGACTGCCAGGTCGAGAACAGGCCCTCTCGGGCGCGGTCGGACGTGGGGCGGGTGCCGTTGCCCGGCGGCACGGACAGCCGGCGCCCACGGGCGGTACCGGCGATCACGCGGGTCATGTGGGGTCCTTCTGGCCGGGAATGCGGTGGGTCCCACGATATGGGGCGGTGCGGGCGGTCGCCCGGGGCGGGTTGTCCACGGGCCGGCGGGGTGTGCTGTCCACAGCCGCCGGGCCGCGTTGTCCACAGGTCGCCCCGCCTGTCAGTCCCGTGGTGTGCAATGGGCTGCGTGCCCGTGCTCGAAGAACCTCTGAAGAAGCTGCTCGGCCCCGCCACCGCGAAGGTCATGGCCGAGCATCTCGACCTGCACACGGTCGGCGATCTGCTGCACCACTATCCGCGGCGCTATGCGGAGCGGGGCGAGCTGACCGCGCTCGCCGACCTGCCGCTGGACGAGCATGTGACCGTGGTCGCGCAGGTGGCGAGCGCGCGGATCCTGAAGTTCAACAACGGGCGCGGGCAGCGGCTCGAAGTCGTGATCACCGACGGCAGCGGCCAGCTGCAGCTCGTCTTCTTCGGGCGCGGCATCCACAAGCCGCACAAGGATCTGCTGCCCGGCACGCGCGCGATGTTCGCGGGCAAGGTCTCGGCGTTCAACCGCAAGCTGCAGCTGGCGCATCCGGCGTACGAGCTGCTGCGGGGGGACGATTCCGAGGACGCCGTCGGCAGTTGGGCCGGTGCGCTGATCCCGATCTATCCGGCGACGGCGAAGCTGGAGTCCTGGAAGATCGCGAAGGCGGTGGACGCGGTCCTGCCCAGCGCCCAGGAGGCCGTCGACCCGCTGCCGCGGAGTCTGCGCTCGGGCCGCGGTCTGGTGACGCTGCCTGAGGCGCTGCTGAAGATCCACCGGCCGCACGCCAAGACGGACATCGAGGACGCCAGGGCCCGCCTGAAGTGGGACGAGGCCTTCGTCCTCCAGGTCGCCCTCGCCCGCCGCCGCCACACGGAGACCCAGCTCCCGGCCGTGGCCCGCCGCCCGGTGCCGGACGGCCTGCTCGACGCCTTCGACGCAAAGCTGCCGTTCACCCTGACCGAGGGCCAGGAGAAGGTCTCGAAGGAGATCTTCGACGACCTGGGGACGGAGCATCCGATGCATCGGCTGCTGCAGGGCGAGGTGGGTTCGGGCAAGACGATGGTCGCCCTGCGCGCGATGCTCGCCGTGGTCGACGCGGGTGGGCAGGCGGCGATGCTGGCGCCCACCGAGGTGCTGGCGCAGCAGCATCACCGGTCGGTCACCGAGATGATGGGCGAGCTGGCCGAGGGCGGCATGCTGGGCGGGTCCGACCATGCCACCAAGGTGGTGGTGCTCACCGGGTCGATGGGGGCGGCCGCCCGGCGGCAGGCGCTGCTCGACCTGGTGACCGGCGAGGCCGGGATCGTGATCGGCACGCATGCGCTGATCGAGGACAAGGTGCAGTTCCACGACCTGGGTCTCGTCGTGGTCGACGAGCAGCACCGGTTCGGTGTGGAGCAGCGGGACGCGCTGCGGTCCAAGGGCAAGCAGCCGCCGCACCTGCTGGTCATGACGGCGACGCCGATTCCGCGGACGGTCGCGATGACGGTCTTCGGCGATCTGGAGACCTCGGTCCTCGACCAGCTGCCCGCGGGGCGCTCCCCGATCTCCACCCATGTCGTTCCGGCCGCCGACAAGCCGCACTTCCTGGCGCGCGCCTGGGAGCGGGTCCGCGAGGAGGTGGAGAACGGGCACCAGGGGTACGTGGTGTGCCCGCGGATCGGCGACGACCTGGACGAGAAGGCGGCGGGCAAGGGCGCGAAGAAGAAGTCGGCGGAGGACGAGGCGGAGAAGCGGCCGCCGCTCGCCGTGGTCGAGGTCGCCGAACAGCTCACCGCGGGCCCGCTGGCCGGGCTGCGGGTGGAGATCCTGCACGGCCGGATGGCTCCGGACGACAAGGACGACGTGATGCGGCGCTTCGCCGCGGGCACGGTCGATGTCCTGGTCGCCACGACGGTCATCGAGGTCGGGGTGAACGTGCCGAACGCGACGGCCATGGTGATCATGGACGCCGACCGCTTCGGCGTCTCGCAGCTGCATCAGCTGCGCGGGCGCGTGGGGCGCGGGTCGGCGCCGGGTCTGTGTCTGCTGGTCTCGGAGATGCCCGAGGCGAGCCCGGCCCGCGGGCGGCTTTCCGCGGTCGCCTCCACGCTCGACGGCTTCGAGCTCTCCCGGATCGACCTGGAGCAGCGGCGCGAGGGCGATGTCCTCGGCCAGGCCCAGTCGGGCGTCCGCTCCTCGCTGCGGGTCCTCGCGGTCATCGACGACGAGGAGGTCATCGCGGAGGCGCGCGAGGAGGCGACGGAGATCGTCCGCAAGGACCCGGAGCTGGCGCACTATCCGGAGTTGCGGGTGGCGTTGGACGCGCTCGTCTCCAAGGAGCGGGAGGAGTTTCTGGAGAAGGGGTGACTCTCAGCCCCTGCGGCGTTTGAGCAGATCCGAGCGAAGCTCGGATGCACACGACAGCGCGGCGGACGTCCTACTCCACCCCGATCAGCAGCAGAGCCGACTTCCGGCCGCCCCGGTACACCACCGTGTCCACCGCCAGGTACGCCTCGCGAACGTGCTCCTCCAGCGTCGCGGCCACGCCTTCCGGGACCTCGTCGCCGAGGACGAGGGTCACCATCTCGCCGCCCGCCGAGAGCATCCGGTCGAGGACGGCCCGTGCGGTCTCGGGGAGTTCCGCGCCGATCACGGCCACGTCCCCGTCGATGAGGCCGAGCATGTCGCCGGCCTGGCAGATCCCGGCCATGGTCCACGACTGCCGTTCCGCGACGGCCAGTTCGCCGTAGCGGGTCGCGCCCGCCGCGGCCGTCATCGCGACCACGTCCTCGTCGAAGCGGCGCTCCGGCTCATGCACGGCGAGGGCCGCGATGCCCTGGACCGCCGAGCGGGTGGGGATCAGCGCGACCCGTACCCCTTCCGTACGCGCCTGCTCCGCGGCCGCCGCGGCCGTGTGCCGCAGGTCGGCGTCGTTGGGCAGCAGCACCACCTCGCGCGCGTGTGCCCGCCGGACCGCGTCGACCAGTTCCCCGCTCGCGGGCGGCTCACCCGGCCGGGCCAGGACAGTGGTCGCGCCGGCCTCCGCGTACAGCCCCGCGAGCCCCTCCCCCGGCACGACGGCGACGATCGCCCGCTGTGCCTTCTCGCGCGGCGGCGCCACGAAACCCGCGCTGTGCGCGTCCCCGTCACCGAAGTGCGTGATGCGGATCCGGTACGGCCGTCCCGCCTCGACTCCTGCCTCGACCGCGGCGCCGGCGTCGTCCACGTGCACATGGACGTTCCACAGTCCGTCTCCGCCGACCACGACGAGGGAGTCGCCGAGCGCGTCGAGCCGTGTCTTCAGGCGCTCGACCTGTGCGTCGTCGGCGGTCTCCAGGAGGTAGATCACCTCGAAGGCCGGACCGCCCGAGCTCTCCTGCCCGCAGGAGTCGGCCGGCTCCTCGGCCGGCAGCCCAGGCTGCGCGGAGGCCGTGTACGCAGCGACCACCTGCCCCGACACCGCCTCGACCAGCGCCCCGAGCACCGCCACGAGCCCTCGCCCGCCGGCATCCACCACTCCGGCCCGTCCGAGCACGGCCAGCTGCGAGGGCGTCCGCTCCAGCGCCGCACAGGCCCCGTCGTACGCGGCCCGCGCCACGGCCCCGCAGTCGTCCTCGGCGTCCTCGGCCGCCCGGGCCGCCGCGGTCGCCACCGAGAGCACCGTGCCCTCCACGGGGTGGGCCACGGCCTGGTACCCGGAGGCGGCGGCCTGCCGCAGCGCCTCCTTCAGGCGACGGGCCCGTACGAACGCCCCTGCGGACGCCGCATCGGCCTCGTGAGAAAGGTCACCCTCCCCCGCCAGCACCTGCGCCATCCCCCGCAGCAGCTGCGCCAGGATCGTCCCGGAATTGCCGCGCGCCCCGATCAGCGCGCCGTGCGCCATGGCCCGTACCGCCTCGGCGAGGGAAGGGCTGTCGTCCGAGCCGGCCGCCTCGTGCGCGGCGAAGATGGCCTCGACCGCGTGGGCCGCCGACTCCACCGTCAGATACAGGTTCGTGCCCGTGTCCGCGTCGGCCACGGGATAGACGTTGATGGCGTCGATCTCCTCGCGGGCCCGCCCGAGGGCGTCCAGCGCGAGTCCGCACCAGCCGCGCACCACCAGGGCGTCGGGAGTCTGCGGCACGGTGCCTCCTGTCAGCGGGCGGGATCAGTCGCAGACTAGTGCTGCCCCGTACGCCGGGTAACCGAGGCCCGGGCCTGAGGCCTGGGCGGACATGGTAGTTTTCTTGTACCGACGCAGCCGATGTATGCTGCTTCGGTTGCCCGATTCGGATCGGGCCATTCCCTGGCAGCGCCACTCAGATCCTCACGGAACTCGACTCGGCATGCCGGGTTTCAACCGTAAGTGCATCTGAAGTCTTTGGAGTGACCCGTGGCTGCCAACTGCGACGTCTGTGGCAAGGGCCCGGGCTTCGGCAACAACATCTCGCACTCTCACCGCCGTACGCCGCGCCGCTGGAACCCGAACATCCAGCGCGTTCGTACCGTGGTGGGCGGGACGCCGAAGCGCGTGAACGCTTGCACCTCGTGCATCAAGGCCGGCAAGGTCACGCGCTAATCGCAGCGCGGCCACCTAGCTGGTTGCTTCAAGAAGCCGGTCCGTCCCCTCGGGGACGGACCGGCTTCTTGCGTTCCGGGTGGGCGAGTGTGCCCGCTAGCTGAACTGCCAGCCATGGCGGACCGGGCCGATTCCGCCTCCGAGGGGGAAGCCCGCCGCGATCGCCCCCGTCACGTACTCCTTCGCCGCCGTGACCGCCTCCGGGACCGTGCGGCCCTGGGCGAGGCCCGCGGCGATGGCGCTGGCCAGGGTGCAGCCCGTGCCGTGGGTGTGGCGGTTGTCGTGGCGCGGGGCACGGAGCCACAGCTCCTCGGTGCCGTCCGTGAGGAGGTCGACCGCCTCGCCGGGCAGATGCCCGCCCTTGATCAGGGCCCAGCGCGGGCCGAACCCCAGGATCGCGGCAGCGGCCCGGCGCAGATCGCCTTCCGCCGCCACCTGGATGCCCGTGAGCTGCGCCACCTCGTCCAGATTGGGCGTGGCCACCGTGGCGGCCGGCAGGAGCTTGGTGCGTACGGCGTCGAGGGCGGAGGCCGCGAGCAGTGAGTCGCCGTGCTTGGAGACCCCGACGGGGTCCACGACCGCGGGCGCGTCCGTGCCCGCCAGCAACTCCGCGACCGCCTCGACCAGTTCGGGCGAGGCGAGCATGCCGGTCTTCACGGCCTGTACGCCGATGTCGTCGACGACGCTGCGGTACTGCGCCCGCACCGCCTCGACGGGCAGCTCCCAAACGCCTTGGACGCCAAGGGAGTTCTGCGCGGTGACCGCCGTGAGCACGCTCATGCCGTGCGTGCCGAGCGCGAGCATCGTCTTGAGGTCGGCCTGGATCCCGGCGCCGCCGCCGGAGTCCGAGCCCGCGACGGTGAGCACCCGCGGGGGTATCGGCCCGGCGCCGCTCACGGCTCGATGTCCTCGCCGAAGTGGTCCCAGCCCTTGCCGGTCCAGGGTGCGCCGTCGACCGTCACCTGGGGCAGCGCCGACGGGTTGAGGACCTCGCCGATCACCTTCCAGCGCGCCGGCAGCTTCACGTCCCCGGGGAAGGTCGCCACGATCGCGTGGTCCTCGCCGCCGTTGAGCACCCACTGCAGCGGGTCGATGCCGACGGCCTGGCCGATGTCGTTCATCTGCGAAGGCACGTCGATCGCAGCGGACTTGATGTCGATCCGGACCTTGCTGGAGTCCGCGATGTGGCCGAGGTCGGCGATCAGTCCGTCGCTCACGTCCGTCATCGCGGTCGCCCCGAGCCCGGCCGCCGCGGGACCCGCGTGGTACGGCGGTTCGGGACGGCGGTGCGCCTCGACGAACGCGCGCGGCGAGCGGAAGCCGCGCGAGAGCACCGCGTGCCCCGCCGCCGACCAGCCCAGCCAGCCCGTGTACGCGACCACGTCGCCGGGCTGCGCGCCCGCGCGCGTGACCGGTTCGTGGTTGCGCAGATCGCCAAGTGCCGTGATCGACACGGTGATCGTGTCGCCGCGTACGACATCGCCGCCCACGACGGCGGCGCCCGCGACCTGGCACTCGTCGCGCAGGCCGTCCATCAGCTCGGTGGCCCACGTGACCGGGAGGTCGGCCGGGATCACCAGGCCGAGCAGCAGCGCGGTCGGTACGGCGCCCATGGCGGCGATGTCCGCGAGGTTCTGCGCGGCGGCCTTGCGGCCGACGTCGTACGCGGTGGACCAGTCGCGGCGGAAGTGCCGCCCCTCGATCAGGATGTCGGTGCTCGCCACGACCCTGCGGTCGGGCGCGGACACGACCGCCGCGTCGTCGCCGGGGCCGATCCTGACCGCCGGTGTGGTCGTGAGCCGGGAGGTGAGCTCTCGAATGAGCCCGAACTCTCCGAGCTCCCCCACGGTGCCCTTCATCGAAACGCCCTTTCTGTGCCGGCGCCCTTGCGGTAGCGGGGCCCTGCGGCCGCGGGTACCGTCAACGAGTACGTCAACTTCTGTGGTGCGCACGCCGAGGCACGCGCAGATGCGTACGCCTCGGCGCACGCGGGTGCGGAGGCCGCCGCATCCGGTCCCGAGTCACCACGGGTCTCCCCGCGGGATGCGGCAACGCGATACCGTGGCGTCCCTTCTCCCCGCATGATCCCCGCGATCCCCGCGATGATCCTCGTGGCCGCCCTGGAGGTTCCGTGGTACAGGCGTACATCCTGATCCAGACCGAGGTCGGCAAGGCGTCGACCGTCGCCGATCTGATCGGCAAGATCCCGGGAGTGATCCAGGCCGAGGACGTCACCGGTCCCTACGATGTCATCGTCCGCGCGCAGGCGGACACCGTCGACGACCTCGGTCGCATGGTGGTTGCCAAGGTCCAGCAAGTGGACGGCATCACCCGCACCCTGACCTGCCCGGTCGTGCACTTGTAGCCCCCGTCTACGCTTGGCCGGTGAACTTCTTCCGCCGCCGGCTCGTCCCGCTCCCCGCCCTCGGCCTCGTGCTTCTGGCCGCGGGCTGCTCATGGACGGACGACACGGTGACGGCTGTGGTTCCCTCCCCGGACGCCCGGACCTCCGGTCACTGCCGAAAGCTGGACAAGGCGCTGCCCGACCGGCTCGACGGCCTCGACCGGAGTGATCCCGAGCCGAGCTCGGAGTTCACCGCCGGGTGGGGAGGCTCGGCGATCATACTGCGCTGCGGAGTTCCCCAGCCCGCCAAGATGCTGGATCCGAACCCGCCGAGCACCACGGTCGACGGCCAGGGCTGGCTGGTGGAGGAGCCCGGGGACGGTTCGTACCGTTTTACGAGCGCGCTGCGCGAGGCCTACGTCGAGGTCACCCTCAGCAAGGAGCACGCGGAGCAGGGTGCGGGGGTGCTCGTGGATTTCGGGCGACTGCTCAAGAAGACGGTTCCTGACGGCATCGCGACCTGAGTTCCGTACGGCCCCGTACCGCACGCAAAAAAGCCGCACCCCGCGTCTGCGAGGTGCGGCTTCCGTGTTGTGCGGTCAGCGCAGGCCGGTCGGCCGGTTGAGGGCCGCCTGGACCAGGCGGTCCACCAGCTCCGGGTACGAGACGCCGGACTCCTGCCACATGCGCGGGTACATCGAGATCGGCGTGAAGCCCGGCATCGTGTTGATCTCGTTGATCACGAACTCGCCGTCCTCCGTGAGGAAGAAGTCCGCGCGCACCAGACCTTCACAGCTCGCCGCCTCGAAGGCGGCGACCGCGAGGCGCTGGACCTCGGCGGTCTGCTCGGGGGTCAGCGGGGCGGGCACGATCCCGGAGGCCGAGTCGATGTACTTCGCCTCGAAGTCGTAGAACGCGTGGTCGGTGACCGGCGGGATCTCGGCGGGCAGGCTGGCGCGGGGGCCGTCCTCGAACTCCAGGACGCCGCACTCGATCTCGCGGCCGCGAAGGAGCGCCTCCACGAGGAACTTCGGGTCGTGGCGCCGCGCCTCCTCGATGGCCTCGTCCAGGCCGTCGAAGGAGTCGACCTTGGTGATGCCGAAGGAGGAGCCGGCGCGGGCCGGCTTCACGAACAGCGGCCAGCCGTGCTCACCGGCGAACTCGGCGATCTTCTGGCGGGCATCGGCCCGGTCGTTGTCCCACTCGCGGGGGCGGATCACCAGGTACGGGCCGACGGGCAGACCGAAGGAGGTGAAGACGCGCTTCATGTACTCCTTGTCCTGGCCGACCGCGGAGGCCAGAACTCCCGAGCCCACATAGGGCGTTCCGGACAGTTCGAGCAGACCCTGGAGGGTGCCGTCCTCGCCGTACGGGCCGTGCAGCATCGGGAAGACCACGTCGACCTCGCCGAGCGCCTTGGGCACGGCACCGGGCTCGGTGTAGACGACCTCGCGGTTGGCGGGGTCGACCGGCAGGATCACGCCGCCTTCGGTGTTCTCGGCGACCTGCTCGACGCTCGGCACCGTGCGGTCGGTGATGGCCATCCGCTCGGGCTCGTCGGCGGTCAGCATCCAGCGGCCGTCGGCGGTGATGCCGATGGGCAGGACGTCGTACTTGCTGCGGTCGATCGCGCTGAGCACCGCACCGGCCGTGACGACCGAGATGCCGTGCTCGGAGCTGCGCCCGCCGAACACGACGGCCACGCGCGGCTTGCGGACGTTCCCGCCGGTGGCACCGGTGGCACCGGAAGCGGCAGGAACGGGGCTCTGGGGGGAGGTCTCGCTGCTCATATCGCGTTGAGACTACCTTGCGTGACCGCGCCCCAGGGAGCCCCAACGCGCGCCCTGCCGGCCATCACGCTCGGTGACGGATCAGTGCCGCTCGGACTTCGCGCTGCGCGACATCAGCTCCTTGAGCGCGACGAGCGGCGGCTTCCCGTTGTGCACGATGTCCACGACCGTGTCCGTGATCGGCATCTCGACGCCGTGCCGCCGGGCCAGATCGGCCACGGACTCACAGGACTTGACGCCCTCGGCGGTCTGCTTGGTGACCGCGATGGTCTCCTCGAGCGTCATGCCCTTGCCGAGGTTCGTACCGAAGGTGTGGTTGCGCGACAGCGGCGAGGAGCACGTGGCCACCAGGTCGCCGAGGCCCGCGAGTCCGGAGAACGTGAGCGGGTCGGCGCCCATCGCGAGGCCGAGCCGGGTGGTCTCGGCGAGGCCGCGCGTGATCAGCGAGCCCTTGGTGTTGTCGCCGAGACCCATGCCGTCGGCGATGCCGACCGCGAGCCCGATGACGTTCTTGACGGCGCCGCCGAGTTCGCAGCCGACGACGTCCGTGTTCGTGTACGGACGGAAGTACGGGGTGTGGCAGGCCTGCTGCAGCCGCTGGGCCACCGCTTCGTCGGGGCAGGCCACCACGGAGGCGGCGGGCTGGCGTGCGGCGATCTCGCGGGCCAGGTTGGGCCCTGTGACCACGGCGATGCGCTCGGCGGGCACCTTGGTGACATCGGCGATGACCTCGCTCATCCGCATCGCCGAGCCGAGCTCGACCCCCTTCATCAGGGAGACGAGGACGGTGTCGGGCGCGAGCAGCGGCGCCCACTCCGTGAGGTTGGCGCGCAGTGTCTGCGAGGGGACGGCGAGCACGGTGAAGTCCGCGCCGGCCGCGGCCTCGGCGGCGTCCGTCGTCGCCCTGATCCGCGCGGGGAGTTCGACGTCGGGGAGGTAGTCGGGGTTCCTGCGCGTGGAGTTGATGGCCTCGGCGAGCTCGGGCCTGCGCCCCCAGAGCGTCACCTCGCAGCCCGCGTCCGCGAGGACCATCGCGAAGGCCGTGCCCCACGAACCCGTACCGAAGACGGCCGCCTTCACCGCTGTGCTCACTTCTCGGTCTCTCCTTCGGCCAGCTTGCGACGCTGCTCGATCCGTGCCTGACGCGGGTCGTAGGGCTTGTCGGGTGCCTTCTCGCCGCGCAGCTCCTCCAGGAGCAGGGTGACGCGGCGCATGATGACCTCGGTCGCCTCCTGCAGCACCTCGGGGGTCATCTCCCGGTCGTAGAAGGCCGAAAGGTCCACCGGCGGTCCCGCGAGCACCTGGCTCGTCTTGCGCGGGAAGAGATCCGGCTTCTTCGCGTACGGGGGCAGCAGCCCGTTGGCGCCCCACTGGGCCACGGGAATCACCGGGCACTTGGTCTGCAGTGCGACGCGTGCGGCACCGGTCTTCGCGGTCATCGGCCACTGGTCCGGATCGCGGGTGATCGTGCCTTCCGGATAGAAGGCGACGCATTCACCGCGCTCGACCGCCTCGATGGCGGCGCGAAAGGCGCTCAGCGCATCGGTGGACTCGCGATAGACGGGGATCTGTCCTGTGCCCCGCATCATCATGCCGACAAAGCCGCTCTTGAATAGGCCGTGCTTGGCCAGGAAACGCGGCACACGTCCGGTGTTGTACTGATAGTGCGCGTATGCGAATGGGTCGACATGCGAATTGTGGTTCACCGCGGTGATAAATCCGCCCTCGGCCGGAATGTGTTCCATCCCGCGCCAGTCCCGCTTGAGGAAAACGATCAGCGGCGGTTTGGCGATGACCGCCGCAAGGCGGTACCAGAAGCCGATTCTGCGGCGGGGCACTCGGACACCTTCCTCTACGGACCTGATGTGCTGGGGGAAACGGGCCGGGTGGGCGGCCGCACAAGTGTCGCCCCAGGTCCCCGGTCTGTCGAGAACACCGTACGCCCACCCTTGAGTACGGACGCGGGGAGTGCCGGGCCAGAATGGGCGCGATGCGCACCGACAACGGCCGCCCGGTTCCGCTCGCGTGGAGCCTGGTCATCCCCCTGAAGCCCCTCGCGCTGGCGAAGAGCAGGCTCGTGGAGCCACTCCCCGTCCAGGGCACGGCCCCGCTGCGCCCCACGCTCGCCCTGGCGTTCGCGCAGGACACGGTGGCCGCGGTCGCGGCCTGTCCGGCGGTACGGGATGTGGTGGTCGTCACGGACGACGAGCTGGCGGCGCGCGAACTGGCGGCACTGGGCGCACGGATCGTCCGCGACGAGCCCGGCACGGGCCTGAACGGTGCGCTCGCGCACGGGGAGCAGGCCATACGGGCCGACCGCCCGCGCGCCGCGATAGCGGCCCTCAACGCGGATCTGCCGGCCCTGCGCCCGGCGGAATTGACCGCCGTGCTCGACCATGCCGCACAATTCCCCCGCGCATTCCTCGCGGATGCCGCAGGAATCGGTACGACGCTGCTCGCCGCGGCTCCCGGAACGGAATTGGCCCCGGCGTTCGGCGGCGCCTCGCGCGCCCGGCACACGGCGTCGGGGGCGGTCGAGCTGGCGCTCGCGGGCGTCGACAGCGTCCGTCAGGACGTGGACACCTGGGAGGACCTGCGCACGGCCCACCGTCTGGGGCTTGGACCGCGCAGCGCGGAGATGTTCAGAAGGTCTGCAGGGTCACCAGCGTGATCCGCCGCCCGTCGCCGTCCCCTTCGACCTCGATCCGTACGCGCTGACCGGGGCGCAGCAGCCGCAGACCGCCGGCGTCGAAGGCCTCGGCCGCGAACGTGACGGGGGTGCCGTCGTCCAGGAGCACACTGCCGTTGCGGGTCTCGGGATCGTACGTGTACGCGGTGGCCTGCATGCCCGCAGCGTATCGGCCCCGTGAACGCACCGCGGGCCGGTCCCCCGGTGAGGGGACCGGCCCGGCGTGTGAGTGAGCCCTGCGAGGCGTGTTCCGCCGCCCGTCACTTCTTCCTGGCGGTGGCCTTCTTGGCGGTGGTCTTGCGCGCCGTGGACTTCTTGGCGGGCGCCTTCTTCGCGGTGGCCTTCTTGGCGGGGGCGGTCTTCTTCGCCGTCGCCTTCTTGGCCGGGGCCGCCTTCTTGGCCGTGGTCTTCTTCGCCGTGGCCTTCTTGGCGGTCGTCTTCTTCGCCGTGGTCTTCTTCGCGGCGGCGGTGGTCTTCTTCGCCGTCGTCTTCTTGGCGGTGGTCTTCTTCGCGGTGGCCTTCTTCGCCGCCGCCTTCTTGGCGGTGGCCTTCTTGGCCGCAGCCTTCTTGACCGTCGCGGAAGCGCCGCCGGTCAGGCTGCCCTTGGGGGCCTTCTTGACCGCCACGTCGTTCTTGGGGAGCTTCTTGGAGCCGCTCACGAGGTCCTTGAAGCCCTGACCGGCGCGGAAGCGCGGCACCGAGGTCTTCTTGACCCGGACGCGCTCACCGGTCTGCGGGTTGCGCGCGTAGCGGGCCGGGCGGTCGACCTTCTCGAACGAGCCGAAGCCCGTGACCGAGACGCGGTCGCCACTGACCACGGCACGGACGATGGCGTCGAGTACGGCGTCGACCGCGTCGGAGGCCTGCTGACGGCCGCCGACCTTGTCGGCAATCGCTTCTACGAGCTGCGCCTTGTTCACGTCTTCCCCTTCGGAGACATTGCCGGAACGAATCTGTTCTGGCTTTTTCGCACGTTAGGCAGATATATACCGCAAATCAAACACGAAACGGGCGAATCACCCACCCGCAGCAGCGAACTGGGGCATCAACCGCAGCGAACTGAGGGGTTCAGGGACTTCCGTCCGTGGGTCCGCGATCGGATAAGGCCCTTGCGTCCAGCTCATCCATGAACTGCCCAAGGCGTCTTGCCGCATCGGCGAGATCGTGTTTGGCCGCGGCCGTAATGACCAGCAGCTTCCGGGTCAGCGCCATCCGTACGCTCTCCGGTACTTGCAGTGCGCGCACCCTGCGGTGCGCCTCTTTCAGCTGGTCCGCGACCTCGCCGTAGAGCTCGAGTTGGCGTTCGCGATCCATGCACCGATTGTGCCATCTGGCCTGAGTTGTCGCCTCACGAGGTCTCAGCGCGCCGCGCAGAAGGGGATTTCGGGGCCGCCGGATGCCTGAAGTCGCTCCACGCGGACGGTCCGCGGCACGTCGGCCGTACGAGCCCAACTCGCCCCGGCCCGGAAGGACTTGGGGCACTCGTGGCCCAAAACACCGAACCGCGGCCTGCACGCAGACCGCGGTTCGGAAAAGTCGTCGGGCTCAGGTGCCCGAATGGCGCATCACACCTGGACGGTGCGCGGCTTGTAGGCGGGGCGCTTCGTCTCGTACGAGGCGATGTCACCCTCGTTCTGCAGCGTGATGCTGATGTCGTCGAGGCCGTTCAGGAGCCGCCAGCGGGAGTTCTCGTCCAGCTCGAAGTCGGCGGTGACGCCCTCGGCGCGCACCTGGCGTTCCTGCAGGTCGACCGTGATCTCGGCGGTCGGGTCGTTCTCCGTCAGCTCCCACAGCGCGTCCACGACCTTCTGGTCGAGTACGACGGTCAGGAGGCCGTTCTTCAGCGAGTTGCCGCGGAAGATGTCGGCGAAGCGGGCGGAGATGACCGTCTTGAAGCCGTAGTTCTGCAGGGCCCAGACGGCGTGCTCGCGCGAGGAGCCCGTACCGAAGTCGGGGCCGGCCACCAGGACGGAGGCGCCCTCGCGCTCGGGGCGGTTGAGGATGAACTCGGGGTCCTTGCGCCAGGCCTCGAAGAGCCCGTCCTCGAACCCGTCGCGCGTGACCTTCTTCAGCCAGTGCGCGGGGATGATCTGGTCGGTGTCGACGTTGCTGCGGCGCAGCGGGACGGCCCGGCCGGTGTGCGTGGTGAATGCTTCCATGGCTGATCAGACTCCAGCGGGCGTACGGGCGTCGGCTTCGGACAGGTCGGCGGGCGAGGCCAGGTGGCCGAGCACGGCCGTCGCGGCGGCGACGGTGGGCGAGACCAGGTGGGTGCGGCCGCCCTTGCCCTGCCGCCCCTCGAAGTTGCGGTTCGAGGTGGACGCGGAGCGCTCGCCCGGGGCGAGTTGGTCGGGGTTCATGCCCAGACACATCGAGCAGCCCGCGTGCCGCCATTCGGCGCCGGCGTCCTTGAACACCTTGTCCAGGCCCTCGGACACGGCCTGCAGACCCACGCGCGCCGAGCCGGGGACGACCAGCATCCGCACGCCGTCGGCGATTTTGCGGCCCTGGACGATGTCCGCGGCGGCCCGCAGGTCCTCGATACGGCCGTTGGTGCAGGAGCCGACGAAAACGGTGTCGACCTTGATGTCGCGCAGCGGCTGTCCGGCCTCGAGGCCCATGTACTCCAGCGCCTTCTCGGCGGCCAGGCGCTCCGAAGCGTCTTCGTACGAAGCCGGGTCGGGGACATTGGCCGACAGGGGAGCGCCCTGGCCGGGGTTGGTGCCCCAGGTGACGAACGGGGAGAGCTCGTCGGCCTTGATGACCACCTCGGCGTCGAATTCGGCGTCGGCGTCGGTCTTCAGGGTCTTCCAGTACGCGACGGCGGCGTCCCAGTCCTCGCCCTGCGGGGCGTGGTCGCGGCCCTTGATGTACTCGAAGGTGGTCTCGTCGGGGGCGATCATGCCCGCGCGGGCACCGGCCTCGATCGACATGTTGCAGATGGTCATCCGGGCCTCCATCGAGAGCTTCTCGATGGCGGGGCCGCGGTATTCGAGGATGTAGCCCTGGCCGCCGCCCGTACCGATACGGGCGATGATCGCCAGGATCAGGTCCTTCGCCGAGACACCTTCGGGCAGTTCGTCGCCCTCGACCGTGATGGCCATGGTCTTCGGGCGGGCCAGCGGCAGCGTCTGGGTGGCCAGGACGTGCTCCACCTGCGAGGTGCCGATGCCGAACGCCAGGGCGCCGAAGGCACCGTGCGTGGAGGTGTGCGAGTCGCCGCAGACGACCGTGGTGCCCGGCTGGGTCAGGCCCAGCTGCGGGCCCACCACGTGGACGACGCCCTGCTCGACGTCGCCCAGGGAGTGCAGGCGTACGCCGAAGTCCGCGCAGTTCTTGCGCAGCGTCTCGAGCTGGGCACGCGAGACCGGGTCGGCGATCGGCTTGTCGATGTCGAGGGTGGGGGTGTTGTGGTCCTCGGTCGCGATGGTGAGATCGAGCCTGCGCACCTGGCGGCCGCTCTTGCGCAGACCGTCGAAGGCCTGCGGGCTGGTCACCTCGTGCAGCAGGTGCAGATCGATGTAGAGGAGGTCGGGCTCGCCCTCGGCGCGCCGGACGACGTGGTCGTCCCAGACCTTCTCCGCGAGTGTCCTACCCATCGCTTTCCCTCCGGCCGGTGGTGTGACGCCCGGCTCAACTAGAGATGTGTGACCGCCTCGTCCGCTCCCCACGTGCCGGACGTCGGCCGCCTGGCCCGGTGGTCTGCGGGCCGTCGTCCGTACAGGGTGACAAGTTCCGCAGAAAATTGAACTTGCGTTTCACAGAGTGAGACGCGAATATCGACGCATGGACAACTCTAGCGGCGTCGGCGTTCTCGACAAGGCGGCTCTGGTCTTGAGCGCTCTGGAGTCCGGTCCGGCCACCCTCGCAGGGCTGGTCGCAGCGACCGGACTGGCACGACCCACGGCACACCGCCTTGCCGTGGCCCTTGAGCACCACCGCATGGTGGCGCGTGACATGCAGGGCCGTTTCATTCTCGGCCCTCGCCTCGCCGAGCTCGCAGCGGCAGCCGGTGAGGACCGTCTGCTCGCGACCGCGGGCCCGGTCCTGACCCACCTGCGCGACGTGACGGGCGAGAGCGCCCAGCTGTACCGCCGCCAGGGCGACATGCGCATCTGCGTGGCCGCGGCGGAGCGTCTCTCCGGCCTGCGGGACACGGTCCCGGTGGGCTCCACGCTCACCATGAAGGCCGGTTCCTCCGCGCAGATCCTCATGGCCTGGGAGGAGCCGGAGCGCCTGCACCGCGGCCTCCAGGGCGCGCGCTTCACGGCCACGGCCCTGTCCGGCGTACGGCGCCGCGGCTGGGCCCAGTCGATCGGCGAGCGGGAGCCGGGCGTGGCCTCGGTCTCGGCGCCGGTGCGCGGCCCTTCCAATCGCGTGGTCGCGGCCGTCTCGGTCTCCGGACCGATCGAGCGCCTGACCCGTCACCCGGGCCGGATGCACGCCCAGGCCGTCATCGACGCGGCCGCCCGCCTCTCCGAGGCCCTGCGCCGCACGGGCTGAGCCGGCCCCGTACCCACAAAGGAGGCCCGCCTCAACGCCGCGGCGGACCCTCCGAGTCGACGCCCCACCGTCCATGGGGCGCCCCTGTCACCCGTACCACCGAATTGCTCTAAGCCACCTTCAGCCGGTCGGCCGCGCGGTCCCCGCGACGGGCGACCGGCTGAGTGCCGTGGGCCGCCCCGAGCCCGAACTCGGGCATGTTGACGTAGATGTTCTCGTATCGGCCCGCGGGCACCACATAGGTCTCGTGCCAAATCCCCACCACTCCCCCGGCGTTGCGCGCGCTGCGGTTGTACGCGGTCCAGGCCGGCCGGTGCTCCTTGTCCGCGTCCATGGCGTACGCGAGGAGCTTCTCCTTCGTCTCCCAGTACTGCACGACCGTGAACAGCCGCGGCCCGCCCAGCATCAGGCGGTAGCCGAGCAGCCCCGACTCCTTGTCCTGCGCGAGCTCGCGCAGCATGCGCGGCATCGCACGGAACACGGGCAGCCAACTCCGCATCCTGCGCAGCTTGTTGATCCGCATCCCGATGAGGAAGACGACGACCTCGCCCTCGGCGGCGGCGGTCCTGCGCCCCTCGATCACTTCGGTGCCCATGAGGTACCCCTCCTCGACGAGTGTTGGATAGCGCCACTATCCATGTATAGATAGTGGCACTCTCCAAGGAAGGACGCAAGGGGATATGAAGCTCGCGGAGCTGAGTGAGCGCAGCGGCGTCTCGACCGCCACGATCAAGTACTACCTGCGCGAGGGCCTGCTCCAGCCGGGCCGCCGGATCACCGCCACCCAGGCCGAGTACAGCGAGGAGCATCTGCGCCGGCTGCGGCTTGTGCGCGCGCTGATCCAGGTGGCGAAGATCCCGGTGAGCACGACACGAGAGGTGCTGTCCGCGCTGCAGGACGATTCGCTCGACCACAACGCGCGCCTGGGCACGGCCGTGTGGGCGCTGCCGCACGGTCCCGCGCAGGACGAGGAAGACCCGGCCACAGAGACGGCCCGACGCCGCGTGGACACGCTCTTCGAGCGGATGGGCTGGCTCTACAGCCGCGCGTCCGGGGCGACTTCGCCCGCGTACGGGATGCTCGTCACCGCGATCGTGACGCTGGAGCGCCTCGGATACCCCTGCGGCATCGAGGACTTGGAGCCGCACGCTCGCGCGATGGACCAACTCGCCGTCACCGACCTGGACTTGGTGGAGCGCTACGGCGGATCGCCGGATGAGCAGGTCGAGGCGGCGGTGGCCCTGACCGTGCTGTACGAGCCGGTACTCCTGAGTCTGCGCCGGCTCGCCCAGGCCGAGGAGTCGCGCCGGAGGTTCGCCGGGAAGTGAACACACGAAAAGGCCCTCCCCGACTGGGGAGGGCCTTCTCGATGCGTACCCCCGACCGGATTCGAACCGGCGCTACCGCCTTGAGAGGGCGGCGTGCTAGGCCGCTACACAACGGGGGCTTGCGGTACTGCTGTTACTGCGCTGGGCTACCAGGACTCGAACCTAGAACAAAGGAACCAGAAACCTTCGTGTTGCCAATTACACCATAGCCCACTGGTGGTCTAGACCACCTGCGTACCCCCGACCGGATTCGAACCGGCGCTACCGCCTTGAGAGGGCGGCGTGCTAGGCCGCTACACAACGGGGGCCCTAGCGATCCTGCATCAGGGTCGGTGGGAGCTACCCAAGCCGTCCCCGCGGGAAGGATCTGTACCCCCGACCGGATTCGAACCGGCGCTACTGCCGTGAGAGGGCAGCGTGCTAGGCCGCTACACAACGGGGGCTTTGCGGATCTGGTATCCGCGGTGCAGATGAGCTCTGCGAGCTGGCCTACCTGGACTCGAACCAAGACTAACGGAACCAGAAACCGTCGTGCTGCCAATTACACCATAGGCCATCAAAACGCAACCCCCGGTGGGGATCTTGCTTTGTGTTCTGCGTCTCTCCCGGGCCGGGGCCTGCGAGCGGCGCAGAAAGAACATTACCCGAAGGTGTCCGGCGCTCCAAAACGGGTATCGGCCGCCAGCGCCGCCGGAAGCTGCTCCAGGCCTGTGATGCGGACGAGTTCGGGCCGCCCGCCACGACCGGCGCGGTCCAGCCAGATGCCCTTGAGGCCGGCCTCGACGGCGCCGCGCGCATCGGTGTCCGGCTGATCTCCCACGTACGCGACTTCGTGCGGCGCGAGACCCATCGCCTCGCACACCGCGTGGAACGCGGCCGCCTCGGGCTTGGCCACCCCCAGTTCCGCCGCGCAGAGGAGCGCCTCGAAGCGGTCGCGGACACCGAGGGTGCGCAGCTTGCGGTCCTGGTTGAGGAGCGAGGAGTTGGAGAGGACGCCGTGCCGGTACGCGTCGGCGAGGGCGTCGAGCGCGGGGACCGTGTCGGGGAACAGCGCCCAGGCGGCCTCGTAATGACGCAGATAGCGCTCGAACCAGCCGTCGGCCTCGGCGTCGCTGAGCTCCTCGCCGGTGAAGGCCCGCACGCGCTCGCGCCGCTGACCGTCCCAGTCGACGAGCCCTGCCTCGAAGCGGGCCCAGTGCTCGCTCGTGATCCGCTTCCAGTCGTCGAGCGTGCGGGCGGTCAGGCCCTCGGCGGAGAGGTGGGCCCGCATGCCGAGGGTGTCGGCCGAGGCGTAGTCGAAGAGGGTGTCGTCGACGTCCCAGACGATGGCCTTGATCGTCGTGCTGGTGGCATCGGTCGGCATACGAATGACCGTACGGGAACGTGCCCGGAACCGTCGACGTCACCCGCGATACCCAGAATGAGTGAGTACCTGCCTTCCCGGCCACTATGCGGCGCTCCGCCTGCCAAGGTCCTGATCGACAGATGGCCTGACCTGGAGGTTTGTGTGGCCTGGGATGAGTGGGAGCAGCTCAAGGCGGGGGCGCGGCTGCGTCTGGCGAGTGCTTCGGAGGAGGCGGGTGGTCCGCAGGCGGGTGCTTCGGAGGCGGGTGCGGCGGGCGCAGGTGCAGGAGCGGCAGGGGGTCTTCGGCACAGCATGAGGCAGTGGACCGCGGCGGCGGCCGTCGCCGGCGATCTTCAGGGCAGCATGAGCACGGCGCTGGGCAGACTCGGCAAGGGGCACGACGGTGTGCGCAACAGAACCGAGCTGCAGCACCACGGTCTGTCCACGGGGATGGACGGCCTCGACAGCGCCGACACCCTGCGCGCCGTCCTCGCCACCTGGGACAAGCGCCTCGCGGCGATCCAGGACGAGTGCGGGTGGCTCGAATCCGCGTTACGGCGGACGGGGCGGGATCTGACCGGCACGGATGCGGGTGTCAGGGCGACGGTGGACGCGGTGAAGGTGCCCGCGCAGGCCGAGGGCCGGTGACCCGCACATGCTGACCTGGCAGTTACTGCGCGACCTGGACTGCGGCCGTCTTGAGGACGCGGCCGACGGCTGGGGTGCGGTGAGCAACGCGGCGGATTCGGGCCGCGACCGGGCGAACGCCGAGATGATCACCAAGCTGGAGCAATCCCAGGAAGGTGCGGCGGCGACCGCGGCGGTACGTCGGCTGCGCCGGCTCAACGAGAACTTCGACTACGTCCACGGCGAGTGCGGCCTGATCCGCACGACGTTGAACAGCCTGGCCTTCGAGCTGCGAGCGCCGCAGCGGCGGGTGCGGGAGGCGTTGGATGATGCGGCGGCGTCGGGCTTCACGGTGCGAGGGGATGGTGGGGTGACGTATCCGGCCGCGGGCCGGAATCCCGACGGCGGCCCCCCGCCACCCGGCGGCACCGTGCTGGGGACCACCTCCCCCTTCGCGCCCCGGCCCGCCGCCGACGGCGGGCTCGCTGCCGCCGCCGGTACGGGCCGCCTCGACGCGAACCCCAACTACGCCAAGGCGGAAGAGATCGCGGATGTGATCGCTCGTGCGGTGCATGAGGCGAATGAGAGCGATGAACGCTGCAACCGGGCCCTCGCCCGGCTCAAGGCCCGGCCCGGCCTTGAGATCGGCACGAGGGACTGGACAGACGCCGCAGGGGACGCCGGTGCGGTACGTACTGTGGCCCTGGACTACCTCGCGGCCGGCCTTCCCGAGGACAAGTCACCGGCCGAACGCAAGGCCTGGTGGAACGACCTCACGTCCGAGCAGCGCCAGGAATACCTGGCCGTCTATCCGGACGTCATCGGAAACCTCGACGGCATTCCGGCGATCGTGCGGGACGAGGCCAACAGGGACAATCTGCAGTTGCTGATCGGGAAGCTTTCGGGTGAGGACGGAGAGAAGGCACGGACGCAGTTGGCAGGCCTGCAAGAGATCGATCGCCAGATGACGGCGAATATGGAGAAGCGGCTGGGGTTCGGCCTCGGCCCGGGAGAACAGAAGCCCCCGCCCATGTATTTGCTGGGGATCGGGGACGAGGGACGCGGGCGAGCGATCGTCTCGTTCGGGAATCCGGATACATCACGGAATGTGTCCGCCTATGTTCCAGGGCTGGGGACGGCTCTCGATTCCGATTTCGCCAGCAACGATGTGGAGAGGGCACGAGCCACAGCCCTCGGGGCGCAAGCGATCGATCCGTCGAGCGCGTCGATCGTATGGCTCGGCTATGACGCCCCTCAGCTCGGATCGGATTCCGAGACGCTCCTCGGCAACTTCGGCGTCATGAGTTCGGACGACGCCGAGAAGGGCGCCCCTGCGTACAACACGTTCATGGACGGCCTGGGCGTCACCAACGAGAACGAAGACCCCCACCTGACAGCGATCGGGCACTCTTACGGATCGCGCACGGTTGGCGCGGCAACGCAGGAACCGGGCGGCATCCCCGGTGCCGACGACGTCATCCTGCTCGGCAGTCCCGGCGTCGGTGTCGACCGCGCAGAGGACCTTGGGGTGGGCAAGGACCACGTCTACGTCGGGGCCGCCGACAACGACCCGGTGACCATGCTCCCCTCCAAGCAGGAAGCGCTCATCGGAGGCCTGGGGACGGTCTCGAGCGGGCCGCCCACGGGTTACGTCATGGGAGACGTGGCCGACCAAGGAGACGACGACATCTGGTTCGGCAAAGATCCGGCGAGCGAGGCATTCGGGGCGCGGCGGTTTCAGGTGGATGACGGGCCCCGTCCCGTCATCGACGGGGAAGGAGCGACTCCGGCGCATTCGAACTACTTCAATCCGGACAGGGATCCGGAGTCTGCGCTGAATATCGCGCGAATCGTCTCTGGCAGGGGCGACAGCGTGAATCGAGAGGAGTACCGGTGAGGTCATCCCGATGCACCACAAGCGTGGGGCTTCTTTTACTCCTCGCGGCTTGTGGCCCCGCCGGCACTCCAGAGAATCGCGGAAAGGACGCGAGCGGAATGAACATGCAAGAGGCTGCCGATCGCGCCGAGACGATCCTTACCCACATCCAGAACGGGATTGAGCCGGTCGTCACATGGGGACGTGGACCGTCCAGCGACCCTATCTGCACAGATTTCAAGAATGACGCCACGGGCAAGGGCCAGATCACGCGCAGAAAGCACGTCCTGACCATCATCTCCCCCGAGCGACGCGGCAGCTTTCTAGGAGTTGTGGAACGTAGCTGGAAGAAGGCCGGCTATACGATCACCAGCGTCAACGCAGACCGCAGGAACCCGTCGATGATCGCGACCACCCCCGACGGGTTCCGCATCAGCCTGCTCGTCGGCTACAAGGGCCAGGTCTTCCTCGACGTGCACTCCCCCTGCGTAACCGAATCCAATGTCGCCGACCCGCCCGTCGACCCGGGGGCCGAGAGCCTCCCACCCAACCCCCACGATCCCAAGGACCCGTTGGCTGACGGTCCATGGGGCCTCCCTTACCTCAAGTCCCCGTTCTGGTCCGCCAAGAGCTAAACGGCAAAGGGCGCCGCCTCCAACGGAAGCGGCGCCCTCGGAGTCGTCAGGAAGAACGCTACGCAGCCAGCTTCGCCAGAGCCGCGTCGATGCGGAGCAGGGACGCCTCCTTGCCCAGGATCTCCAGCGACTCGAAGAGCGGCAGGCCGACCGTGCGGCCCGTGACCGCGACGCGGACCGGGGCCTGGGCCTTGCCGAGCTTCAGGCCGTGCTCCTCGCCGGCTGCCAGGACCGCGTTCTTCAACGATTCCGGGTCCGACCAGTCCGCCGCGTCGAGCTTGGCGCGGGCCGTGGTGAGGAGTGCGACCGGGTCGCCCTTCATCGCCTTGGTCCAGGAGGCCTCGTCCTCGACCGGCTTGTCGAGGAAGAGGAAGTCGACGTTGGCGGTGATGTCGGAAAGCACCTGCACGCGGGTCTGCGCGTGCGGGGCGATCGCTTCCCACTTGGCCTGGTCGAAGGACTCGGGCGCCCAGGTGGCGTGCGGGGCCTTGAGCCACGGCTCGCAGGCCGCCGCGAAGGCCTTCGGGTCGAGCAGGCGGATGTGGTCGGCGTTGATCGCCTCCGCCTTCTTGAGGTCGAAGCGGGCCGGGTTGGCGTTGACGTCCGCGATGTCGAACTTCGAGATGAGGTCCGAGACGGTGAACACGTCCTGGTCGGCGGAGAAGGACCAGCCGAGGAGGGAGAGGTAGTTGAGGAGGCCCTCCGGCAGGAAGCCGCGCTCACGGTAGAGGTTCAGGGACGCCTGCGGGTCGCGCTTCGAGAGCTTCTTGTTGCCCTCGCCCATGACGTACGGGAGGTGGCCGAACGCGGGGATCGTCTGCGCGATGCCGAGTTCGATCAGCGCCTTGTAGAGCGCGATCTGGCGCGGGGTCGAGGAGAGCAGGTCCTCGCCGCGCAGAACGTGGGTGATCTCCATCAGGGCGTCGTCGACCGGGTTCACGAGCGTGTAGAGCGGCGCTCCGTTGGCCCGGACGATCCCGTAGTCCGTGACGTTCTCGGCCTGGACGGTGATCTCGCCGCGGACGAGGTCCGTGAAGGTGGTGGCCTCGTCCGGCATGCGGAAGCGCACGATGTGCGAGCGGCCCTCGGCCTCGTACGCCTGCTTCTGCTCGTCCGTGAGATCGCGGCAGTGGCCGTCGTAGCCGGAGGGCTTGCCGGCGGCGCGGGCGGCCTCGCGGCGGGCGTCCAGCTCCTCGGTGGTGCAGTAGCAGGGGTAGGCGTACCCGCCGGCCTGCAGCTTCTCGGCGACGTCCGCGTAGATGTCCATCCGCTGCGACTGGCGGTACGGGGCGTGCGGGCCGCCCACCTCCGGGCCCTCGTCCCAGGTCAGGCCGAGCCAGCGCATCGAGTCGAGCAGCTGCTGGTACGACTCCTCGGAGTCGCGCGCCGCGTCGGTGTCCTCGATGCGGAAGACCATCGTGCCGCCGTTGTGCCGGGCGAAGGCCCAGTTGAACAGGGCGGTACGGACCAGGCCCACGTGGGGGTTGCCGGTCGGGGAGGGGCAGAAACGGACGCGGACGGAAGCGTCCGTGCCGCTTGCGGTGTTAGCCACGCTTGATCACCTTGTTGGTGAGAGTGCCGATGCCTTGGATGGTGACGGCGACCTCGTCGCCGACGGTGAGGGGGCCGACGCCCGCGGGGGTGCCGGTCAGGATGACGTCGCCCGGGAGCAGCGTCATCGCCTCGGTGATGTTGACGATCAGATCCTCGATGGAGTGGATCATCTGGCTCGTGGAGCCGAGCTGGCGCTGTTCGCCGTTGACCGTGCACTGGATCGCGAGGTCGGACGGGTCGAGTTCGGTCTCGACCCAGGGGCCGATGGGGCAGGAGCTGTCGAAGCCCTTGGCCCTGGCCCACTGCTTCTCGCGCTTCTGCACGTCGCGCGCGGTGACGTCGTTGGCGCAGGTGTAGCCGAAGATGACGTCCTTGACGCGTTCGCGCGGGACCTCGCGGCACATGCGGCCGATGACGACGGCCAGCTCGGCCTCGTGGTGCAGTTCGTTCGAGAACGAGGGGTACTCGATGGGGTCGCCGTCGCCGACCATCGAGGTGGTCGGCTTGAAGAAGGCGAACGGGGCGTCGGGCACCTCGTTGCCGAGCTCCTTGGCGTGCTCCGCGTAATTGCGGCCGAACGCGACGATCTTGTTGCCGATCACCGGCGGCAGCAGGCGGACCTTGCTCAGCGGGACCTTGACGCCGCTGAGCTCGAAGTCCGCGTACGGGATGCCCTTGATGATGTCGAGCACCAGACCATCGGGCCCGTCCTCGACCGCGCCGAAGGCGACATTGCCGTCGATGGAGAATCTGGCGATGCGCACGGAAGCCTCTTGATTCCTGCCGGGGACCTGGTGGTGCCTGGGTCGTTGAGGCTTCAGGCTAACGCGGTCGACGTGGTGCGGGCTGCCGGAAAAAGCCGTGCCGCGCCCTGGTGGGCGACGGTCCGCGCTTACGGGGCGACGGCGCCGGCGACCGTGATGACGACCGGCTCCGGGGTGACCGGGGCGTTCTGCAGCATGGTGCGGCGCGGGTTGGCCGTGTTCGAGGGCAGTTCCGTGGCGGGGTCCGAGGCGGCGAGTGCCGATGTCTCCAGGTCCGTCGCGTCCGCGAGGTGCGCGAGAGTGGTGCGGCGCGGGTTGGCTATACGGAACATCGGAGTCGTCTTCACGGCTGAACTGACCTCTGGTCTCTCGGGGGTCGCGGGGGGACGGAGCCTGCGCCTTGTCGAACAGGCCATCCCTGTAAAGCGTCAGGCTAAACATCCCGATTCCCCGCGGTGTGAGGATCCGGCCTTGATCAGCATGTGAGTTTGCTCACCAGGGAAGGGATGATTCGGGCATTCCGGAGGTGTGATGTCGACGTGCGGAACGGACATTCCGTAACTGAACCCACCATTCCGATTCTGATCATGGCGACTGGGACACCCCCGCCCCGTAAGCAGATTCAGAGCAAATGTCCACTATCCGGCGCTTCTCGCTCTACACCTTGTGACGCTCTCCTCACATGGCGTCACGCAGGTCACAGCCCGATACCTGGCCCTTGTTGGAGATCCTGCACTGTGCTGGAATCGCCGGGACCGCCGTGGGAATGAGCCGGCGCGCATGACGCAACGCAGCGTCGAGCGGCGGTGGGAAAAGGGGGGAAGACGCGCCGGTCACTGACGACCACCGGGGCTTTTTCGCTCCATAACGCCGACACCGTCCCACCGTCTACGCGGGGGGACGCCTGGTCCAGAGGTTGCGACGCTAGTGCAGGGACGTTTCAAGAGGGATGGCTCGGGGTCTCCCCAGGGCCGCCAGACCGGTGGGGTGGACGAGCCGGAGCTGCGCGGCGGGACCGGCCCCACTCCAGGCAACTCCGCACCCCCGCACGCCTCGGGCGCTTCAGGTGACTCCGAGCGCTCCGCGGGCTCGACCACGGCAGGCGGCGTGACCACCCCTGCCCTGACGGGCAGCCCCGCCAAGGGACCCGGCTCACGGCTCGCCCTGCGCAACTGGCGCATCTCGACCCGTCTCGTCTCGCTGCTCGCGCTGCCCGTGGTCGCGGCCACGTCGCTCGGCGCGCTGCGGATCAACGAGTCGATGGACGAGATCGAGCAGCTCGACAACATGAAGCTGCTCACCGAGATGACCAAGAGCGCGACGCAGCTCGCCAGCGCACTCCAGGAGGAGCGCGACAAGACGGCGGGTCCGCTGTCGACGGGCAGCGACGCGAAGTCGACCGAGGTCGTCGGCTACCGGAACGAGACGCAGCGGGACCAGGACAAGTTCGTCAAGGCGACGCTGGGCCTGAACGAGCGGCGCGACGACACGTCCCTGCGTTCGGTCCGGCAGGACCTGAACGCGATCGTGACCCGCCTGAACACCCTCAAGGACGTGCGCCGTGACGCGTTCAAGAAGGGTGTGCCTGCTTCCCAGACCGTTCAGAGCTACAACCGTCTGATCGAGCAGCTGCTCGACCTCTCACGCGACATGGCGCTCGCCACGAGCAACCCCGAGATCATCCAGCGCACTCGTATCCTCACCGCCTTCTCGTCGGCCAAGGAGTACGCGTCGGTCCAGCGCGCCGTCATCGCGGCAGCGCTGCCGGACACCGACGAGAAGCGCGGTTCCATCGATGAGACCGACCGTCAGTACGGCTGGTCGGCCTACGAGAACGAGCAGGTGGCTCTCTCGAACGCGGAGCGTTCGTACGAGGACGCCGGCGGCGACGCGAACAAGCTCCTGCAGACGATCCAGTCCGAGGACATCAGAGAGTCCGACGCGTACGCGAAGCGTGTCCTGGAGACCGACAGGGGTCTGAAGAGCGAGGACCCCCGGTCCTACCGCGACTGGACCGACCAGGCCGACTCCAAGATCCACAACATGCGTCTCATCGAGACGCAGCTCCTCAACGAGATGGAGCAGGAAGCCCGCAAGCTCCGCAACGAGTCCGAGCAGTCCGCCATCCTCAACGGTGCGGTCATCCTGCTCGTCCTCGGCATCTCGCTGATCGGCGCCTTCGTCGTGGCGCGGTCCATGATCCGCTCGCTGCGCCGGCTGCAGGACACCGCGACCCGCGTCGCCCAGGACCGGCTGCCCGAGCTCGTCAAGCAGCTCTCCGAGGCGGACCCGCAGGACGTCGACACCTCCGTCGAGTCCGTCGGTGTGCACTCCCGGGACGAGATCGGCCAGGTGGCCGCGGCCTTCGACGACGTGCACCGCGAGGCCGTGCGTCTCGCCGCCGAGCAGGCGTTGCTGCGAGGCAACGTCAACGCGATGTTCACCAACCTCTCGCGCCGTTCGCAGGGCCTCATCCAGCGTCAGCTCTCGCTCATCTCCGAGCTGGAGTCGCGCGAGGCCGACCCGGACCAGCTGTCCTCGCTGTTCAAGCTCGACCACCTCGCGACCCGCATGCGCCGTAACGGTGAGAACCTCCTCGTTCTCGCCGGTGAAGAGCCCGGCCGCCGCTGGACCCGCCCGGTCCCGCTGGTCGACGTGCTCCGCGCCGCCGCCTCCGAGGTGGAGCAGTACGAGCGCATCGAACTGGCCGCCGTGCCCGCGACCGAGGTCGCGGGACGCGTGGTCAACGACCTCGTGCACCTGCTCGCCGAGCTGCTCGAGAACGCCACCTCGTTCTCCTCGCCGCAGACCAAGGTCAAGGTGACCGGTCACGCGCTGCCCGACGGCCGCGTACTGATCGAGATCCACGACACCGGTATCGGCCTCTCGCCCGAGGACCTCGCGGCGATCAACGAGCGGCTCGCGTCGCCGCCCACCGTGGACGTCTCGGTCTCGCGCCGCATGGGTCTGTTCGTGGTCGGCCGTCTGTCGCAGCGTCACGGCATCCGGATCCAGCTGCGTCCCTCCGACTCCGGTGGTACGACCGCGCTCGTCATGCTGCCCGTCGATGTCGCCCAGGGCGGCAAGAAGGGTCCGTCCGCGGGCGGCCCCGGCGGTGGCGGCGGCGGTATCGCCCAGGCCACGGCGGGTGCCGCGGCCGCGCGCCAGCAGACCTCCGCAGGCGCGGGCCGGCTCGCCGCCTCCCCGCAGCGCGGCCAGGTCGCGGGCACCGGTCCGCGGGCGGCCCTGCCCAGCCGTGACGGCGGCCCGGCCGCACCGCGGCCGAACGCACCGCAGGGCGGCGCCGGCAACGGCGCGCAGCGGGGCACCACGGCCGGTTCGCAGCAGCCCGCCGCCCCGCAGCAGCCGCTGCGCGCCCGTGGCCAGAACGGTCCGAACGGCCAGGACGGCCGTCAGCTGCCGCCCACCGGCGGTCCGCGGGCCGAACTGCCCGGCGGCAACCCCCAGGCGCGTACGCCCAGTTGGGGCAAGGACATCCCGCAGGAGCAGCCGCGCGGGCACGAGGAGCCGGAGACCACCGGGCGCTTCGGGCACCAGGGTGCGGGCCAGGACGACCGTCAGGGCCCGGGCTCCACCGCCCAGTTCGACCGTCCGGACTTCAACGGTCCGCGGCCGGCCGGGATACCCAACCCGCCGAACCCCGCCGCCCCGCAGCGGCCGCAGGGTCCGGGTGCCACCGGTCAGTTCGCGCAGCCCGGCCGCCAAGGTCAGCAGCCCGGCCAGGGCCGGCCCCAGCAGCCGCCCGTACGGCCGCAGTCCGTTCCGCAGCAGCCCGTACCGCCGCAGGCTCCCCACGCGGGTGCCGGTGCGCCGGGCGGGATGCGCGATGCCGCCGAGTTCGCGGTGCCGCGTCCGCCGGACAGCCGTCCGGCTCCGCAGCAGCAGGCGCCCGGCGGCCGGCCGATGCAGCCCGTACCGCCGCAGCAGCAGGCGCAGCCGGCCCCGCAGCAGCAGGCCGACAACGACGCCTGGGCGCTGCCTCCGGCCAGCGGTCCCGGTGACGGTCGCACGCCGCTGTACGACACCCTGGAGACCAACTGGTTCCGGGGCGGTCAGCAGCAGGGCCAGCAGGCCCCGGCCGCCGCTCCGCAGCAGCAGCCGCAGACCGCGCAGACGCCGGTGCCGCCGCGTCCGCAGCAGTCCCCGGCCGCCAACCCGGCCTGGCGGAACTCCCCCAACGACGAGCTCGTCCGGCAGGCCGAGCGGGTGCGGCAGCCCTCCGCGGGCGGCATCACCACCTCGGGTCTGCCGCGCCGTGTGCCGCGCGCCAACCTTGTCGCGGGCACGGCCGAACAGCAGCAGCACCAGGGCGGCCCGCAGGTCTCCCGCCGTCCCGACGATGTGCGCGGGCGGCTGACGAATCTGCGGCGCGGTATCCAGCAGGGCCGGCAGGCGGGCTCCGGTGACACCGGCAGCTTCCCCAGCCCCTCTCACCAGCAGGAGCGTTAGTTGAGCCAGATGAGCCAGGCGGCACAGAACCTGAACTGGTTGATCACCAACTTCGTGGACAACACCCCCGGGGTGTCGCACACGGTGGTGGTCTCCGCCGACGGCCTGCTGCTCGCCCTGTCCGAGGGTTTCCCCCGCGACCGCGCCGATCAGCTGGCGGCCGTGGCCTCCGGTCTGACCTCGCTGACCGCGGGGGCGTCGAGGATCTTCGAGGGCGGCGAAGTCGCCCAGACCGTGGTGGAGATGGAGCGCGGCTTCCTCTTCCTCATGTCGATCTCCGACGGTTCCTCGCTGGCCGTGCTCGCCCACCCCGAGGCGGACATCGGCCTCGTCGGGTACGAGATGGCGCTGCTCGTCGACCGCGCGGGCACGGTCCTCACCCCGGACCTGCGCGCGGAGCTGCAGGGCAGCCTCCTGCACTGACCGGTCGTCCGCACGAACCGCTCACCCCGTCCGGCCGCCCCCCAATCCCCCCACCGGCCACCCAGACGGCACCGACAACTTGCTGTCCCGCCCGGAGGATTCATGACCCCGCCCACCGCCTCTCACGATCCGTACGGAGCTCAGGCCGAGTACGGGATGGAGGCCGAGCAGCCGCTGGTCCGCCCGTACGCCATGACGGGCGGCCGGACCAGGCCGCGCTACCAGCTGGCCATCGAGGCCTTGGTGAGCACCACGGCCGATCCGGTGCAGCTGCAGGGGTTGCTCCCCGAGCACCAGCGGATCTGCCATCTGTGCCGTGAGGTCAAGTCGGTGGCGGAGGTCTCCGCGCTGCTCACGATGCCGCTCGGGGTCGCCCGCATCCTTGTCGCCGACCTGGCCGAGGCCGGGTTCGTGGCCATCCACCAGCCCGGCGGCGACGAGAACGCCGGCGGCCAGCCTGACGTAACACTGCTCGAGAGGGTGCTCAGTGGACTTCGCAAGCTCTAGCGGCGAGGCCGTCCGTTCCGCCACCACCAGCGCGAAGATCGTGGTGGCGGGAGGCTTCGGCGTGGGCAAGACCACGTTCGTCGGCGCCGTGTCCGAGATCAACCCGCTGCGGACCGAGGCCGTGATGACCTCGGCGTCGGCCGGGATCGACGACCTCACGCACACCGGGAACAAGACGACCACGACGGTCGCCATGGACTTCGGCCGTATCACCCTGGACCAGGACCTGATCCTGTACCTGTTCGGTACGCCGGGTCAGGACCGTTTCTGGTTCATGTGGGACGACCTGGTGAAGGGTGCGATCGGTGCCGTGGTCCTCGTGGACACGCGCCGTCTCGCGGACTGCTTCCCTGCCGTCGACTACTTCGAGAACTCGGGCCTGCCGTTCGTCATCGCCCTGAACGGCTTCGAGGGCCACCAGCCGTACCAGCCCGACGAAGTGCGCGAAGCACTGCAGATCGGACCGGACACCCCAATCATCATGACCGACGCGCGACACCGTGCAGATGCGAAGTCCGCGCTGATCACGCTGGTCGAGCATGCACTTATGGCACGGTTGAAGTAGTCGCGTACGGAGATCAAGTACTCCTGGACATACGGAAGTTGCCGTAAGTTGTCTAGGATCTTGTGTGAGCACTCTGTGTCGTTTGACACGATCCGCCCGTGTGTTCATAACGTTTCGACAGAGAATTCCGAGCCTCCCGACACCCCGTGCGTTCACTCGGTATCGCTGCGCTCACAAGAGCCCCGCCTTTTGGCGGGGCTCGCTCTTTATGCCCGTTTTATCTGAGGCGCAGATCACCCGGAATGATTTCTTCCGAACGTTTGGAATCGCCTGCGCTGACGTGCTGGAATGCGCTGAACTGCCCAGTAGTACCGGGCTGAACGAAAAACGACAGCGGCACAGCGCAGGGTGTGCCGACGCCGAGAGGTTGTTGGTCGAGTGAGGCGAAGCAAGAACAGTCCCGAGCCGTCGGCACGGGGCAACTTCACCCCGCCCCCGCGGGAAGCCATGGCTCCCGCGCCCATGCCGGGCAACGACCCCGCGCCGGCCGGCGGCGGGGGGCGGCTGTCCCCGCGCAACTGGCGCGTGCCCGTCCGTCTGAACGCGATTCTCCTCATACCCGCGCTCATCGCCCTCGTCATGGGCGGCTTCCAGGTGAAGGGCTCCATCGACACCTGGTCCGAGGCGCAGGACGCGGAGAAGACCGCGCTCATCGTGCGCGCGGCCGCCGACTACAGCCATGCGCTGCTCGACGAGCGTGACCTCTCCGCTCCCGCGCTGCTGCTCGGCAACCGCGACGCGACGAGCGTCGAGAAGCTGTACGACGCCACGGACGAGGCGAAGGCCAAGTTCGACGCCGCCGTCGCCGACATGCCGCAGAACCAGGGCCTGGAGCGTCGTCTCAACCTCTTCCAGGCGAACGAGGGCAAGCTCAAGACGGTCCGCGACAAGGCCTACACGCGCGCCCAGGACCCGCTGAAGACCGAAGAGGCCTACAGCGACATCCAGCACTTCCTGATGGAGTTCGCCAACGAGCTCAGCCTCGGGACCGGCAACGTGACGAGCTACGGCCGTACCGTCTACGCCGTCTCGCTGGCCCGCGCCGCCGCCTCGCTGCAGCGCTCCATCGGCACCCACATCCTCGTGCGCCCCAGCAGCGAGAAGGTCATCACCGAGCAGCTGCGCCAGCTCAGCACGTACCGCTACCTGGAGGGCATCGCCGTCGGCGAGTACGTCTCCAGTGGTACCGAGGACGACGTCGTGGCCCTCGAGAGCGAGATGGACGAGCGGCAGAAGGCCACGGGCCTGAAGGCGCCCGAGGGCGGACGCGACGCGCAGTCCCGCCAGTTCAGCGCACTGCCCGCGATGGACGCCCAGCTCCAGGTGATGGCAGCGGCCTTCCAGACGGACAACCCGAAGGCCGTACTCGACGCCGAGGGCGTCGACGCCAAGACCTGGCAGGCACTCGGCACCGCAAAGATGGACGGCTACGGCACCGTCGAGACCGACCTCATCGACAAGGCCGTGGCCGACGCCGCGCAGATCTCCGACGACGCCCAGCAGGACGCGTACATCAACGGTGCGATCGTCGTCGCCGCCCTGCTCGCCGCGTTCATCATCGCCGGGCTCATGGCCCGCCAGATGTCCCGTTCGATGCGCCGCCTGCGCACCGCCGCCTTCGACGTGGCCGAGCAGCGTCTGCCGATGCTCGTCGACCAGCTCTCGCGCACCGAGCCGGGCCGGGTCGACACCCGCGTGCAGCCCATCCCGATCACGACCACGGACGAGATCGGCGAGATCGCCCGCGCCTTCGACCAGGTGCACCGCGAGGCGGTCCGTCTCGCCTCCGAGCAGGCGCTCCTGCGGGGCAACATCAACGCGATCTTCACGAACCTGTCGCGCCGCAACCAGTCGCTGATCGAGGGCCAGCTGACCCTGATCACCGACCTGGAGAACAACGAGGCCGACCCGGACCAGCTGGAGAACCTCTTCCGCCTGGACCACCTCGCGACCCGTATGCGCCGCAACGGCGAGAACCTCCTGGTCCTCGCCGGCGAGGAGCCCGGCCGCCGCTGGGACCAGCCGGTCCCGCTGGTCGACGTCCTGCGCGCCGCCTCCTCCGAGGTGGAGCAGTACGAGCGCATCGAGCTCACCGGCGTCCCGGAGGCCGAGATCCACGGCCGCGCCGTGACCGACCTCGTGCACCTGCTCGCCGAGCTCCTGGAGAACGCCACCACGTTCTCCTCGCCGCAGACCAAGGTCCGCGTCACCGCGACCCGGCTGCCCGACGGCCGCGTCATGGTCGAGATCCACGACAAGGGCATCGGCCTCACCGCCGAGGACTTCGCGGACATCAACCACAAGCTGGCCAACCCGCCGACCGTGGACGCCGCGATCTCGCAGCGCATGGGCCTGTTCGTGGTCGGCCGCCTGGCGGACCGGCACGGTGTCCGCGTCCAGCTCCGCCCCTCGGGCGAGCAGGCCGGCACCACCTCGCTCGTCATGCTCCCGGACGCCATCACCCGCGGTGGCGGTGGCGCCCAGGTGCCCGAGAGCGAGTTCACGGTCTCGCAGATGATCCCGCAGCAGCAGTCCTTCGAGGCCGCCCCGCTGCGTACGGCCGCGGAGCTCGGCTTCGACGACAGCCGCTACGAGCCGCAGGCCCTCAGCGAAGAGGCCGTCCGCGAGCTCGACCCGGTGGGCCGTTCGCTGATGCGCGAGGAGCGCCGCGCGGCGCTCGAGGCGCAGGCCGCCGACCAGAACGGCCGTCCGCTGTTCCGCGACGAGGTCGGCCAGGAAGGCTATGACCAGCAGGGCGCGTACGACCAGGGCGACCAGGGCTACGCCGGTGACCAGGGCGGCTACGCCCAGAACCCGAACGGCTACGACCAGCAGGATGCGTACGAGCCGGTACAGCAGGGTGCGTACGGCCAGCAGGACGGGTACCAGGACTCCGGCTATGCGGAACCGGGTTACGCGGACGCGCCGGGCGCTCAGCAGGACGGTTACGACGGGTACAACGGGCAGGCCGACTGGCAGAACCAGGGCGGTTTCCCGGACCAGTACGCGGGTGGCCAGTACGCCGAAGCGGAATCTCCCGCAGGCGCTCCCCAGGGCGACGGCGACCGCGTAGGCTTCGACCGGCAGAACCCCCAGGGCCCCACTCCGAGCACCGTCCACGAGACGACCGACGCCGGTCTTCCGCGCCGCGGCACCAATGGCGGTGGCCCGGCCGCCGGCAACGGCGAGCAGTGGCAGGGCGCTTTCGACCGGTCCCAGGGTGCGCTGCCGCAGCGTCCGCTCGGCGGTGGCCTGCCGGCCGGCGGCTCGCAGTCCGGTGGCCTCCTGGCCGGCGGTACCGCGGGGAGCAACGGCGGCGGTGACGACGACTGGCAGTCCGCCAACGACGTGCGCTGGCAGCGGGCCGAGCAGCTGAAGCAGCCGCGGGCGGGCGGGGTCACCCCCTCCGGCCTGCCGCGCCGCGTCCCCCGGGCCAACCTGGTCGAGGGCACCGCGGAGCAGACCCCGCAGGGCGGACCCCAGGTCTCCCGCGACCCCGAGGACGTCCGGGGCCGGCTGAGCAACTTGCGTCGCGGCGTGCAGCGCGGGCGTGACGCAGGCAGTGATTCGACGAACGGCCAGGGCTTCGGCTCGGGCAGCAACTACAACCAGGAGCGTTAGTGTGAGCCCGATGAGCCAGGCGGCGCAGAACCTGAACTGGTTGATCACCAATTTCGTGGACAACACCCCCGGGGTGTCGCACACGGTGGTGGTCTCCGCCGACGGACTCCTTCTGGCGATGTCCGAGGGTTTCCCGCGTGACCGTGCCGACCAGCTGGCGGCCGTCGCCTCCGGTCTGACCTCGCTGACCGCCGGGGCCTCCCGGATCTTCGAGGGCGGCCATGTGAACCAGACCGTTGTGGAGATGGAGAGGGGATTTCTCTTCCTCATGTCCATCTCGGACGGTTCCTCGCTCGCCGTTCTCGCACACCCCGAGGCCGACATCGGTCTCATTGGGTACGAGATGGCCCTTTTGGTCGACCGTGCCGGCACGGTTCTGACCCCGGACCTGCGGGCGGAGCTCCAGGGGAGCCTTCTCAACTAACAGACAGGCAGTACGAATTCGTGTCCCGTGGCCTTAAAGTTTCGGGACGCGGCTCCACATGATGGAAGCCCGGGAAAGTCGGAGGAGGAGCAAGTGGCAGGTCCCACACCGCGAGACGGTTCGTCGTCGGGCAACTGGTCGTATGGCCAGAACCAGGGCGACAACTCGCCGAACCGCTACAACTTCCCCTCCACGCCCAGCCATCAGGAGCGGTACGCACCACCGCAGCGGCCGCGTGACCCTTACGAGCAGCAGCAGGCACCCCGGATCCAGCCGGTCCAGCCCGCCCACCGCTCCCCTGAGCCGTCGCCCGGCCGTGCCGCGCAGAACCCTCTGGTCCGCCCGTATGCCATGACGGGCGGGCGGACCCGGCCTCGGTACCAGCTCGCCATCGAGGCCCTCGTGCACACGACCGCGCAGCCGCATCAGCTCCAGGGCCAGCTGCCCGAGCATCAGCGGATCTGCAATCTGTGCCACGAGATCAAGTCGGTAGCCGAGGTCTCGGCACTGCTCTCCATCCCCCTCGGCGTGGCCCGGATCCTCGTCGCCGACCTGGCGGAAGCCGGCCTTGTGGCCATCCACCAGCCCGGCGGCGACGAGAATGCCGGCGGCCAGCCTGATGTGACACTGCTCGAAAGGGTGCTCAGTGGACTTCGAAAGCTCTAGCGGCGGTGCGGCCCGCTCCACCACCAGCGCGAAGATCGTGGTGGCGGGAGGCTTCGGCGTGGGCAAGACCACGTTCGTGGGCGCCGTCTCGGAGATCAACCCGCTGCGTACGGAGGCGGTGATGACGTCGGCGTCGGCCGGGATCGACGATCTGACGCACACGGGCGACAAGACGACCACCACGGTCGCGATGGACTTCGGGCGTATCACGCTCGACCAGGACCTGATCCTGTACCTCTTCGGTACGCCCGGTCAGGACCGTTTCTGGTTCATGTGGGACGACCTGGTGCGCGGTGCGATCGGTGCGATCGTGCTGGTCGACACGCGTCGGCTCGCGGACTGCTTCCCGGCGGTCGACTACTTCGAGAACTCGGGGCTGCCGTTCGTCATCGCCCTGAACGGCTTCGACGGGCAGCAGCCGTACCAGCCGGATGAGGTGCGCGAGGCGCTTCAGATCGGGCCTGACACGCCGATCATCACGACGGACGCGCGTCACCGTGCGGATGCGAAGTCGGCGCTGATCACGCTGGTCGAGCATGCGCTGATGGCACGACTGCGGTAGGCAGGTCGTCTTTCTCGGGCTGCGGCCCGTGGGCCCCGTTCCCCCGGTGGGGGTGCGGGGCCTTTTTGTTTCCCCCACCCCGCCCTTTCACCGTTTCCCGGGGCTTCGCCCCGGACCCCGGATCCGAACTTCGTTCGGATGTCCTCAATCGCCGGACGGGCTAAATATTTAGCCCGTCCGGCGATTGAGGAC
>NZ_JBITIG010000015.1:0-226409 GCF_044458745.1 Streptomyces sp. NPDC050418
CTGCCTCGCTCCGGCTTCGCCACCGGGTCGACGACCGGCCTCGGCGCCTGTCCGGCCGCGGTGGCATCCGGGGCGGCCCCGACTCCCGGCGCCCCGGGGGGGCCCGCCCCCCCCCCCCCCACCCCCCCACCCCCCCCCCCCCACACCCCAAACCCCCCCCCCCCCCCCCCCCCCCCCCCCCCCCCCGCCCCCCCCCCCCCCCCCCCCCCCCGGGGCGGGGGGGCCCCCCCCCCCCCCCCCCCCCCCCCACCCCATTGTGTCGCGACGAGCGGAGCGGTCCGTACGCGGGTGTCACCCGGCCTTGACATAGACGGCGCGGCTGTCGCCGTCCAGCTTCTGCACCAGGTACGGACCCGCCTGCTCCAGGGACGCGGGCAGCTCTGCCAGACCACGGCCCCCGACCACCGCGTATTCGAGCACCACCTCACCCGCTTCGTACGTGTACGTCCCGGCCATGTCGACGATGCCGGACCAGACGCACTGGACGTCCTGCGGGCAGGGCGCCACGCGGTCCTGCATCGTGAAGCCGCCGTCGCGTTCGAACGTGATCCGGCGCTCGTACGCGCGGTCGGCGCCGCCCCGCGGGGAGGTCCAGGTACCGGCGACACCGCGGACCTCCTCGCGGGCGTTCGTGGCCGCGACCGGGGAGGCTCCGGCGGCCGGGAGCAGCAGCGCCGCGGCCAGCGCGCAGGCCCACGGACGAGTTGATCGAGTCATGGGGCCAGCGTCCGGCCGGCCCGCACCGCGTCCCGCGCGACACACCGGCGCACCTCGCGCTTCGCCCGGGTCGCACGATCAAGGGAACATGTGTTCTATTCTCTGTTCGCAGTGCAACCGAGGAGGCTCCATGCGCTGGGACAACCTGACCCATGAACGCCCACGGGACGCGGCCCTGTTCGGCGCGGACGCCGTGACGACCAGGACTTTCGACACTCCGGAGTTCCGCGGAATCACCTTCCACGAGATCCGGGCGCGCTCCATCGTGAACCGCGTGCCGGGCGCCTCGCGGATGCCCTTCGAGTGGACCGTGAACCCGTACCGGGGCTGCTCACACGCTTGCGTGTATTGCTTCGCGCGCAAGACGCACAGCTATCTCGACCTCGACACCGGGCTCGGCTTCGACTCGCAGATCGTCGTGAAGGTGAACGCGCCCGAGCTGCTCCGCCGCAGGCTCGCCGACCGCCGCTGGCAGGGCGAGCACATCGCGATGGGCACGAACGTCGACTGCTACCAGCGGGCCGAGGGCCGCTACCGGCTCATGCCCGGGATCATCGAGGCCCTGCGCGACTACGCCAACCCGTTCTCGATCCTCACCAAGGGCACCCTGATCCTGCGCGACCTGGACCTGCTGCGGCAGGCCGCCGAGGTGACCGAGGTGGGGATCTCCGTCTCGGTCGGGTTCACCGACCAGGCGCTGTGGCGCACGATCGAGCCCGGCACGCCGTCGCCGGAGCGCCGCCTCGACGTCGTGCGCACGCTCACGAGCCACGGGATCGAGTGCGGTGTCCTGATGGCGCCGGTGATCCCGTTCCTCGGCGACTCGCCCGAGCAGCTGCGCGCGACCGTGCGCGCCATCGCCGCCTCCGGCGCCACGTCCGTGACCCCGCTCGTGCTGCATCTGCGCCCGGGGGCCCGCGAGTGGTTCATGGCCTGGCTCGCGCACCATCACCCCGGTCTCGTACAGCGCTACGAGCGGATGTACGCGGAGGGGGCGTACGCGCCGAAGTGGTACCAGCGGCGGGTGACCCGTCATGTGCACGAGCTGGCGCGGGAGTTCGGGATCGGGCCTTCGTCGTCCGGTGCGGCGCGCCGGATCGACCGTCCGGCGGTGCAGCCGCTGCCGCGGGTGCCGAGCCAGCCACTAGGCGCGGAGCCGACTCAGCTCACGCTCCTTTGACCGTTTCCCCTCGATTCGGTCAACACACAGCAGAATTTGTCCTTCCGGGTTCGGTTTCCGGGACGATGCGGCGTGGGCTGTGGCATGCACAGTCCGAAGCCGGGCCGCGACCGCGGTCCGGATCCTCCGCACCGGGAGGTCGGATGAGAACACGCACCGTCGCGTTATGTGGTGTCGCCGCCGTGGTGGGGGGTCTGCTGACCGCAGTCCCCTCGGCGGCCGGCACCCCGGGGGCCGACCGGGCTCCCTCCGCGCGCAGCAGCACGATCCAGTGGAAGGACTGCGCCACCGAGAACTACCCGACGCTGCAATGCGGCTCGCTGAAGGTTCCGCTCAACCACGCGAAGCCGGGCGGCAAGAAGATCACGCTGGCGCTCTCGCGGGTGCCGCACACCTCGTCCAAGAAGGCGTACCAGGGTCCGCTGCTGGTGAACCCCGGCGGCCCCGGGGGCAGCGGTCTGTCGATGGCCGGGTTCGTGGCCGGATCGCTGCCGAAGAAGGTCGCGTCGACCTATGACGTGATCGGTTTCGATCCGCGCGGCGTCGGCCGCAGCGAGCCCGCGCTCGACTGCCGGCCGGGGCACTTCGACCCGGTGCGGCCGGACACCGTGCCGGTCTCGCACAGCGTCGAGCGGGCGAACCTCAAGCGGGCGAAGGCGTTCGCGGACGCCTGCGGCAAGAAGTACGGCTCGCTGCTGCAGTACATCGACACGGTCAGCGCCGTGCGCGACATGGACGCGATCCGCAAGGCACTCGGCGCCAACAAGATCAACTACTTCGGTTATTCGTACGGCACTTACCTGGGCTCGGTGTACGCGAAGCTCTACCCGCAGCGGGTGCGCCGCGCGGTCCTCGACTCGATCGTGGATCCGACGGGCGTCTGGTACGAGGACAACCTCGACCAGGACTATGCGTTCGACTCCCGCCACAAGGCGTTCGCCGCATGGGTCGCCAAGCATGACGCCACGTACAAGCTGGGCAAGGACCCGGCGAAGGTCGAGGCGGCCTGGTATGCGATGCGGGAGGCGCTGGCCGAGAAGCCGGCCGGCAAGAAGGTGGGCGCGGGCGAGCTCGAGGACACCTTCCTTCCCGGCGGGTATTACAACGGCTACTGGCCGACCCTTGCCGAGGCGTTCGCGGCGTTCGTGAACGACAAGGACGACGCTCTGTTGATCGAGGCGTACGAGAACTTCGCGGCGGTCGACAAGGCCGGGGACAACGGCTATTCGGTGTACGCGGCCGTGCAGTGCCGCGATGCCTCGTGGCCGCGTGACTGGGGTCAGTGGCGCCACGACATGTGGAAGGCGCACGACAAGGCACCGTTCATGGCATGGAACAACGCGTGGTACAACGCGCCGTGCGCGTTCTGGCCCACCAAGCCCCTGAGCCCGCCGGACGTCTCCAACTCCAAGCTGCCGCCGGTGCTGCTGTTCCAGGCGACGGACGATGCGGCGACGCCGTACGAGGGCGGTCTGGTCGTCCACCGCAAGCTGCACCGGTCGAGCCTGGTGGTCGAGGAGGGCGGCGGCAACCACGGCATCACGCTGAGCGGCAACGACTGCCTCGACAAGTACCTGGCGGACTACCTGGCCTCGGGCAAGGTGCCGCGCGGTTCCGGTGAGGTCGACGCCACGTGCGCCGCGCTCCCGGACCCCGAGCCGTCGGCGGCCGAGGCCGCCCCGTCCTCGGGAGGCGGTGCGGCCCTGCACGGTCTGCTCGGATTCCGGTCGTGACCCACGGATCGCGGTCGTGACATGAGGTGACGCGGGACGGGGTGGGGTGCTCCACGGAAGGTGACCGAGGAGCACCCCACCCCTCTCGCACCGGTGACTAAGGTGCGCGCATGGACCTGCACATCCGCGAGATGGGCTTCGACGACATCGAGGCCGTGGCCGAGATCCGCGTGCGCGGCTGGCAGTTCGCGTACCGCGGCATGATGCCTCAGGAGTATCTGGACGCGCTGAGCGTCGAGGAGGACGTGTCCGCGCGCCGTGAGCAGTGGGGCGAGCACCGGCCGCGGCTCGTGCGCCTGGTCGTCGAGCGGGCGGGCCGGGTGATCGGCTTCGCCGGCTTCGGACCGGCGCGGGACGAGGACCTGGCCGAGGGCGCACGCGAGGTGTTCGCGATCTACGTACGGCCCGAGGAGATCGCCACCGGCGCAGGGCGGGCCCTGATGACCGAGGCGCTCGACCGCTGCCGCGCCGCGGGCGCCCCCGTGGTCTCCCTGTGGGTGCTCGAACAGAACGCCCGCGCCCGCCGCTTCTACGAACGGGCGGGCTTTTGCGCCGACGGCACGAGCGCCGGGTTCGATGTGGACGGGGTGTCCGTGCCCGAGGTGCGGTATGTGCGGCGGCTCGACTGACCCCTGCCCCTTCCCGGCGATCCCTCGGCTCAGGAAGCGGGCATCCGCGCCAGCGAGGCCGTCGCCGCCGCGGCGAGCCGGGGATGGGCGCGGGCCGCTGTCAGCGACGGGACCGCGCGGGCGTCGGCGAGGGCGCCGAGGCCCTCGACGCAGGCCAGCGCCACGCGCCAGTACGGATCGGAGGGCGCGGCGAGGCGGCGTTCGAGGAGCGTGATGAGGGCGGGCGCCGACTCCGGAGCGCGGAGTTCGGTGAGCAGACGGACCGGATGGAGGGCGTAGGCGACGCGGAGTTCATTGGTCGCGAGAGCGGCGGCCGCGCGGGCTGTGCGGGGGTCGTCGAGGCGGGCCAGGACGCGTGCGGCGGCGGAGCAGCGCTCCGGGTCGCGGTGGTTGAGAAGCAGGACGAGGGTCTCGAAGGAGCGCCCGTCGCCCTCGCGGCCGAGCCGGAGCGCGGCGAACTCACGGGCCCAGAGCGGCCGTTGCGGCTCGGTCAGCACGCGCGCGAGGGCGTCATGGTCCTTGCTCGCGCGCAGCCGCTCGTACGTGCCCGCCTCTTCGTCGCCGGCCTCGAGCCGTAAGCGCTCCGTCACCGACCGCCACTCTTCGTCCATGACCGCCACCCTAGCGAGCACTTCCTCACCGTCCGCCGCTCCCCTCACAGCGTGAGGCAGGCCACAAACTTCGGGGGCTGGCGCGCTCGTTACTCGCCGGTTAAGCTCAGACGAGCGGGTCACACCCCGTATGTACTCCCGCCGGCCTGGTGACGCAGCCGGCGAGAGCTTGTCGGTTCGGTTCATCGTTCGCGACGCGGCCCCGGGACAGGGCCCGTCGGATCTCACCGGTCCGTGTTGTGCACACGGACCGGGGCACACCGGCCCCCGCCCTCGCGCGGCCGGCCGGGCACCACGACACAACTCCCGTACGCCCCACGCCTCCTCGGCGTCCGCGTGCGCCTCCTCAGTCGTCACTCACCCTCCCTGGAGTCCTCGATGGACCGTCCCGAACCCACCCTGAGCACCATCGCCGTCATCGGCCTCGGCACCATGGGCACCGGTATCGCCGAGGTGCTCGCCCGCGCCGGCCGCGAGGTCATCGGTATCGACATCAGCGAGGCCCAGACCGTGCAGGCCGTCGCCGCCCTGGAGGCCTCCACCGCCCGCGCCGTGCAGCGCGAGCGGATCACGGACGCGCAGCGCACCGAACTCCTCACCCGTTTCCGTACGTTCACCGAACTGGCCGCCGCGGCCGAGGCCGATCTGGTCATCGAGGTGATCCCCGAGTCGTACGAGCTCAAGAGCCGTCTCTTCCGTGAGCTCGACACGATCGTCCGGCCCGACGCGATCCTCGCCACCGGCACCAACGCCCTGTCGGTGACACGTCTCGCCGCCGAGTCGACCCGCCCCGAGCGCGTCCTCGGTCTGCACTTCTTCAACCCGGCGCCGGCCATGAAGCTGGTCGAGGTCGTCTCCTCGGTGCTGACCGACCCGGCGGCCGTCGCCGCGGTCACCGCGCTCGCCCACGACCTCGGCAAGGAGCCGGTCTCGGTCGGCGACCGGCCCGGTTTCGTCGCGGACGGCCTGCTCTTCGGCTACCTCAACCAGGCCGCCGCGATGTACGAGGCCAAGTACGCCAGCCGCGAGGACATCGACGCCGCGATGAAGCTCGGCTGCGGTCTGCCGATGGGCCCGCTCGAGCTGCTCGACCTGATCGGCATCGACACCGCCCGTACCGTCCTCGACGCGATGTACGCCGAGTCGCACGACCGGCTGCACGCCCCGGCGCCGATCCTCAAGCAGCTCAGCGAGGCCGGTCTGACCGGCCGCAAGACGGGCCGCGGCTTCTACACCTACGCGGCGCCGGGCAGCGACGAGACCGTGCGCGACGCCCTGACCCCGCTCGCCGACGCCGCCCTCGCCGCGGGCCGCACGGTCGCCTCCGTGGGCGTCGCCGGCTCCGGGACGATGGCCTCCGGTATCGCCGAGGTCTTCGCCAAGGCCGGTTACTCGGTCGTGCTCGCCGCACGCAGCCAGGAGAAGGCCGAGACCGCCAAGGCCCGTATCAACAAGTCGCTTTCGCGCTCTGTCGACCGCGGCCGGATGACCGCCGAGGCCCGCGACGAGACGCTCGCCCGGATCACCCCGGCCGGTTCCTACGACGCCTTCGCCGAGGTCGACCTGGCGGTCGAGGCCGTCGCCGAGGACCTGGAGATCAAGCAGCAGCTGTTCGCGACGCTCGACAAGGTCTGCAAGCCGGGCGCGGTGCTCGCCACCACCACGTCCTCACTGCCCGTGGTCGCCTGTGCCCGTGCCACCTCGCGTCCGCAGGACGTGATCGGCATGCACTTCTTCAACCCGGCCCCGGCCATGAAGCTCGTCGAGGTCGTGCGCACGGTCCTGACCGCCGACGACGTGCACGCCACGGTCCGCGAGGTCTGCACGAAGATCCGCAAGCACCCCGTGGACTGCGGCGACCGGGCCGGCTTCATCGTGAACGCGCTGCTCTTCCCGTACCTGAACAACGCGATCAAGATGGTCCAGGAGCACTACGCGACCCTCGACGACATCGACGCCGCGATGAAGCTCGGCGGCGGCTACCCGATGGGCCCGTTCGAGCTGCTCGACGTGGTCGGCCTGGATGTCTCGCTCGCGATCGAGCAGGTGCTCCACCGTGAGTTCCGCGACCCGGGTCTGGCCCCCGCCCCGCTCCTGGAGCACCTCGTCGCCGCGGGCTGCCTCGGCCGTAAGACCGGGCGCGGCTTCCGCGAATATGCCAGGCGCTGAGGCCACGGCCGACTGGGGAGGGCTGCTCGATCCGGCGATCGGCCCTCCCTCGGCGGAGCAGCACACCGAGTCCATGCAGTACGTTCGGTCCATGCCCAGTGCCGCCAACGCCCCCAGATCCGCTGCCGCCGACGCTCCGGAAAGTGCCGCGGGCAGTCGCGCCGCCGCCCAGCGGCTCAAGATGCGCAGGGAGCTGGCGGCCGCGGCGATGGAGCTGTTCGCGGCCAAAGGGTACGAGGCGACCACCGTCGACGAGATCGCGGCGCGCGCCGGTGTCGCGCGCCGCACCTTCTTCCGCCACTTCCGCTCCAAGGAAGAGGCGATCTTCCCGGACCACGACGACACCCTGATCCGTGCGGAGGCGGTGCTGAACGCCGCGCCGCCGCACGAGAACCCGCTGGACACGGTGTGCCGCGGGATCAAGGAAGTCATGAAGATGTACGCGTCGTCGCCGGGCGTCTCCGTGGAGCGCTACCGCCTCACGCGTGAGGTGCCGACGCTGCGCGAGCGCGAGATCGCGTCGGTGGCCCGCTACGAGCGGCTGTTCACGCGCTATCTGCTCGGCCACTTCGACGAGCAGGCGCACCACGACGGCAGCGACGACCCGCTGCTCGCCGAGGTGGCGGCCTCCGCGGTGGTCACCGCGCACAATCACGTTCTGCGGCGCTGGCTGCGGGCCGCCGGCCACGGCGATCTGGAGGGCCAGCTGGACCACGCGTTCGCGATCGTCCGGCGCACCTTCGGCACGGGCATCCTGGCCGGCCGCTCGCCGGCGGACGGCAGGCCCCAGGCGCCCGCCGCGACGGCCCGCACCGAGGGCGAGGTCCTGGTGACCGTGGCACGCACGGACGCGCCGCTGGACGAGGTCATGCGGACCATCGAGCAGGCGCTGCGGCCACTGAATGGCCCTGGTACTGGCAAGTAACGTACGCCACATTCACTAGGCGGCCACCTCCGTTGAGAGGTGGCCGCCTTTGCGTTTCCGCAGGTCAGAGGCGGTTTGGTCGCGCTATTTGATCGATCATCGCTCATGTGAACCACCCCGATGACACCTGAGAGAAAATGTTGGCACTCGGTGTCTTGCCGGTTGGCACGCGGTGCCATAACTTGAAATCAGTCCGGGCGGCCGGCGCGCAGAGAACCCTCGTGCGCCGGCTGTCCCCTCAAGCCTCTTGAGCGCCCGGACGCCTGCGTCACAGGCACACCCTCGGCACCTCCCGCGCACACAACGCGCCGCCACAGCACCGCACTCGGCCCTCCCACGCGAAGGCCACCGCAGTCTCCGCCGAACCGACGGCACCACCGCAGTTCCTCACACCACCCTCACCCCGACGTACCGCTTTCGCCGGAGGCAACACCGTGAAGGAAATCCTGGACGCGATCCAGTCGCCGGACACCACCTCGGCCGACTTCGCCGCGCTGCAGATCCCCGACTCGTACCGCGCGATCACCGTGCACAAGGACGAGGCCGACATGTTCGCCGGCCTGGAGTCCCGCGAGAAGGACCCGCGCAAGTCGCTGCACCTCGACGAGGTCGCCGTGCCCGAACTCGGCCCGGGCGAGGCCCTGGTGGCCGTGATGGCCAGCTCGGTGAACTACAACTCCGTGTGGACGTCGATCTTCGAGCCGCTCTCCACGTTCAACTTCCTGGAGCGCTACGGCAAGCTCTCGGAGCTCACCAAGCGCCATGACCTGCCGTACCACGTCATCGGCTCCGACCTGGCGGGTGTCGTCCTGCGCACCGGCCCGGGCGTCAACGCCTGGAAGCCCGGCGACGAGGTCGTCGCGCACTGCCTCAGCGTCGAGCTGGAGTCCAGCGACGGGCACAACGACACGATGCTCGACCCCGAGCAGCGCATCTGGGGCTTCGAGACCAACTTCGGCGGCCTCGCCGAGATCGCGCTCGTCAAGTCCAACCAGCTGATGCCGAAGCCGGACCACCTGAGCTGGGAGGAGGCCGCCGCTCCCGGTCTGGTCAACTCCACCGCGTACCGCCAGCTGGTGTCCCGCAACGGCGCCGGTATGAAGCAGGGCGACAACGTCCTGATCTGGGGCGCGAGCGGTGGACTCGGCTCGTACGCCACGCAGTTCGCGCTGGCCGGCGGCGCCAACCCGATCTGTGTCGTCTCCAGCGACCAGAAGGCGGAGATCTGCCGGAAGATGGGCGCCGAGGCGATCATCGACCGCAACGCCGAGGGCTACAGGTTCTGGAAGGACGAGCAGACCCAGGACCCGCGCGAGTGGAAGCGCTTCGGCAAGCGCATCCGCGAGTTCACCGGCGGCGAGGACATCGACATCGTCTTCGAGCACCCGGGCCGCGAGACCTTCGGCGCCTCCGTCTACGTCACGCGCAAGGGCGGCACGATCACCACCTGCGCCTCGACCTCGGGCTACATGCACGAGTACGACAACCGCTACCTGTGGATGTCCCTGAAGCGCATCATCGGCTCGCACTTCGCCAACTACCGCGAGGCGTGGGAGGCCAACCGCCTGATCGCCAAGGGCAAGATCCACCCGACGCTCTCCAAGACGTACACGCTGGAGGAGACCGGGCAGGCCGCGTACGACGTGCACCGCAACCTGCACCAGGGCAAGGTCGGCGTGCTCGCGCTCGCGCCGCAGGAAGGCCTCGGCGTGCGGGACGAGGAGATGCGCGCCAAGCACCTCGACGCCATCAACCGCTTCCGGAACGTCTGATGGGCGCGGGCCAGGAAGGGCTTCGGGACGGGCTTCGGGAGCCGAAGGAGCCGACGCAGCGTCCCCGGCAGAAGGACAGGCCGTGGCTGATGCGCACGTACGCCGGCCACTCCACGGCCGAGGCGTCGAACGCGCTCTACCGCCGCAACCTCGCCAAGGGCCAGACGGGTCTGTCGGTCGCCTTCGACCTGCCGACCCAGACCGGCTACGACCCGGACCACATCCTGGCCCGCGGCGAGGTCGGCCGGGTCGGCGTCCCGGTCTCGCACCTCGGTGACATGCGCAAGCTGTTCCAGGACATCCCCCTGGAGCAGATGAACACCTCGATGACCATCAATGCGACGGCCATGTGGCTGCTCGCGCTCTACCAGGTGGTCGCCGAGGAACAGGGCGCGGACATCGCCCAGTTGCAGGGCACGACGCAGAACGACATCGTCAAGGAGTACCTGTCGCGCGGGACGCACGTCTTCCCGCCCGGCCCGTCGCTCCGCCTGACGACGGACATGATCGCCTACACGGTGTCCCACATCCCCAAGTGGAACCCGATCAACATCTGCAGCTACCACCTCCAGGAGGCGGGGGCCACACCGGTCCAGGAGATCGCGTACGCGATGTCCACCGCCATCGCCGTTCTCGATGCCGTACGCGACGCAGGGCAGGTCCCCGAGGACAAGTTCGGGGATGTCGTCGCCCGTATCTCCTTCTTTGTGAACGCGGGTGTCCGCTTCATCGAGGAGATGTGCAAGATGCGGGCGTTCGGGCGGATCTGGGACCAGATCACGCGCGAGCGGTACGGCATCGAGAACGCCAAGCAGCGGCGCTTCCGCTACGGGGTCCAGGTCAACTCCCTGGGCCTGACGGAGGCGCAGCCGGAGAACAACGTCCAGCGGATCGTGCTCGAAATGCTGGCCGTCACCCTCTCCAAGGACGCCCGCGCCCGCGCCGTCCAGCTCCCGGCGTGGAACGAGGCGCTGGGTCTGCCGCGTCCGTGGGACCAGCAGTGGTCGCTGCGGATCCAGCAGGTCCTGGCGCACGAGAGCGATCTGCTCGAGTACGAGGACATCTTCGCCGGCTCGCACGTCATCGAGAAGAAGGTCGACGAGCTGGTCGCCGAGTCCCTCGCGGAGATCGAGCGGATCCAGGAGATGGGCGGCGCGATGGCGGCCGTCGAGTCCGGCTACCTCAAGTCGCAGCTGGTCTCCTCGCACGCCGAGCGGCGGGCGCGGATCGAGGGCGGCGACGAGAAGATCGTCGGCGTCAACATCTACGAGACCACCGAGCCCAACCCGCTCACCGCGGACCTGGACACCGCGATCATGACGGTGGACCACGCCGTGGAGTCGAAGGTCGTGCGGGCCATCGGCGACTGGCGCACCACCCGTGAGGAGTCCAGCGACCGTCAGGGCATGGGCGATCCGTTCCACTACCCGACCACTGGGCAGGCGCTGGATCGCCTCAAGGAGGCGGCCGCGGGCACGGAGAACCTCATGGAGGCCACGCTGGAGTGCGTCCGTGCGGGCGTCACGACCGGCGAGTGGTCCGAGGCGCTGCGCGAGGTGTTCGGCGAGTTCCGCGCCCCCACGGGCGTCTCATCGGCGCCGGTCGCGGTCACCGCGGAGGAGGGCTCCCCTCTTGCCCTCGTCCGCGAGAAGGTGCGCCGCACCGGCGACGAACTCGGCGGCAAGCTCCGCCTCCTGGTCGGCAAGCCCGGCCTGGACGGGCACTCCAACGGCGCCGAGCAGATCGCCGTCCGCGCCCGCGACGCCGGCTTCGAGGTGATCTACCAGGGCATCCGCCTCACCCCCGAGCAGATCGTCTCGGCGGCGCTCGCGGAGGATGTGCACTGCGTCGGTCTGTCGATCCTGTCCGGCTCGCACGCGGAGCTGGTGCCGGACGTGCTCGCCCGTATGCGTCAGGCAGGGGCGACAGAGGTGCCCGTCATCGTCGGCGGCATCATCCCGAGCGCCGACGCCGAGCAGTTGAAGGCGGCCGGAGTGGCCGCCGTCTTCACCCCGAAGGACTTCGGTATCACGGAGATCATCGGCCGTATCGTCGACGAGATCCGGCAAGCGAACCAGCTCGACCCTCTGGAGGTCCCCGCATGACCAAGGTGAACCGTCTCCGTCCGCGCCGTTCCTGTCTTGCGGTGCCCGGGAGCAACCCCCGCTTCCTGGAGAAGGCCCAGGGCCTCCCGGCGGACCAGGTCTTCCTCGACCTGGAGGACGCCTGCGCGCCGCTCGCCAAGCCCGAGGCACGGCACACCATCGTGAAGTTCCTGAACGAGGGTGACTGGACCGGCAAGACGCGCGTGGTGCGCGTCAACGACTGGACCACCGAGTGGACGTACCGCGATGTCGTGACCGTCGTCGAGGGCGCCGGCCAGAACCTCGACTGCATCATGCTGCCGAAGGTCCAGACGGCCGAGCAGATCGTCTCGCTCGACCTGCTGCTCACGCAGATCGAGAAGACCATGGGCTTCGAGGTCGGCAAGATCGGCATCGAGGCGCAGATCGAGAACGCGCGCGGTCTCAACAACGTGAACGCGATCGCCGAGGCCTCGCCCCGTGTCGAGACGATCATCTTCGGCCCGGCCGACTTCATGGCCTCCATCAACATGAAGTCCCTGGTCGTCGGTGAGCAGCCGCCCGGCTACGACGCCGACGCGTACCACTACATCCTGATGAAGATCCTGATGGCCGCCCGCGCCAACGACCTCCAGGCGATCGACGGCCCCTACCTGCAGATCCGCAACGTGGACGGCTACCGCGAGGTCGCGGGCCGCGCCGCCGCGCTCGGTTTCGACGGCAAGTGGGTGCTGCACCCCGGTCAGGTCGAGGCGTCGAACGAGATCTTCTCGCCGTCGCAGGAGGACTTCGACCACGCCGAGCTGATCCTGGACGCGTACGAGTACTACACGTCCGAGGCGGGCGGCAAGAAGGGCTCGGCGATGCTCGGCGACGAGATGATCGACGAGGCCAGCCGGAAGATGGCGCTTGTCATCTCCGGGAAGGGACGTGCGGCCGGCATGCAGCGCACGTCGAAGTTCGAGGCCCCGGAGGCGTAAGACACCATGCAGTTCGGCCGCACCTACGAAGAGTTCGAGATCGGCGCCGTCTACAAGCACTGGCCCGGAAAGACGGTCACCGAGTACGACGACCACCTCTTCTGTCTGCTCACCATGAACCACCACCCGCTCCACATGGACACGAACTATGCGGAGAAGACGACCGACTTCGGCAAGAACGTCGTCGTGGGCAACTACATCTACTCGCTGCTCCTCGGCATGAGCGTGCCGGACGTGTCCGGCAAGGCCATCGCCAACCTGGAGATCGAGTCGCTGCGGCACGTGGCGCCGACGTTCCACGGCGACACCATCTACGGCGAGACGACCGTCCTCGACAAGACGCCGTCGAAGTCGAAGAACGACCGCGGCATCGTCTACGTGGAGACGAAGGGCTACAAGCAGGACGGCACGCTCGTCTGCATCTTCCGCCGCAAGGTCATGGTCCCCACCGAGACGTACATCAAGGAGCGCGGCGGCGAGCAGCCCGGCCGCCCGGAGCTTCAGGAGAAGAACTAGTCATGAGCCGCCTCGCCCAGACCCACGGTCTCACCGAGATCCAGCAGGAAATCCTCTCCACCGTCCGGGACTTCGTGGACAAGGAGATCATTCCGGTCGCAACGGAGCTTGAGCACCGCGACGAGTACCCCCAGGACATCGTCGACGGACTCAAGGAGTTGGGCCTGTTCGGCCTGATGATCCCCGAGGAGTACGGGGGTCTGGGCGAGTCGCTGCTCACGTACGCGCTGTGCGTGGAGGAGATCGCGCGCGGCTGGATGTCCGTGTCCGGGATCATCAACACGCACTTCATCGTGGCGTACATGCTCAAGCAGCACGGCACGCAGGAGCAGAAGGACCACTTCCTGCCGCGGATGGCGGCCGGCGACATCCGGGGCGCGTTCTCGATGTCGGAGCCCGGTCTCGGCTCCGATGTGTCGGCGATCACGTCGAAGGCGGTCAAGGACGGCGATGAATACGTCCTGAACGGCCAGAAGATGTGGTTGACGAACGGCGGAACGTCAACTTTGGTCGCCGTTCTGGTGCGAAGTGACGAAGGACACCCCGAGGGTTCGCCGGCCCACAAGTCGATGACGACCTTCTTGATCGAAAAGGAGCCGGGATTCGGCGAGGTCCGACCGGGTCTGACCATTCCCGGCAAGATCGACAAGATGGGTTACAAGGGGGTCGACACCACCGAACTCGTCATGCAGGACCTGCGAATTCCGGCCAATCGCGTCTTGGGTGGCGAGACGGGCCGAGGTTTTTACCAAATGATGGACGGTGTCGAGGTCGGCCGCGTGAATGTCGCAGCGCGTGGCTGCGGCGTCGCTCAGCGTGCCTTCGAACTCGGCGTCTCCTACGCACAGCAGCGCCACACCTTCGGCAAGCCGATCGCCCACCACCAGGCGATTCAGTTCAAGCTGGCCGAGATGGCCACCAAGGTCGAAGCCGCGCATGCGATGATGGTGAATGCAGCACGCAAAAAGGACACAGGGGAGCGAAACGACCTCGAAGCAGGGATGGCGAAGTACCTCGCCTCCGAGTACTGCAAGGAGGTGGTGGAGGACGCGTTCCGTATCCACGGTGGCTACGGCTTCTCGAAGGAGTACGAGATCGAGCGCCTCTACCGCGAGGCCCCGATGCTGCTGATCGGTGAAGGTACCGCCGAGATCCAGAAAATGATCATTGGTCGCAGGCTGCTCGAGGAATATCGAGTTCAGGGCTGAATGTCCGGCATCGGGCGATTCGTCAAGGGCGAAGATCACACCCAGTGAGCGCTCTTCGGCCTCCGACTCGGCTTCCTGGCTTGCCCAGTTGCGGTGCGCAACCGCTACCATCCCGGGAAAGCCGCCGTCCCCCGTCACCGCGCGGCATCATCCGCTACGAAGGTCATCCATGCCCCACAGCCAGAACTCTGCACCAAGCGACAGCCGCCGTGGCGTACGCCTTGCTCGCGGAGCGTCGCCGTGGCTTCTGCCGACCGTCGCCACCGCAGCTCTCAGCCTCGCCCGCTCGCGCCGTTCCGGCGTCGCGAAGGCCGTCGCCGTACCCGCCACCGCCCTGGCGGCGGGCATGCTGTGGTTCTTCCGCGACCCCGAGCGCGAGATCGCCCAGGGCCGGGTCATCTCCCCCGCCGACGGTGTGGTGCAGAGCATCATGCCGTGGAAGGACGGACGCACCCGCGTCGCGATCTTCATGAGCCCGCTGAACGTGCACGTCAACCGCGCTCCTCTCGCGGGCACGGTGACGTCGGTCGAGCACATCCCCGGTGGGTTCGTCCCCGCGTTCAACAAGGAGAGCGAGAACAACGAGCGCGTTGTCTGGCACTTCGACACCGAGCTCGGCGACATCGAGATGGTTCAGATCGCGGGTGCGGTCGCCCGTCGCATCGTTCCCTACGTGCCGCAGGGCACCAAGGTCGAGCAGGGCGAGCGCATCGGTCTGATCCGCTTCGGCTCGCGCGTCGACATCTACCTGCCCGAGGGCGTCGAGGTGGATGTCGAAGTGGGGCAGAAGACTGTGGCTGGGGTGACTCGCATTGACCGTGGTTGATCCTGATACACAGGCCGGCTGGGTTCCCGAGGCCGAGGAGGACGACGAGGAGGAAATGCCTCTGTCGCTCCGCCTCTCAATAGCGGACACCCTTACGCTCGGTAACGCCACGTGCGGGTTCATGGCGGTGTACTTCACCACCACCGGCATCCTGATCCCGCACCTCATGGGTGACGAGGCGGGAATGGCGCGCAACAGCGCCGCGACCGCGGTCATCCTCATGCTGTGCGCGGCGGTCTTCGACCTCTTCGACGGCCTCGTGGCGCGCAAGCTGCGCTCGTCGCCGATGGGCGCCGAGCTGGACAACCTCTCGGACCTGATCAGCTTCGGGCTCGCGCCGGCCTACTTCGTGCTCGTCTACGGCATGGTCGGGGACGGGGCGAACCAGCGGGTCGCGGCGGTCGGCGGTGTGGTGGTGCTGCTGGCTGTGGTCCTGCGGCTGGCCAGATTCTCGTGCGTGACCATGAAGGACGGCATGTTCCAGGGCATGCCCTCGCCCTTCGGTGCGCTGACCGTCGTGTCGATCGTGCTGCTCGAGCTGCCCTTCGTGGCGACGCTGCTCGCGATCATCGGTACGGCGTGGCTGATGGTCTCGCGGGTCGAGTACCCGAAGCCGCGGGGGCGCCTCGCGGTGGCGATGCTGTCGTGGATCGTCCTGAGCATGGGTCTGCTGGCCGCGTGGGCGTTCGACGCTCCCGGCGGTCAGCTGCTGCTGCAGACGGGCTGTGCGCTGCAGCTGGTGCTCGGAGCGGTCATTCCGCTGTTCGCGACGGCTCGCCGCGTGAACAACTTCCGCGGCAACCGGCGGGAGGCCCGGGCGGCCCAGCTTCCCTAGCCTGTACGCGTACGAAGGGGCCCTCACCGGTTTCGGTGAGGGCCCCTTCGCGTGGGGTGACTACCGCTTGAAGGACTTCGCCGCCTCGGATGTCTCCGCCTCGCGGACCACCGACGAACCGCCCTTCGCCGCCTTGTCCGGCTTGATGATGACGCTGTCCAGGGACGACGGGGCGTTCGGGTCCGTGAAGTCGTGGATGCCGAAGCCCGCGTCCCAGTCCTTGATGCCCAGGAGCGCCTTGTCGACGCCCTCGCGCGTCAGGTCCTTCGCCTCGCAGGCCTTCTTCAGTGCCTCCCCCATCGTCATCGCCGCGGTCCAGCCGGCGACCACGCCGTTGTCCAGGGAGTCCTTCGGATAGGCCTTCGCGTAGTCCGCGGCGAGCTTGCTCGGGCCCTCGGCGTCGGCGCCGATGGGCAGGGCGGGGGTCGAGATGAAGTACATCTTCTCCAGCGCGGGCGCGGCCTGCGTGCCGAGGAGCTGCGGGGCGTACGCGGAGTTGTTGCCGATGATCGGGACGGTCAGACCGGTGGCCGCCGCGACCCCGACCAGCGAGGCCGCCTGCCGCGGACCCGCGCTGATCACGATCGCCTTGACGCCCGCCTTCTTCAGCGCGGCGACCTGCGCGGTCATGTCGTTGTCCGTCGGCTTGATCTTCTGCTCGACGACGGTCAGGCCGTTCTGCTCCGCCATGTACTTCGAGCCCGCGAGCGCGTTCTCGCCGTAGTCGCCCTCGAAGTAGACATGGCCGAGCTTGTCGCCCTTCTTGAGGCCCTTCTCCTTCATCAGGAAGTCGATCGCGTTGATCGTCTCGATGTCGTACGTGGAGCCGAGGACGCGGATGTAGTCGCTGCCGAGCAGGGACGCCGACCACGCCTGCGGCATCACCAGGGCCTTGTCCTTGTCGATGCGCTGCTTGACGGCTGCGACGTACGGCGAGCCGATGAACTGGGCGAAGCCGAGCACGTCCGGTTCCAGCTCCGTATAGCCCGAGATGGCCTTCTGGGAGTCGTATCCGTGGTCCCGAACGGTCAGCTCCAGTTTGCGACCACAAATGCCGCCGTCCGCGTTGACCTGCTTCACATAGAGCTGCTGTGCCTGGGTGACGCTCTTGCCCAGGGTGGCGTACACACCGGTCATATCGGTCAGCGCACCGAGCTTGATGGTCTTGTCCGTGACGCCCACGTCGGTCTTGACCCCGCCCGCGCCCTCCTTGCCGGAGTCGCCGTCCTTGGCCTTGGAGCTGCAGCCTGCCGCTCCCGCCATCGCCAGGACCGCCGCTATCGCCGCGGCCGTGACCTTCCTGCTGTTCGCACGTGCTGGTGTCATCGGTCGTTCCCTTCGGTGCCTGAGGGTTTCGGTGCACTGGACTTCGGGCGCCGGGCGAAGAGGCGTACGAGACCGCCCGGCAGGAACAGGACGACGGCCACGAGGGCCGCGCCGTACAGGTACTTCGCGGCCTCACCGGGGCTGACCCCGCCGGTCCCGGCCTCGGAGACCAGGGGCAGCGAGTCGCTGTAGCGGGTGAGGATCTGGGGCAGCAGCGAGACGAACACGGCGCCCACGACGGCGCCCGAGACCGAGCCGAGACCGCCGATCACGATCATGGCGAGGTATTCGAGCGAGAGGACCATGCCGAAGTACTCGGGCACGGTGCGCTGGAAGACCAGAGCGAGCAGGACGCCCGCGAGGCCCGCGTACATCGAGGAGAGGACGAAGACGGCGGCGCGGTAGCGGGCGACCGGGACGCCCATGACGCCGGCGGCGATCTGGTGGTCGCGGATCGCGTTCATGGCGCGCCCCGGCCGCCCGCGCAGCACCCCGCGGGCGAACAGACCACCCGCGACGAGCAGCGCGATGCCCAGGTACCAGAGCTTCTCGGAGGTGCCGAAGGGCACGGCCGCGACGACCATCTCGCTGTCGTCGAAGGTGAGGCCGAAAAGGCTCAGCGGCGGGACGTCGCGGCCGTTGAAGCCGCCGGTCAGGTCGTGCGCGTTGAAGAGCACATGCTGGCCGATGAAGATCAGCGCGAGGGTCGCGATGCCCAGGTACGCGCCGCGCAGCCGGCCCGCGATCGGGCTGAACACGCCGCCCGCGACACCCGCGAGCGCCACCGCGAACAGGGCCGCGAGCCAGGTCGGCAGGCCCAGTCCGGTCAGGTCGTCGTCGCCGTTCCCGGCGAAGGCGCAGTAGCCGTACGCGCCCACGGCGAGGAAGAAGGCATGGCCCATGGAGAGCTGGCCGGTGGCCCCGGTCAGCAGGTTGAGGCCGATCGCGCCGATCGCGGCGGCCATCGCGAACAGGCCCGCCTGCAGCCAGAACCGCTCCAGGTAGAACGGCAGGGCGAGCAGGAGTACGAGGCCCGCGATCCAGGCGTACACGCGCGGGCCCGGCAGTTTCCGTGCCGGGGCCGGTGTCGTCGCGGCCGTTTTGGTGAGGACGTCAGACACGGGCGAGCTCCTTCGTACCGAACAGGCCTGCGGGGCGGACGAGGAGGATCGCGACCATCACCAGATAGGGCGCGAGTTCGCCGAGGCCGCGGCCCATGAAGGTGAGATCGCTCTGGTAGCCGGTGGCGAGCGACTCGGTGACGCCGACGATCAGCCCGCCGACGAGCGCGCCGGTGGTGGAGTCGAGGCCGCCGAGGATCGCCGCCGGGAAGGCCTTCATCGCGGCGAGCGAGGTGGCGCGTTCCAGGCCGGGGGTCGGGAAGACGGTCAGGAACAGCGCGGCGACAGCGGCGAGCCCGCCCGCGACGGCCCACGCCCCGAGCGAGACCCGGCCCAGGCGGATGCCCATCAGGGCCGCGGTCTCGGCGTTCTCGGCGGCCGCGCGCATCGCCACGCCCCACGAGGTGTAGCGGAAGGCGAGCAGGAACGCGGTGATGAGGAGTCCGGCGGCGAGGAACGCGGCGATCCGGGTGTGGGCGATGGTCAGCGATCCGATCTCCAGGACCGCGTCGCCCCAGGGGTCGCCGACCGCGAGGACGTCGGTGCCGATGCGCCGGGTCAGGTCGGTGACGAGCAGGATGTCGACGCCGATGGTGGCGATGGCGAGAACGCTCTGGTCGGAGCCCCGGTAGCGGCGCATCACGAGGTACTCGATGCCCGCGCCGACCAGCGCCGCGCCCGCGATGCCGACGAGCAGCGCGGGCCAGAAGCCGATGTCGTCGTGGAGGACCGCGGTGACGTAGCCGCCCGCGAGAAGCAGCGAGGCGTGCGCGAAGTTGACCACTTCGGTGGCCTTGAAGATCACCACGAAGCCGAGGGCGATCAGGGCGTAGACGGAGCCCATCGAGACGCCGTTGAGCAGGAGTTCGACGAAGGTGGTCATGAGGCGTCCTCTCCGCTGCGGCCGTTCTCGTCGCTCTCGCCCAGGTAGGCGCGTACGACGGCCGGATCGTTCTGTACGGCGGCGGGGGTGCCGTCGGCGATACGGCGGCCGAAGTCGAGGACGGTCACCGAGTCGGCGAGCCGCATCACCATGCCCATGTCGTGCTCCACGAGGACGATCGAGATGCCGAGGCTGTCGCGGACGCCCGCGATCACGGCGGCTGTACGACGGCGTTCGTCGGCGGTCATGCCGGCCACGGGCTCGTCCAGGAGCAGCAGCCGTGGCTCCATGCAGAGCGCGCGGGCGAGTTCGGCGAGTTTCTGCAGGCCGTACGGCAGTGAGCCCGCGGGCTTGGCCAGGTGCTCCTCGATGCCGACGAACGCGGCGATCTCCCGGACCCGTTCGCGGTGTCTGCGCTCCTCACGTACGGCCGACGGCAGCCGCAGGCCCGCGGAGACGAAGCCGGAGCGGGTGAGGCGGTGGCGGCCGAGGAGCAGGGAGTCGGCGACCGTGGCGCGCGGCGGCAGGGCCAGGTTCTGGAAGGTGCGGGCGATTCCGCGGGCGGCGATGCGGTGCGGTGGTTCCCCGGTCAGGTCGTGGTCGCCGAAGCGGACGGTGCCGGAGGTTGCACGGTAGACACCCGAGAGGACGTTGAAGCAGGTGGACTTTCCGGCGCCGTTGGGTCCGATGACGGCGTGCACGGTGCCGGGGGCCACGGTGAAGTCGACCGCGTCGAGTGCGGTGAGGCCCGCGAACCTGACGGTGAGCGAGTCGACTTCGAGGGCGGGGACCTCGTGGGCGAGAGCTGCGGACGCGTTCATCGGTCCTCCTCCCAGCGTGTGAGGACCGGGTGTTCGGTGGCGGCCCGCGAGGCGTCGGCCGCGGCGTCCTCGTCCACGACGCCGAGATAGCGGCGGCGCACCTCGTCGGAGGCGGCGAGGGTGTCGGCGTTGCCGGAGAGGGTGACCTCGCCGACTTCGAGGACGTAGGCGGTGGCCGCGAGCTTGAGCGCGAGGGCCGCGTTCTGCTCGACCAACAGGACCGAGACGCCCTGGGAGTTGATCTCGCGGATGGTGTCCGCGATCCGCGCGGCCATCAGCGGGGCCAGGCCCAGGGAGGGCTCGTCGAGCAGCAGCAGCCGCGGACCCGCCATCAGGGCGCGGCCGACCGCGAGCATCTGCTGCTCGCCGCCGGACAGCAGCCCGGCGCGCTGGTGGGCACGTTCGGCGAGCACCGGGAACAGCTCGTGCACCCGGCGCAGCGCGGCCGCCTTCGCGGTGCGGTCGCCGCGGGCGCCGAGGGCTCCGGCACGCAGATTGTCCTCGACCGTCATCCGCGCGAACACCTGCCGCCCTTCGGGCACTTGGCAGACGCCCGCGGTGACGATGCGGTCGGCGCCGGCGCCGTGCACCGGCTTGCCGTCGAGGTGCACGGTCCCGGTGGCGGAGCCGCCGTGGAAGGCGAGGGTGCGGGAAATGGCGCGCAGCAGCGTCGACTTGCCCGCGCCGTTGCCGCCGAGCACCGTGACCACGCTGCCCTCGGGCACCTCGATCGACACCGAGCGCAGCGCTCGTACGGGTCCGTAGGACGCCGACAGGTCGCGCACCGTGAGTGCGGCACCTTGCATGACTCCCCTTTCGGGCACAGGTCCGGGTGGGATGGCACAGAATCAGCACCGACCAGTCGGTACGTCTACGGCGCAGTAACGAAACGTTGCCCGTGACCAGACGAGGCGCCCGGCCGTTGTGCTGCAGCACAACGCCCCGTGTCAGGGGCCTATCCGACCGGTCGCCGAGCTGGCATCCTCACCGCTCATGGGGGCTCACGGACCTCGCACGAAGCAGGACTGGAAGGTGCTCGCCGACGCCTGCGGCGCACTGCTCGTACGGGTGCCGGATCTCGTCGACGAACACCTCCGTCAGCTGGATGCGCACTCACCGACGTACGAGCACGTCATCCCGTACGAGCAGCACTGGCAGCAGGCCGAGGCGGCGATGCGGATCGGGATCGAGTCGATCTGCGCGCCCAAGCACACACCGCGCCGCGATCTGGAGCACGCGGCGTGGATGGGACGGCGCAGCGCGCAGCAGGGGCTGCCGCTGAACCTGCTCGTGCACGCGTACCGGCAGGGCGGCCGCCTGGTGTGGGACGAGCTGCTCACCGAGGCGCAGGGCGGCGGGCGGCAAGAGCGGCTGCCGGTCCTGATGCAGGCCGCGTCGATGGTGTGGTCGGCGGTCAACGACCAGGAGGACACGCTCTCGGAGGCGTACCGCGCCACGGAGCTGGAACTGCGCCGGCGCACCGACGAGCGGCTCCAGGCGCTCCTCGACGCGCTGCTCGACGGCCAGAACGCCCCGGAGCTCACCTCCCGCGCGGCGGCCGGTCTGGATCTGCCGGAGCAGGGGCGGTACGCGGTGGTGGTGCTGCCGCTCGACCGGCGCGACAGCAGTGAGCCGCTGCACCGGCTGATCCGGGCGACGGGGGTGCGGTTCGTGTGGCGGATGCGCGCGGACTGCGAACTGGGCGTCGCGGCGCTCGAGGCGTCGGTGGGCCTCGACGCGCTGTCCGGTCTGCTCGAAGCGGGGTGTACGGGGCCGGGCGGGATCTCCCCCGTCGTCGGCGGGCTCGCGGAGCTGGGGCGGGCGCGGCGGCTGGCCGAGCTGGCGCTGCGGACCTGTGCGCCGGACTCGACGGAGATCGTCCGCCTCGACCGGCGGGTGCCGACCGCGCTGGTGGTGGGGCAGCCGGAGCTGGCGGGACGCCTGGTGCAGGGGGTGTTCGGGCCGCTGATGTCGCTCGATCCCGCGGACCGCGCGGTGCTCCTGGAGACGCTGGACGCGTGGCTGGAGTGCGAGGGGTCGGCCGGGCGCGCGGCCGGACGGCTGTACTGCCACCGCAACACGGTGTTCAACCGGCTGCGGCGCCTTGAGCAGCTGACGGGGCGGGATCTGTCGCGGCCGCGGGATCTGACGGAGATGACGCTGGCGCTGGACGCGCACCGACTGGCGGGGTGAGCGGTGGGGGGTGGGCCAACCGTCGGCCCACCCCCTGCTTCCGGCTCAGCGCTCCTGCGCCTCCTGCCCGTACACCTGGTGCGGCGCACCACTGCCCTCGCCGAACGGCACGCTGATGTGTTCGAGGACGTCCTCGAGGAGGTCGATGTCGCCGGTCTTGATCACCGGTTCGTCCCCGGTCGCGACCAGCGGTCCGTCACCCGTCGTGACCAGCGGTCCGCCGCCCGTCCTGACCAGCGGTTCGCACCGCGGCAGCGCGCCGGCCTCGCCGGCCAGGGCCAGGGCCGAGACCACCGCGGCGGCCACGGCGCCCCGCCTTCGTACGCCCATGGTCAGTCCTCTTCCTGGCTGCGGGACTTCACGGCCCTGCGCAGCCGGTGGTGGCGGGTGGGTGACTGCTCCGTGATGGCGTCGCCCACCATCGCCTTCACGGCGTCGCGCAGTCCGTGCAGGGCGTGGTGGCGGGCCGGTCCCGCGCCCGGATCCTCGCGGAGCTCCTTGAGCAGGGCCCAGCACAGCGCCAGCATCACGACGACGAAGGGCAGGGCGACAAGGATCGTCGCGCTCTGCAGCGAGGTCAGACCGCCGGCGACCAGGAGCACGGCCGCGACCGCCGCCATGAGCACGCCCCATGTGACCACGAGCCATGTCCTGGGGTGCAGGGCGCCGCGGCTGGTGAGCGAGCCCATGACGAGGGAGGCGGAGTCGGCGCTGGTGACGAAGTACGTCATCACGAGCAGCATCGCGATCCACGAGGTGACCACGCCGAGCGGCAACGCGTCGAGCATCGCGAACAGCGCGGCCTCGGGCCCTTCGGCAATCTCCGCCGCCATGTCGGCCTTGCCGGTCTCGTCGAGCCGGATGCCCGTGCCGCCCATGACGCAGAACCAGACGACGGTCGCCGCGCTCGGCACGAGCAGGACGCCGATGAGGAACTCACGGATCGTGCGGCCGCGCGAGATCCGGGCGATGAACGTGCCGACGAACGGCGCCCAGGACAGCCACCAGGCCCAGTAGAAGATGGTCCAGCTGCCCAGCCAGGAGCCGTCGGTGAAGGCTCCGGTGCGGGTGGCCATGGGGACCAGGCCGATCAGGTAGTTGCCGACGCCCGCGGGGATCGCGTCGAGGATGAAGACGGTCGGGCCGATGACGAAGACGAAGGTCATCAGGCAGGCGGCGAGCACGATGTTGAGCGTCGAGAGCCATTTGACGCCCTTGTGCAGCCCCGAGAACGCGGAGCCGACGAAGGCCGCGCCGAGCGCGACGATGATGATCACCTCGACGGTCGTGGAGTCCTCGAGGCCCGTGGTCAGGTTGAGGCCCTTGGAGACCTGGAGGGTGCCGACGCCGAGGCTCGTCGCGGTGCCGAAGACCGTCGCGAAGACCGCGAGCAGGTCGATGAGGCGGCCCGGCCAGCCCTCCGCGCGCCGCGCGCCGATCAGCGGGACGAAGACGGAGCTGAGCCGGTTGCCGCGGCCTTTGCGGAAGCCCGCGTAGGCGAGCGCGAGGCCCGCGATGCCGTAGATCGCCCACGGGGTGAACGTCCAGTGGAAGAACGAGTACTGCAGCGCGGTGCCCGCCGCGGCGGGCGTCCGCGGCTCGACCCCCGCCATGGCCGGCGGCGGGCTGAGGTAGTGCTGCAGCGGTTCGCCGACCCCGTAGAACATCAGGCCGATGCCCATGCCGGCGCTGAACATCATCGCGATCCACGCGAGGTTCGTGAACTCGGGTTCGGAGTCGTCCTTGCCGAGCCGGATCCGGCCGAAGCGGCTGACCGCGATCACGACGCAGAGCACCAGGAAGACGTCCGCGGCGATCACGAACAGCCAGGCGAAGTTCTCCAGGACCCAGGCCAGTGCGGTCGACGAGGCGCTCTCGAAGGATTTCTTGCCGATCGCGGCCCAGGCCACGACCCCGGCGACGACCGCGACGCCGATCCCGACAACGGTGAAATCGGGCTCGCGCGCCTGGGCGTCGCCGCCCTCACCGGCCGGCGGTTCGCCGCGTCCGGGCGGGCCGGGTGGGTCCTCGGGGCCACTTTGATCGATCGTTTCCGTGCTCATGACGCCCCACTATGGTCGGAAATAGACCGGTTTTTCGCCTGGGCACGCCGTCTCGGCGTCCGGGCGGCCATGGGCAGGGAGGCCCTGCTCCGGTTAAGGTCGGGGCGGCGCGACTGCCTTGACGCGAGCAAGGCCCGAAAGCAAGGGGAACCAAGGTGGCGGACGCTGCAGAGACGGCTCAGGAGACTCGTTCGGCGAGCGGGAGCCGGGTGCTGATAGCCGCGGACAAGTTCAAGGGTTCGCTCACGGCCGTCGAGGTCGCTGAGCGGGTCACGGCCGGGCTGCGCCGGGTCGTGCCCGAGGTCGTGGTCGAGGCGCTGCCCGTCGCGGACGGCGGCGACGGCACGGTGGCCGCGGCGGTCGCGGGCGGCTTCGAGCGGCGTGAGGTGCCGGTCACGGGCCCGCTGGGCACGCCGGTCACGGCCGCCTACGCGCTGCGCGGCGACACGGCCGTGGTCGAGATGGCCGAGGCCTCCGGGCTCCAGCTGCTCCCCGCGGGCGTCTTCGCCCCGCTCACCTCCACGACGTACGGCTCCGGCGAGCTGCTGCTCGCGGCGCTGGACGCGGGCGCGCGCACGATCGTCTTCGGTGTCGGCGGCAGCGCCACGACCGACGGCGGCGCCGGCATGCTGGCCGCGCTCGGCGCAAAGTTCCTGGACGACGCGGGTGAGCCGGTCGCGGCGGGCGGCGGTCCGCTGCGGGATCTCGCCACCGCGGATCTCTCCGGCATCGACGCGCGCTTCGCCGAGGTGGACCTCGTGCTGGCGAGCGACGTGGACAACCCACTGACCGGCCCCAAGGGCGCGCCGGCGGTCTACGGGCCGCAGAAGGGCGCGACGCCCGAGGACGTCGAGACGCTGGACGCCGCGCTCGCGCACTTCGCGCAGGTCCTGGAGAAGGCCATCGGCCCGAAGGCCGCCGAGCTGGCCGCGTCGCCGGGCGCCGGGGCCGCGGGCGGTATCGGCTACGGCGCGCTGGTCGCGCTCGGTGCGCGCTTCCGTCCCGGTATCGAGGTCATGCTGGACGTGCTCGGCTTTGCGCCCGCGCTGGCCCGGGCCACGCTCGTGATCACCGGCGAGGGCTCGCTCGACGAGCAGACACTGCACGGCAAGGCGCCCGCTGGTGTGGCGGCGGCGGCTCGTGCCGCCGGCGTCGAGGTCGTCGCGGTCTGCGGCCGCCTCGCCCTGCCGCCCGAGGCGCTCGGCAAGGCCGGGATCCGGCGGGCGTACCCGCTGTCGTCGGTGGAGCCGGACGTGGCGAAGTCCATCGCCGGGGCCGGTCCGATCCTGGAGCAGGTGGCGGAGCAGATCGCGCGGGACTTCCTGAGCTGAGGCCGCGGACCTGATGGCGGCGGAGGGCAGGCGGGCCGGGTGAAAACCCCCTCGCCCCCGCCCTCCGCGCTCCGTACCCTCGCCGCATGACCAAGCCACTCGTTGCGATCCTCACCGGGGCCGGTATCTCCACGGACTCCGGGATTCCGGACTACCGCGGGCCCAACGGGCTGTGGCGGCGCGATCCCGACGCGGAGAAGCTCGTCACGTACGACTACTACGTGCGCGATCCCGACATCCGGCGCCGTTCCTGGCTGATGCGTCTGAACGGGCCCGCCCGGCACGCGGAGCCCAACGCGGCGCACCGCGCCGTGGCCTCGCTCGAACAGCGCGGCTTCCCGGTCCGGGTGCTCACGCAGAACGTCGACGGGCTGCACCAGCGTGCCGGGCTCTCCGGCCGCAAGGTGCTCGAACTGCACGGCACCGCACGGGAAGTGGTGTGCCTCGACTGCCATGAGCGGTCGTCGATGGAGGGGGCGCTCGCGCGGGTCGAGGCGGGCGAGGAGGATCCGGAGTGCCGTACCTGCGGGGGTGTGCTGAAGTCCGCGACCGTGATGTTCGGCGAGCGGCTCGATCCGATGGTGATCGGTGAGGCCATGAGCATCGCCAAGGCCTGCCAGGTGTTCTTCGCCGTCGGCAGCAGCCTGCAGGTGCAGCCCGCCGCCTCGCTCGCCGGTATCGCCGCCGAGAACGGTGCGCGGCTCGTCATCGTCAACGCCGATCCGACGCCGTACGACGAGCTGGCGAGCGAAGTGGTGCGCGAGCCGATCGGGACCGCCCTGCCGCGCCTGCTCGCAGGACTCGGCGAGTAGGCGACCGCCCCGCCGGGCGTCCGGCGGGGCGTGCGACGCTCAGAACAGGGCGTCGGCGGTGCCGCGTTCGAAGTCGAGCAGCCGGCGCTTTCGGTCGAGGCCGCCGCCGTACCCCGTGAGGCTGCCGTTCGCGCCGACCACGCGGTGGCACGGGACGATGATGCCGATCGGATTCTTGCCGTTGGCGAGGCCCACGGCGCGGGAGGCGGCGGGGTTGCCGAGGGATGCGGCGAGATCGCCGTAGCTGCGGGTCTCGCCGTACGGGATCTTCAGGAGCTCGGCCCAGACGGTCCGCTGGAAGTCCGTGCCGTCGAGGTGCAGCGGCAGGTCGAAGTCCACGCGCTCGCCCGCGAAGTAGGCGGTGAGCTGCTCGACGACCGGTGCGAAACCGGTGTCGTCGGGCGGGCCGAAGGTCTCCTCGGCGGGGCGGTGGCGCTGGTCGGTCATGTAGAGGCCGCTGAGGACGCCGTCCGTGGCGACGAGCGTGAGAGGGCCGTAGGGGCTGTCGATCGTGGTGTGCGTACGCATCGTCGATGTCCTTATGCGGGGAGGAAGTTGATGGGGTGGTCGTCGGTCGCCCACAGGTACTGGACCGCGTAGGCGCGCCAGGGCCGCCAGGCCTCGGCGCGCGCGGTGAGCGCCGCGGGGGTCGACGGCAGACCGAGCGCTTCGGCTGACTTGCGGACGCCGAGGTCGCCGGGCAGGAACGCGTCGGGGTCGCCGAGGGCGCGCATCGCGATGACCTCGATGGTCCACGGCCCGAAGCCAGGCAGGTCGGCGAGCCGCGCCCGCACCTCGTCCCAGTCGGATTCGACGCCCAACTGGAGTGTTCCGGCCGCGAGTTCGTTCACGAGGTTCATCAGCGTCGCCCTGCGTGTACGGGGCATGGCGAGGCTCTCCGGGTCGAGACCCGCGAGCGTCGCCGGGTCCGGGAAGAGGTGGGTGAGCCCGCCCTCGGGGTCGTCGACCCGTTCGCCGTACGCCTCGACGAGCCGCCCCGCGTGGGTGCGCGCCGCGGCCGTGGAGACCTGCTGGCCGAGGACCGCACGCACCGCGAACTCGGCCTCGTCGACCGTGCGCGGCACCCGCCGTCCCGGCGCCTTCGCGACCAGCGGGGCGAGCAGCGGGTCGGTGCTCAGCTGGGCGTCCACCGCGACCGGATCGGCGTCCAGGTCGAGCATGCGGCGGCAGCGGCTGATCGCGACGGTGAGGTCGCGCTGGTCGGTGAGGGCGAGCCGGCACGCGATGTGGTCGGGCTGTGGGGTCAGGGCGACCACGCCATGGCCGTAGGGCAGCCGCAGCGTGCGCCGGTACGCGCCGTCCCGCCACTCCTCGACGCCTGGTACGGCGGTGGCGGCGAGGTGGCCGAAGAGGTTGTCGGGGTTGAGCGGGGCGCGGAACGGCAGCCGCAGGCCGAGCACGCCGGGCGGCGCCTCGGCGCGGCGGCCGCTCGCCCGCGTGCGCAGCTCGCCGGGGGTGAGGGCGAAGACCTCCCGTACGGTCTCGTTGAAGGTACGGATCGACGCGAAGCCCGACGCGAAGGCGATCTCGGCCATCGGCAGCGCGGTGGTCTCGATCAGCAGGCGCGCGGTCTGGGCGCGCTGCGAACGGGCCAGCGCGAGCGGACCCGCACCCAGCTCGGCACGGAGCTGCCGCTCGACCTGCCGCTCGCTGTAACCGAGCCGCGCGGCCAGCCCGGGCACGCCTTCGCGGTCCACGGTCCCGTCACCGATGAGCCGCATCGCGCGGGCCACGAGGTCGGCACGGTGGTTCCACTCGGGCGAGCCGGGGGTGGCGTCGGGACGGCAGCGCTTGCAGGCGCGGTAGCCGGCCTGCTGGCAGGCGGCGGCGCTCGGCAGGAACGTCATGTTCTGCGGTTTGGGTGCGACCACCGGGCAACTGGGCCGGCAGTAGATGCCGGTGGTCCGCACGGCGGTGAAGAACCACCCGTCGAAGCGGGCGTCCTTCGACTGGACGGCCCTCAGACAGCGTTCGGTCTCGGTGTGCATACGGACAGCTTCGTACAAGGTGAAGCGGTCGGCTGGCGGGAATCCGACAGGGTGGTCGGGGCGGCGGAGAGGTCCGGTCCTGGTGGTGGCGAAGGGGCCTGGTCAGGCCCGGACGACCTTGGCTACGGCGTGGCCATGCTCACGAGGACGAACCCTTCGCTGCCGCGGCGCTGAAGACGTCGTACGCCCGCTCGTCGAACAGAACGAACCGGACCTCCGTGACGGACGTGTCCGTCGTGCGGACCGTATCGAGGGCGATGCGGGCGCCGTCGTCCAGGGGCCAGCCGTAGATGCCCGTGGAAATCGCGGGGAAGGCGACCGTGCGCGCGCCCAGCTCGTCGGCGACGGCCAGGGAGCGGCGGTAGCAGGAGGCGAGGAGTGCCGAGCGGTCCTCCGTCGCGCTCCAGACCGGGCCGACCGTGTGGATCACCCAGCGCGCGTCGAGCCGTCCCGCGGGGGTGGCGACGGCCTCGCCCGTCGCGAGGCCCTTGCCGTAGTGCGAGGCGCGCAGCTTGCGGCAGGCGTCGAGGATCTCGGGTCCGCCCTTGCGGTGGATCGCACCGTCCACTCCCCCGCCGCCGAGCAGCGAGGAGTTGGCGGCGTTGACGATCGCGTCGGCGGACTGGGCGGTGATGTCGCCCTGGACGAGCGTGATGGTCGGGGACATGGTCTCTCCTAGGACGTCACGGCGCGCAGGCGTCGCCAGACCGCCTTCGCCGCGTTGTGGCCGGACATGCCGTGGACGCCCGGGCCCGGCGGGGTCGCGGACGAGCAGATGAAGACGGCCGGGTGCGGTGTCGTGTACGGGAAGAGCGAGAGCTTCGGGCGCAGCAGGAGCTGCAGGCCCGCGGCGGCTCCGCAGGCGATGTCCCCGCCGACGTAGTTGGCGTTGCGCGCGGCGAACTCGGGCGGGCCCGCGGTGGCGCGGGCGAGGATACGGTCCCTGAACCCCGGGGCGAAACGCTCCACTTGGCGCTCGATCGCGTCCGTGAGGTCACCGTCCCAGCCGTTGGGGACGTGCCCGTACGCCCAGAAGACGTGCTTGCCCTCGGGCGCGCGCGAAGGGTCGGCGAGCGTCGGCTGGACAGTGATCAGGAACGGGCTCTCGGGCGCGCGGTCCGTCCGCGACGCCGCGTCGAGGGCGGCCGCGATGTCCCGGCTGCCGGGGCCGATCTGTACGGTCCCGGCCCGCCGCGGCTCCTCGGCGGTCCACGGGACCGGCCCGTCCAAGGCGTAGTCGACCTTGAAGACGCCCGCGCCGTAGCGGTAGTCGGCGTAGGCGTTGCCGAGTCCGGCGATCCGGGCCAGCGCGGTCGGCGAGGTGTCGAAGACGTACGCGCGGGCGGGCGGCAGGTCGTCGAGGCGCTTCACCTCGTAGTCCGTGTGCACGGTGCCGCCGAGGTCCTTCAGATACGCGGCCAGCGCATCGGAGATCGACTGCGAGCCGCCCTTCGCCACCGGCCAGCCGTGCGCGTGCGCGGCGAGCGCGAAGACCATGCCGACCGCGCTGGTGGCCAACCCGCCGAGCGGGGCGATGACATGGGCGACGAGCCCCGCGAACAGGGCCTTGGCGCGGTCGTCGCGGAAGTGGCGCTTGAGGAGCCAGGTCGAGGGCGGCAGACCCGCGAGACCGAAGCGGGCCAGCGTGACGGGGTCGCGCGGCAGGGAGCTCAGGGGCAGCGACATGAAGTCACGGAAGAGCGTGTCGGCCTTCGGCAGGAACGGTGTGACGAGGCGTCGGTAGGCGCCGGCGTCGCGCGGCCCGAAGGACGAGGCGGTCTCGCCGACGCTGCGGGCCAGGACGGCGGCCGTTCCGTCGTCGAAGGGGTGCGCCATGGGGAGCTGGGCGTGCAGCCACTCCAGGCCGTAGCGCGCCAGTGGCATCGCGTTGAACGCCGGTGAGGAGATGCCGAGGGGGTGGGCGGCCGAGCAGGGGTCGTGCCGGAAGCCGGGAAGTGTGAGCTCCTCGGTGCGGGCGCCGCCGCCGATGGTGCCCTTGGCCTCGAAGACGGCCACGGAGTGGCCTCTGCGGGCCAGCTCGACCGCGGCGGTCAGCCCGTTGGGACCCGCCCCTACGACTACGGCATCGAGCATCGACGGCACCTTTGGACTCCTTTGTCTGCGGGGGCCACTGGGTTTCAGGATAGAGGTGGGGGTTCTGAGGTTCGGCGGGGGTGGGGTGACCGGGCGCGTACAGGGTTAGCCTGCGGCCATGAGCGATCAAGTGTTCACCACGCGGCCGACTCTGCAGGGCACCTTCGGGATGGCGGCCTCCACGCACTGGCTCGCCTCGCAGTGCGCCATGGCGGTCCTGGAGGACGGCGGGAACGCCTTCGACGCGGCGGTCGCTGCCGGGTTCGTGCTCCACGTGGTGGAGCCGCATCTCAATGGTCCCGCCGGAGAGGTGCCGATCGTGCTCGCCCCGGCCGGCGGCGAGGTGCGGGTGCTGTGCGGGCAGGGGCCCGCGCCCGCCGGCGCGAGCGGGGAGCACTACCGCGGGCTCGGGCTCGACCTGGTGCCCGGCACGGGGCCGCTGGCGGCCGCGGTGCCCGGAGCGTTCGACGCGTGGATGGTGCTGCTGCGCGACCACGGCACCAAGGACCTCGACGAGGTGCTCAAGTACGCGATCGGGTACGCCGAGAACGGGCACCCGCCCGTCGGGAAGATCCGCGACACCATAGCCACCGTCCAGGACCTCTTCGCGACCGAGTGGACCTCCTCCGCCGAGGTGTACCTGCCGGTGGTGCGCCCCGGCGAACTGCTCCGCAACCGTCCCCTGGCGGCCACTTGGCGGCGGCTGCTCGCCGAGGCGGGCGGGTCCACACGCGAGGCGCGGATCGACGCCGCGCGCAGGGTCTGGCGCGAGGGCTTCATCGCCGAGGCTCTCCTGAAGCAGAGCGCCCGCCCGACGCTCGACACCAGCGGGGAACGGCACACCGGCACGCTCACCGGCGACGACCTCGCTTCCTTCCGTGCGGAGTACGAGGCTCCGGCCACGTACGACTGGAACGGCTGGACCCTGTGCAAGGCAGGCACCTGGAGCCAAGGCCCGTCCCTGCTGCAGCAGTTGGCGCTGCTGCCGGGCGAGCTGCCCGCGCGAGGCACCGCCGACTACGTCCATCTCCTCGTCGAGGGCTGCAAGTTGGCGATGGCCGACCGGGAGGCCTGGTACGGGGACGCGGGAGACGAGGTGCCGCTGGAGGCGCTGCTCTCGGCCCCGTACAACGAGGAGCGGCGCGCGCTGATCGGCGAGCGGGCCTCCCTCGCGCTGCGGCCCGGCAGCCCGCTCGGCCGGATCCCGCGGCTCGCGGCGCTCGCCGGGCGGGTGCCGCTCGCGAGCTCTCTGTCGTCGGGCGCCGGTGAGCCGACGGTCGGCGCGTACGGGGCCGCCGGGGCGGACGGGCTCCCCGCCCTCGGCAGCGACGGGGAGCCCGTCGTCGGCGCGTCCGGTGAGACCCGTGGGGACACCTGTCACATCGACGTCGTGGACCGCTGGGGCAACATGGTCTCGGCCACCCCGAGCGGTGGCTGGCTGCAGTCCAATCCGGTGGTGCCGGAGCTGGGCTTCCCGCTCGGCACCCGGCTGCAGATGACCTGGCTGGAGCCCGGCCTGCCCAATTCCCTGACGCCGGGCCGCCGCCCCCGCACCACCCTCACCCCCTCGCTCGCGCTGCGCGGCGGCGTGCCGGTGATGGCCTTCGGCACCCCCGGCGGCGACCAGCAGGACCAGTGGCAGCTGCCGTTCTTCCTGCACGTCGCGGGCGCAGCTGCGGTGCGCGGCGGGCTCGACCTGCAGGGCGCCATCGACGCCCCGAACTGGCACACCGACCACCTCCCTTCCTCGTTCTACCCGCGCGGCTTCCAGCCCGGGGCGCTCACGGTCGAGTCCCGGCTCGGGGACGGCGTGATCGGGGAGCTGCGGCGGCGCGGGCACCTGGTCACCGTCGGCGCGCCCTGGTCGGAGGGCAGGCTGAGCGCGGTGGCCCGGGACCCGGAGACCGGGGTGCTCTCGGCGGCGGCGAATCCGCGCGGCATGCAGGGGTACGCGGTGGGGCGCTGAGCCCGCGGCGGGGCGCTGAGCCCGCGGCGGGCCGGGTGCCGCACCCAGGGTTCACCCGGCGTCCACCGCCCTGTCGCCCTCCGGGCGGGGGCTGTCAGTGGGACGTGATGGGATAGGACACATGATCGACGACAAGACAGGCAACGAAGACCTACTCGACATCCGTATCCACGACCTCCTCACCACCCGGATCCACGAGGTGGAGGAGGCCGTGCGCAAGGCCGCGGCGGAGGAGATCCTGCCGCGTTTCCGCCGGCTCGCCGAGCACGAGGTGATCGAGAAGAACGGGCCGCACGACCTGGTCACGGTCGCCGACCGGCGCGCCGAGGAGCACCTCACGGCCTCGCTGACCGCCCTGCTGCCCGGTTCGGTGGTGGTCGGCGAGGAGTCCGTGCACGCGGACCGCACCGTCCTGGACGCGCTGCACGGCGACGCCCCGGTGTGGATCGTGGACCCGGTGGACGGCACGCGTCAGTTCGTACACGGCGACCCGGGCTTCTGCACGCTGGTCGCGCTCGCCCGCCGCGGCGAGATCCTCGCATCGTGGACGTACGCGGCGGCGCTGGACGAGATGGCCGTGGCGGTACGCGGCGGGGGTGTGCTCCTCAACGGTGAGCCGCTCGTCCAGAAGCCCCACGAGGAGGGCTGCGAGCTCCGCGTGGCCACGTCCCACCCGGATTTCACCACCCCGGACCAGAAGCGCGCCCTGCTCGGGCTGCGCACGGAAGGGGTGGCGCCACGGCCGTGCGGTTCGGCGGGCCTGGAGTATCTGGCCATCGCCAAGGGCGAGCTGGAGGCCGTCGCTTTCAGCTGGGAGAACAGCTGGGATCACGCGGCCGGGCTGCTCCTCGTCACGGAGAGCGGCGGCGGCCACGAGACGGTGGCGGGCGAGCCGTTCCGCATCGAGGGCGGCAACACCCTGCCGTTCACGGCGGGGCGGGACGCGGAGACGGTACGGCGGGTCGTACGGCTGCTCGGCGGGGCCTGAGGTCCCGGAGTGCAGGCGCGGGCCTCAGCGCCCGTTGCGCGAGAAGTGCTGGTAGTCGGGGTGGTACCAGCGCCCGCCCCACTCCCACCCGATCCGCCGGAACGCCTCGGTGATCACCGAGTTGCTGTGGATCATGCCCTTGACGTGCCGCGACCGGTCCAAGTAGCGGGCCGCCGCGGCGGGGTGGACGCGGCCCGTGCGGTCCACGTACGGGTTCTCCAGCGGGTTGATGTCGATGGCGTCGCCGAAGGAGTGCTGCGAGAGCGCGTCCGGATTGCCGGTCACCTGGCGGCAGTTGAAGGCCGAGGTGTTGTCGTCGGCCATCGCCTTCACATCGCTGCCGCCGTACGCCGAGAGCGGCCGCATCTTGCGGATGGGGAACTTCGCGCCGAACGCCTTCCAGAAGACGTACAGCACGTCCTTGACCACCCGCTCGTGCACCACCATCGACCCGGTGTGCACCTTCCCGTCGAAGCCCCAATGACTCATCCGAAGCAGCCGCAGCTCGGCCGGCGGGACCGGGCAGCCGGTGCGGTACGCGGCGCCGAGTGCGGCCCGTGTCACGGTGAGGGTGCGGTGCTCGAACTTCGGACCGGCGGCCGGCCGCGGGGGCGCCCCGTGCGCGGCGGCCGGGACCGGGGTCCCGAGGAGCACGGCGACGGCGAGAGGGGCCACCAGGGGGCGCAGTACGCTTTGCACTGAATCACCCTAATTCGGATCACCGCACACCAGCATGATCGACAAGCCGGAGGGCATACGGTGCACGGCGAGTACAAGGTTCCCGGCGGCAAGCTCGTCACCGTCGATCTGGAGGTCGACGAGAGCGCGGGGGTGCTGCGGCACGTCCGCGTGGCCGGGGACTTCTTCCTGGAGCCCGACGACGCCTTCGACGTCCTCAGCCAGGCCCTCGACGGCGCCCCCGCCGACACGGACGCGGCGGGTCTCGCCGCCCGGATCGACGCCGCGCTGCCGGCGGACACGGTCCTGTACGGCCTGACGACCGACGGCGTCGGCATCGCCGTGCGCCGTGCGCTCGCGCATGCCACGGACTGGACGGACTACGACTGGCAGCTCGTGCACGACGGGCCGCAGCCGCCCGCGCTGCACATGGCGCTCGACGAGGTGCTGACCACGGAGGTCGCCGAGGGGCGCAGGCCGCCGACACTGCGGATCTGGGAGTGGGGCGCCCCGGCCGTCGTCATCGGCTCCTTCCAGTCCCTGCGCAACGAGGTGGACGCGGAGGCCGCCGCGCGGCACGGCATCGAGGTCGTACGGCGGATCAGCGGCGGCGGCGCGATGTTCTGCGAACCGGGCAACACCATCACGTACTCGCTCTCCGTCCCCGACGCCCTGGTGCAGGGCCTGTCGTTCGCGGACAGCTACGCGTATCTCGACGACTGGGTGCTCGGCGCGCTCGGCGACATGGGCATCAAGGCCTGGTACCAGCCGCTCAACGACATCGCCACGGAGGCCGGGAAGATCGCGGGCGCCGCGCAGAAGCGGGTCGCGGGCGGCGAGGGCGCGGTGCTGCACCACGTGACGATGGCGTACGACATCGACGCCGACAAGATGCTTGACGTGCTGCGGATCGGCCGCGAGAAGCTCTCCGACAAGGGCACGAAGAGCGCGAAGAAGCGTGTCGACCCGCTGCGGCGGCAGACCGGGCTGCCCCGCGATGCCGTGATCGAGCGGATGGTGGAGTCGTTCCGTACCCGGCACGGGCTGACGGCCGGGAAGGTCACGGACGAGGAGCTGCGGCGGGCCCAGGAGCTCGCGCGGACGAAGTTCAGCTCCCCGGCCTGGACGGCGCGGGTTCCGTAGCCGGCTTCTTCTCCCAGGCGGAGACGCCCAGTTGGGCCTTGCTGCCGATGTCGATGGGTCCGCCGTCGCCCGGCTGCAGCACATGGCCCGCGCGGCCCGGCGCGGGCGCGATGTCGAAGTAGGTGCCGTGCGGGGCGGGGCGGGTGGCGTCGGTGACGGTGTTGCGCCAGGCCAGACTGGTGGTGATCGAGTCGCCGGGCCGGAGCACGAGCGGCTCGGGCTTCGCGTTGCCGATGCCGGTGGAGATGCCGTCCGTGCCCTTCAGGACCTCGATGGCGACGGGGTCGCGGTCGGCGTCCAGGACCGTGAGGGACGGATAGCCGTTCACCTCGTACGTGCTCGTGCCGCAGTAGGTCAGCGTGATGCTCATGGCACGCAGGCCCATCGCGGCGTTGACCATGCCCGCGGAAGCCTTGAACCCGTCGCCCTCGCACGGGGTCGAGGTCTCGGCCGGTGAGGGTTCGAGGTCCGGCGCGGGCGGCGTGGACTGCAGTGGTTCCGGCTTGACCGGCGCGGAGGCCCGCGCGGGATCGGCCTCGCGGTCCAGCTCGTCGCCGAGCGCACCGCATCCCGTGAGGAGGGTCGCGGCGGCGGCCAGGGCCAGGGCGGGCCGTACGGGTATCCGGATCACGGGCCGATCATGCCACGCCTCCGTCGGGTGTCCCGCGCCCGTCGTCCGCCCTGGGCTCAGGCACTCCGTGCCCGCACCAGGCCGCTCTCGTAGGCGAACACGACGAGTTGGGCCCGGTCGCGTGCGCCCAGTTTGGTCATGGCGCGGCTGACGTGGGTCTTCGCCGTGTACGGGCTGATCACCATGTGCGCGGCGATCTCCTCATTGCTCAGTCCGCGCGCCGCCAGTGCGGTGACCTCCAGTTCGCGAGGCGTGAGGTGCTCGAGGCCGGGGGCCGTGGCACGGTCCGGCGGACGGGCGATGAACTCGCCGATCAGCTGCCGTGTCACGGCCGGGGAGAGCAGGGCGTCGCCCGCCGCGACGACCTGGACGGCCTGGAGGAGGTCGGCCGGTTCGGTGTCCTTGAGCAGGAAGCCGCTCGCGCCGGCGCGCAGCGCCTCGAAGACGTACTCGTCGAGGCCGTAGTTGGTGAGGATCACGACGCGTACGGCGGCGAGGTGCGGGTCGGCGGCGATCTCGCGGGTGGCCTCGATGCCGCTCATCACCGGCATCTGGACGTCGACCAGGGCGATGTCGGGCACTTCCTTGCGGACGAGGTCGACGCCCTGGGCTCCGTCGGCCGCCTCGCCGACGACCTCGATGCCGTCCTCGGCGTCGAGCAGCGCGCGGAAACCGGCCCGCATGAGGGCCTGATCGTCGACGAGTACGACACGGATCACCGGGGCTCCGGGGTGGGGGCGGGGATGGGGTGGTGGTCGGGGATGGGGTGGTGGTCGGGGTGGCGGTCGGCCGCCGCGGAGTCGGCCGCCGCAGAGGCCGGCTCCCGTACGCCGAGCGGGAGTCGGGCCCGTACCGCGAAGCCGCCCGTCTCCTTCGGGCCGCACTCCAGCGTGCCGTCGAGGGACTCGACGCGCTCGCGCATGCCCGTGAGGCCGATGCCCGGCGCGAAGCCGTCCGCCGGGACGGCACGTCCGTCGTCCTCGACGCACACCTCCAGCTGTCCGTCGTCGACGCCGAGCCTGACGCGCACCGGTGCGGCGCCCGCGTGCCGTGCCGCGTTCGTCAGGGCCTCCTGGACGATGCGGTACGCGGTGTGGCGGAGCTCGTCCGGGAGGTCGCCGTCGTGGTCGGTGAGCGTGACGGACAGACCGGCCGCGCGGGCGCGCTCCACGACCTCCTCGACGCGTCCGACGGGGCCCGGTTCGCGCAACACCACGAGTGTGGCGCGCAGTTCGCGCATCGCCTCGCCGCTCGCCTCCTGGATCGCGAGGAGCGCGGGCGGCACCTCGTCGCCGCGTTTGCGGGCGAGGTGCACGGCGACGCCGGCCTGGAGCTTGACCACGGCGATGCTGTGGGTGAGCGAGTCATGGAGCTCGCGCGCGATCCGCAGCCGCTCCTCGCCCGCCCGGCGCAGGGCGACCTCCTCACGGGTGCGTTCGGCGTCGAGGGCGCGCTGCTCGGTCTGGCGCAGGTAGGCCTGCCAGTTCTGGTCGGCGAGCCCGGTGATGACGGCGCACAGGAACCAGCCGGCGAGCAGGAGCGTGGCGTTGAGACCGCCGTCGCCGGCGAAGGCGAAGACGGTGAGGAACAGCGCGGCCGCGACCGCACCGTGCACGCGGTGCCCGGCCCGCGCGGCCGTGTGCACCGCGCCCACGACGGGCAGCGCGGCGGACGTGCCCGGTTCGGCGAGCACCACGTACGAGGCGATCCCGAGCGTCGTGACGGCGAGCACGGCCCGGGGCGCGGACCGGAACCCGGCCAGCGCGAGGGCCCCGACGGCACCGAGCACGTACGCAAGCCGCCCCGTCCCGTCGGGCGCGGTCGCGACCACCAGCGCCGCGATGGCCACGGCGAGGGCTGCGTCGCCGGTGCGGGTGCGCCAGGTGAGGGGTGGGGCGGGGCGGTTGGGCGCGCTCCGGCTGCCTCGCTCCGGCTTCGCCACCGGGTCGACGACCGGCCTCGGCGCCTGTCCGGCCGCGGTGGCATCCGGGGCGGCCCCGACTCCCGGCGCCGCGGGCGTCACGGCCCCCAGCCCACGATCCGAGGCTGCCGCCGTCTCCGTCTCCGTATCCGTACCGCCCGCCGTCGCCGGATCCGTACCGCCCTCCGTGCCCGTAACCGGCCCGACTCCCCTGGTCCCGCCCACAACCGTCACCTCACTCCTCCGGCCCGCATCCCAGCCTGCCTGCCCGCCCGCCCGAACCGGGCCTACGTCCGTCCACCCACACCTGGCGCCGGACACGCGTCCATCCACCCACGCCTCGCGCCGAACCCGCGTCCACCCGACGGACCCGCCAACACGAGCCGACACCTGCCGGCACCCGCCAGACCCCGCGGGCTCACGGCCCCCGCCGCCCACCCGCACGCGCACCATAGACGCCCGCACCCCCACCGCACGTCATCCGCCCGCACCCATTCCCGTCTACTCCCGCTGTAGTAGGCGCAGTTGAGCACCGCCCTGTCCGCAGCACCCGCAGGTCGGTCCAGGGGTACGACGCGCCGGGCGCCCTTCCGCGGCCAGCATCTGGGGCATCAGGAAGGCGCCGCACGGACGGCGCCCAGGATCCGTTACGGAGGCCGTGATGCCCGGTCAGTTCCGCTATACCAATCCCACTCCGCCCCGGACCGCGAGCGGGCGTACCGCCGACGTCTTCGCGCAGATCCGGGAGGACCTCGGACGGGACAAGGTGCCCACGTTCCAGGTGCTCTCCCCGTCGTACGAACTCCTCTCCGCCACCTGGTCCCTGCTCCGCGAGACGCTGCTCGCCGGCGAGGGCTCGCGGACCGGCAAGGAGATCGCCGCGCTCGGGGTCTCACAGGCGAACCGCTGCAGGTTCTGCGTGGACGCCCACACCTTGTTCCTGCACGCGACCGGCGACCACCGCCTCGCCGAACACATCGCCGCGGGCGGCACACCCGAGGACGACCACCAGGCGCACCTCCTGAGCTGGGCTGTGGACAGCCGCGAGCCCGGGAAGGTCACGGCGCCCCCGGTCGCCCGCGGCGAGCGGGCCGCGTACATCGGCACGGCCCTGGCCTTCCACTTCATCAACCGGATCGCCTCCGCGCTGCTCACCCCCAATCTGCTGCCGGGCGACGCGCAGAAGTACCGGGCGGTGCGCTCGGTCGCGGGCCGGTCGTTCGCGCGCGTGGTGCGCCGTACGCCCGAGCCGGGCCTGAGCCTGCCCCTGCTCACCCACCGCACCGCCGGTCCCGGCTGGGCGGCGGGCAGTCCGCCGGTCGCCGGTGCGTACGCGGCGCTGCGCAGTGCGGCGACGCTGGGCGGTGAGCTGCTCGACGAGGAGGCGCGGGCGTATGTGTCCGCGCAGGTCGCGCAGTGGAACGGCGAGCACCCGCCGCTCGCCTGGACCGCGCTGCCCGCCCGCACCGACCGTCCGGGCACCCGTCTCGCGCTGCTCGCCGCGCTGGCCCCGTACCGGATCACGGACGAGGACGTGGCGGCCTGGCGCACCCCCGAGTCCCCGTACACCGATCACTGCCTGGTGCATCTGATCGCGTACGGCGCCTTCCTCGCCGTGGACCGGATCGCGACCGCGTTCGACGCGACGGCCTTCGAGACGACCTTCGGCAGCACCTCCACCGATGCACCCACCCCATCCACCGAAGCACCCGCCCCGTCCACCGATGCACCCGCCCCCGAGCCCCTGGAGCCCCGATGACCACCGTCCCGACCCAGAGCGACGTCTGGAACGGCGCCCTCGGCGCCCACTGGGCCGCGCACCACGAGCGGTACGACGCGATGCTCGCCGCCTTCGACCAGCCGCTGTTCGACGCGGCCGCGATCAAGCCCACCGACCGCGTGCTCGACGTCGGCTGCGGAGTGGGCACGACCACGCGCGAGGCGGCATGGCTCGCGGGGCGCGGGCGGGTGCTCGGTGTCGACATCTCCGCGCCGATGCTGGAGCGGGCGCGGGCCGATCTGCTGCCGAACCTCTGGTACGAGGAGGCCGACGCGCAGACGCACCCGTTCCCGCCCGGCGGCTTCGACGTGCTGATCAGCCGGGGCGGCGTGATGTTCTTCGCCGACCACCGGGCCGCGTTCGCGAACCTGGCGCGGGCCCTGGCGCCGGGCGGCCGGCTCGCGTTCATCTGCCCGCAGCCCGTGGACGCGCGAAGCGCCGAGGCGACGGTCTTCGCCCGGCTCGCCGAGATCCTGCCGACGGCGCCCGATCCGGTGGCGATGACGGCCCACCGGGCGATGGCCTCGCTCTCGGAGCCGGAGCGGCTGCACGAGGTGCTCGCGGACTTCCGGGATGTCCTGGTGCGTCCGGTGCACGGGGCGGCCGTGTACGGCACCGGCCCCGAGGACGCGGTGGACTTCGTGCTCTCGCGCGGCCCGCACCGGGAGGTGTCGGCTCGGACGCGCTCGGCCATGGCCGAGGTGTTCGCCCCGTACGCGGGACCCCTCGGCGTACGGCTGCCGGCGAGCGTATGGCTGGTCACCGCGGTACGGCCTTGACGCCTCTCACGCCCCCGCCGTCCCTCACATAGCCGCCCGCAAATCCGGCATTACGGAGCAAACAAGGGAACAACTGGCAGGCGCCGGACGGGAAATGACCTTCCTCTCGTCCGGCTCCCCTGTTCCCCACGGCTGCACTTATGGCACTGTCTTCCCTCACACCCCCGCTCTCGCGCGGCTGACCCCCGCGTATTCCCTGCAGGAGGTGGACGCCATGCGTTCGCTGCCACTGCTGCTCGCCGGGCGCCTGCTGCCGGTTGTCGTTCTCGCCGCCGCCGGCTGGGCCTGGACGAGCGGCCCGTACGCTCCCGACGACATCAAGCCCGCCGCCGCACCGCAGCCCGAGGCCTCGGCCGAGGCCGAGCCCGAGCACGCCAAGCCGCCCGAGCCGTGTGGGGCCGTCGCGTCCGGCACCGTGAAGAAGCTGGTGCCCGGCGCCAAGACGGCGGGCAAGGAGATAGAGCTCACCGATCCGGAGCGGCGCCGCACCTGCTCGTGGAGCGCGCTGGAGAAGTTCGACTACCGCTGGCTCGATGTGTCGTACGAGGTCTTCGACTCCACGAAGACCGCGGTGGAGGCGTACAAGAAGCGCGCGGTCGGTGACGCCAAGGCGCTGAACGAGGTCGGCGACAAGGCGGTCCTGACGGTCGGGCTCACCACGAAGGACAAGCAGGAGACGCGCGAGGCCGTGGTGGTGGCGCGCTCGGGCAACGCCCTGATGACCATCACCTACAACGGCTGCGACTTCGAGTCCCGCAAGGCGCCGAGCGCGAAGTCGATAGAGGACGGCGCCGAGGACGCGGCCCGCGCGGCGATGGAACACCTCACCGCACAGACCTGACGCCCCTCCTTCAGCCGGGCCGCCCTAGTAGCTGGTGCCCATCGCGTGCCGCACCTCGTCGAGGGTCGCCTCGGCGATCTCGGTGGCGCGCAGATTGCCCTGGTGCAGGACCTTCCGCAGATACGCGCGGTCACCGGCGTACTCCGCGCGGCGGGCGCGCAGCGGGGCCATGAAGGTGTTGACCGCCTCGGTCACCCGCTTCTTGAGCGCCGCGGCCCCGCCGTCCCCGATCTCCGCCGCGACCGCCCGCGGGTCGCCGCCCTCGCAGAGCGCGGCGAGGAGCACCAGGCTGGACACCTCGGGGCGGCCCAGCGGGTCGTACGTGATGTGCCGCTCGCCGTCCGTCTTCGCGCCCTTGATCAGGCGGGCCGTCTCGTCGGCGCCCGAGGCGAGCGAGATCGCGTTGCCGCGGGACTTGCTCATCTTGGTGCCGTCGGTGCCGAGCAGCAGGGGTGCCTCGGACAGCAGCGCGTCCGGCACCGGGAACACGGCCCCGTACCGGTCGCCGAAACGCCGCGCCACGGTCCGCGTGACCTCCAGATGCGGCAGCTGGTCCTGTCCGACGGGCACGAGGTTCGCCTTGCAGAAGAGGATGTCGGCGGCCTGGTGCACGGGATACGTGAACATCAGGCCGCTCACGGCGGACTGGCGCGAGTGCGCGATCTCGTCCTTGACGGTGGGGTTGCGCTGCAGCTCGGAGACGGACACCAACGACAGGAACGGCAGCAGGAGCTGGTTGAGGGCCGGGATGGCGCTGTGCGCGAAGACCGTGGAGCGGTCGGGGTCGATCCCGATGGCCAGATAGTCGAGCAGCAGCTCCTCGACGATCTCGGACTGCCGCTCGGCGACATCGCGGTCGGTGAGCACCTGGTAGTCGGCGATCAGGACGAAGGTCTCGACCCCTGCCTCCTGCAGCCGTACGCGATTACGGAGCGTGCCGAAATAGTGACCGAGGTGCAGCTGCCCGGTGGGCCGGTCACCGGTGAGCACCCGGAAGCGCCCGGGTTCCCGGCGGATCTGCTCCTCCAGCTCGGCACTGCGGCGCCGGGCGACGGCGAGGCTGTCGCCGATGTCGGTGAAGGTTTCCGTGGGGATGTCGTTCTGCATGGTGGCTCTCCTGCCGCAAGTGAGGTGGATCCGGGCCGGAACGGGCCGAGGGACCACTGCGCGCAGGGGCCGGGCCGTCCGTGAGGCACGGCCCGGGGTGTGTCGAATCTGTGGCCGCTCCTAAGGGGAGCGCCACCAGAGCTGACAGCACGTGATCGACATGCGTCCAGAGTACGGGACACCGCGTGCGGGACGCATCGGCGTATCGGCCGAACCCCGCGCCATGGATCCCCCGCCGCGGCGCCCCGTATGATCACCGCCCACACGATCTCCGGGGGAATCCGATGCAGCCGAGGGCCGAGACCGTACGGGCCGTGAACCGTCTGACGCGACGGTGGTCCGAGGCGCTGCCCGGCACGGAGTCGACGGTGTTCTCCGGACCGAGCCTGTGGCCGCTGCTCGCCCTGCTCGCCGACCCGGCCGCGGGACCCGCGCGCGAGGAGCTGGCGGAGGCCGCCGGTGTCCCGGCGGACAGCGCGATGCGCAGCGCGCACGAGCTGCTCGACGCCTTCGCCGCGATGCAGGGCGTCCGGTCCGCGCTCGGCCTCTGGACCGCCGAGCGGCTGCCGCTGCACCCGGAGTGGGCGCTGCGGGCGCCGGTGGGCCTGACCGGACGGCTGGGCCCGGACCCGAAGGAGTCCCAGGCCCGCCTCGACGCCTGGGCCGTGCAGCACACCGACGGTCTGATCAAGTCCATGCCGGTGAAGGTCACCGAGGACACGAAGCTCGTCCTTGCGGCCGCGCAGGTGGTCCGCACGCGCTGGCTGCGCCCGTTCGACGAGTCGTTCCTGGAGACGGACCGAGGACCGTGGCGCGGACGCACCTTGCTCGGCCTGCGCCGCACCACGTCCCTGCTGGACCGCGTGGGTCTGACCGAGACACCGGCCGGCCCGCTGACGGTCCTGAAGGTGCTCGGTGACACGGGCGTCGACGTCCATCTGCTGCTCGGCGCCGAGGAGATGACGCCCGCGCAGGTCCTGGCGCACGGCATCGACAGCCTGGACGGGGACCTCGTCACGGGCGAACGGCTCCCGCTCGGCCGGCCGGGCCCCGGCCTCACCGTCGGCGAGGAGCGCAGTACGCGCCCCGATCCGCAACTGGATGTCCTCACCAGCCCGTTCCGTATCGCCGTCGACCACGACCTGCTGCGTCAGGCCGCCCTGTACGGCCTGATCACGGCCTCGGACGCGAGCCGCGGCCACTTCCCGGGGATCGGCCCGTACCCGCTGGCCATCCAGCAGGCAGCCCAGTCGGCGCTCGCCGTGTTCGACGCGAAGGGTTTCGAGTCCGCCGCCGTCACGGCCATCGCCGCGGTGGCGGGCAGCGCCCCGCCGCAGCCGCGCTACACGGTCCGCCGCGTCGAGGCCGCCTTCGACCGCCCCTTCGGCTTCCTCACGGTCCACCGGACGAGCCGCCTGGTGCTGGCGGCGGGGTGGGTCGCGGAGCCGGTTCCCTACCGCGCGCCGGAGAATCCCTGGGACTGACCGCCACGCGCCAAGGCGCGGCCGGGACGCCTCAATTCGCACCCCTGCCTGGGCACTTGCCCTGGGTGACAGCTCCCACCGCGTCGGGTCATCACGTGCTAATCCGTATTACTCCTGCTGCAACACCCTTGACGCAGCCCGCGATCCGCCCCTAACTTCCTGGGCATCCGCTCCAAGCAATACGTATTAGCCACTCTACGTGAGGGGTCTCTTCCCCATGTCTCAGGCTCCCGGCCGGCTCACCCAGCGGGACATCGCCCGGCTTGCGGGCGTCAGCCAGACCACCGTGTCGCTGGTGCTCAACAACCGGCCCGACGCGGCGCGCATCGCACCCGAGACGCGCGACCGGGTGCTGCGGGTGATCCGCGAGACCGGCTACGCGGCCGATCCGCTGGCCCGCAGGATGCTCCAGCAGCTCAACCAGATCCTCGGGGTGTTCACCTACGAGCCGGTCTTCCCCTCGACGAGCGCCGACTTCTACTACCCGTTCCTGCGCGGGATCGAGGAGAGCGCCGAGGACAGCGGCTGCGATCTGCTGCTGTTCACCAGCGCTCCGGTGCAGGACGGGATCCGGCGGATCTTCCACGAGAACAACCGGCTGAGGGTGGCCGACGGCTGTGTCCTGCTCGGCCGCGAGATCCCGTCCGCGGAGCTCAGCCGCCTGGTAGCCGAGGGCTACCCCTTCGTCTGCGTCGGACGGCGCGATGACGCGGAGGGCCGCCCGGTGCCCTATGTGGGCGCCGACTACGTGGCCGCGACAGCCGAACAGGTCGACCGGGCACGGGCATTGGGCCACGAGCGGTTCGCGTTCGTCGGGCCGGGCGCGGGCGCCGAGTCGTCGGCGGACCGTCTCGCGGGCTTTCGCAGGGCGGCGGGAGCCGACGCGCTGGAGCTCGGCGTGGACGTGCCCGGGCCCGCGGACCGTCTGGAGCGGATCATCGAGTCCGGCGCCACCGCGGTGTGCGTCGACTTCCTCAGCGATGCCGTCGACCTCACCAAGGCGGCGACGGCCCGCGGGCTGCGCATCCCCGAGGACCTCTCGGTGATCGCGCTCGGCGACCCCACGACCCCGGTGGACGCCCCGCTCGACTACACGGGCTTCACCATCCCCCGCCAGGAGATGGGCCGTCAGGCCGTCGAGCTCCTCACGGAGATGCTGCACGGCCGGGCGCAGGTCACCCAGCGGCTGCTCGCGTGCCGCCCGGTGGAGGGCGAGACCCTCGCCGCGCCGCCGCGGCCCTGAAGCAGCTCGACAACGCACCGCACCCCTGCACACGTTCCTTCCGCACAAAGGAGACCCATGCAAGCGGACGTCCTCGTCATAGGCGGCGGCACCGGCGGAGTCGCGGCGGCGCTCGGTGCGCTGCGGGCCGGCCGGAGCGTGCTGCTCACCGAGGAGTACGACTGGCTCGGCGGGCAGCTCACCAGCCAGGCCGTGCCTCCGGACGAGCACACGTGGATCGAGCAGTTCGGCGCGACCGCCTCGTACCGCGCCCTGCGCGACGGTGTCCGCGACTACTACCGGCGCCACTACCCGCTCACGGAGGCGGCCCGCGCGCGCCGGGACCTGAATCCCGGCGGCGGACACGTGAGCCGCCTGTGCCACGAACCGCGCGTCTCGGTCGCGGTGATCGACGCGATGCTCGCGCCCTACCGCGGCTCGGGCCGGCTGACCGTACTGCAGCCCTACCGCCCGGTCGCGGCCGAGACCGACGGCGACCGGGTCGCGTCGGTGACCGTCGAGCACCGCGACACCGGCGAACGGCTCACCCTCGCCGGTGCGTACGTCCTCGACGCGACCGAGACCGGTGAGCTGCTGCCGCTGACCGGCACCGAGTACCTCACCGGGTTCGAGGCCCAGGCCGACACCGGGGAGCCCAGCGCGCCCGACACCGCGCAGCCCCTGAACCTGCAGGCCGTCTCGTACTGCTTCGCACTCGACCACGTCGACGGCGACCACACGATCGACAAGCCCGCCGCGTACGACTTCTGGCACAGCTACCAGCCGGACTTCTGGGGAGCGCCGCTGCTCTCCTTCAAGGCGCCGCACCCGCGCACGCTGGAACTCGTCGAGCGCGGCTTCACGCCGAACCCCGGGGACGACCCGCTGTCCGTGATCGCCGACCAGCGGGTCAGCGGCGGGGACATGAACCTGTGGACGTTCCGGCGGATCGCGGCCCGCGACATGTTCACGCCCGGTGCGTACGCGAGCGACATCACGCTCGTGAACTGGCCGATGATCGACTACCTGGAGGGTCCGGCCATCGATGTGCCGGACGCCGCCGGGCACTTGGCGCGGGCCAAGGAGCTGTCGTTCTCGATGCTGTACTGGATGCAGACCGAGGCCCCGCGCGCCGACGGCGGCACCGGCTTCCCCGGCCTGCGGCTGCGCGGCGACGTCACCGGCTCGGCGGACGGCCTCGCACAGGCCCCGTACCACCGTGAATCGCGCCGGATCCGGGCCGAGTACACGGTCGTCGAGCAGGATCTCTCCCTCGACGTGCGCGGCGGCAAGGGCGCCGTGAACTACGGCGACACGGTCGGCATCGGCATGTACCGGATCGACCTGCACCCCTCGACCGGCGGCGACAACTACATCGACGTGCCGTCCAGCCCGTTCGAGATCCCGCTCGGCGCGCTCATCCCGCAGCGCATGGAGAACCTGCTTCCGGCCTCCAAGAACCTCGGCACCACGCACATCACCAACGGCTGCTACCGGCTGCACCCCGTCGAATGGAACATCGGCGAGGCCGCCGGTCTGCTCGCGGCCCACTGCGTAGAGCACGGGCTGAGCCCGCGCGCCGTGCGCAACACCCCCGAACGGCTCGACACCTTCCAGCGGCTGCTCACTTCCCATGGCGTGGAGCTGCGCTGGCCCGACATCAGCGGCTACTGATCAGGAGCACCCTCATGCGCAAGCAGACCCGCATCCGGCTCACCGCACTCGCCGCCAGTTCGGTCCTGGCGCTCAGCGCGTGCGGGGGCGGTTCCGACTCCGCCTCCGACGGTCCCGTGAACCTGCGGATGACCGTCTGGTCCGGCTCCCCCGAGCACATGAAGCTGCTCAACGGGATCGCCGACGAGTACCGCAAGGCACACCCGGACGTGAAGTCCGTCAAGTTCGACGTGCTGCCGCTGGAGAACTACACGACGACGCTGACCACGCAGATAGCCGGCGGCAAGTCCCCCGACCTGGCGTGGCTGTTCGAGAACTCGGCGGCCGACTTCGTGTCCTCGGGCGCGCTGGCCGAGGTGAGGATCAAGGACGAGAAGGACGTCCTGCCCTCGGCGAAGAAGATCTGGGAGCAGGACGGCAAGCTCTACGCGTATCCGTTCTCCACCTCCCCGTTCGGTGTGTTCGTCAATACGGACATGCTGAAGGAGGCCGGTCAGCCCGCGCCCGCCGAGCTGATCGAGCAGGGCAAGTGGACCTGGGACGAGGTCTCGAAGCTGGGCGCCGCGGTGCACGACAAGACCGGCAAGACCGGCATGGTGATCCGCGACTTCGACTACAAGATGTGGGACAACCTCGCCCAGTACTGGGGCGGCTGGGGCGCGGAGGCCTGGAGCGAGGACGGGAAGACCTGCGGGTTCGACAAGCCCGAGATGGTCGCGGCGATGACCTCGCTGCACAAGGCGGTCTTCGAGGACGAGTCGATGCTCGCGCCCGGCACGAGCGCCGACTTCTTCTCCGGCGAATCGGCGATGACCGTCACGCAGATGAGCCGTGCCTCGCTCCTCGAGGACAAGTTCAAGTGGGACTTCGTGCCGCTGCCGGAGGGCCCGAAGGGCGAGTACGACGTGATCGGCCAGGCCGGTATCGCGCGGCTCGCGCAGAGCAAGCACGCGAAGGAGGCCGACGAATTCCTCGCGTTCATGACCAACAAGGAGAACTCGGCCAAGCTCGGCGCGTACTTCCCGCAGGCCCGCAGCTCCCAGCTGGACCCGGCGACCCTCGCCAAGTCCAACCCGAAGCTGAGCGAGAAGCAGCTCTCCGACGTCGTGATCGACGGGATCGAGAAGGGCCGCGTCAAGCCGGTGCACAGCGGTCAGGCGGAGATCAACGACGCGGTGCGCGGCGCTCTCGACCCGCTGTGGAAGAAGGACGCGGACGTGGAGAAGGTCCTGCAGGGCGTGTGCACCGCGATCAAGCCGCTTCTGGAGCAGTGACCCGCCCATGAAGACCCTCGAACGACCCCGCACCTCCGCCGCCGGAAAGTCCGGCGGCGGGGCGGGCGGCCGGCCCCGTACCGAGAAGCCGTTCTGGACGGCGAAGCGCCGTGACCAGCTGGCCGGCTGTCTCTTCATCGCCCCGCAGTTGATCGGCTCGGTCCTGTTCGTGCTGATCCCGCTGGGCCTGGTCGTCTGGTACAGCTTCCACGAGTGGAACGTCCTCGCCGGCACGTTCCACTCGGTGGGCGGCGACAACTACCAGAAGCTCCTGGACGATCCGAAGCTGCCCGGAGTCCTGAAGTCCACCGCGTACTTCTCGATCGGGCTCGTCGTCCTCAACCTGGCACTCGCCCTGGCCCTCGCGGTCCTGCTCAACCAGAAGCTGCGCGGCAGCGTCGTGTTCCGCACCTTGTTCTTCTCGCCTGTCGTGGTCTCCCTCGTCGCCTGGACGATCGTGTGGGGCTTCCTGCTGCAGAAGAACGGCGGCATCAACGCGGGCCTGGACGTCTTCGGCATCGAGGGCCCCAACTGGCTGCGCAGCGAGGGCACATCGATGGCCTCGGTGATCGTCGTCCAGGTCTTCAAGAACGTGGGCCTGAACATGGTCCTGTTCCTCGCCGCGCTGCAGGGCGTGCCGCGTGAGCTGTACGAGGCGGCGACGATGGACGGCGCCGGCCGCTGGCGCCAGTTCTGGAAGATCACGATGCCGATGATCAGCCCGACGGTGCTGCTCACGTCGATCATCACGGTCGTCGGCTCGCTGCAGGTCTTCGCGCAGATCGCGGTCCTCACGCAGGGCGGCCCCAACAGCTCGACGACCGTCCTCGTCTACTACCTCTACCAACAGGCCTTCAAATTCCACCACTTCGGCTACGGCGCGACACTCTCCGTGCTCCTCTTCGTGATCGTGCTCGTGCTGACGGTGATCCAGTGGCAGATGCGCAAGAAGTGGGTCTTCCATGAGTCGTAAGCTCTCGCCGCGCGCCAAGCTCGTGCTGTACGGGGTCCTGTTGGTGCTGTGCATCCCCTTCGTCTTCCCGACGTGGTGGATGGCCAGTTCGTCCCTGAAGCCGGTGAGCGAGGTCTTCGCCTTCCCGCCGTCGATCCTGCCGACGAACCCGACGGCCTCGGCGTACGAGAAGGTCTTCGAGCTGCAGCCGTTCGGACAGCAGTACTTCAACAGCATGTACATCGCCGTGGCCGTGACGCTGGGCACGCTCGTCGTCTCGTCGATGGCCGGCTACGCCTTCGCCCGGATCCGCTTCCGCGGTCAGAACGTGCTGTTCCTGGTCGTCCTGACCGGCCTGCTGATCCCGAGCGAGGTCACGATCGTCCCGCTGTTCCAGATGTTCAACAACTGGGGCATGATCGACACGCATTGGCCGCTGGTCCTGGTCCCGGTCCTCGGTGCGCCGAGCGTCCTCGCGACGTTCATCATGCGGCAGTTCTTCATCGCGCTGCCGGGCGAGCTGGAGGAGGCCGCCCGCATGGACGGCCTCGGCCGCTTCGCCATCTACTGGCGCATCGCGCTCCCCCTGGCCCGCCCGGCGCTCGCGGCGGTCGCGATCTTCACGTTCCTGCACAGCTGGAACCTGTACCTGGAACCGATCGTGTACCTCACGAGCCCCGACATGTTCACGCTGCCGCAGGCCCTCACCCAGTACGTGGACGCGTACGGCGGCCCGATGTGGAACGTCCAGCTGGCGGCTGCCTCCCTGACGGCGTTCCCGGTGCTCGCGGTGTTCGTGTTCGCACAGCGGCAGTTCGTGGAGGGACTGGCACACACGGGCCTGAAGTGACGCTGGGCCCGGCTCCGATCGCGCCGGTGCGCACCGCTGTGGGGGCGGTGCGCACCGGCGTTTCCTACACTGCCGATCATGACGAGCCCCGCTTCCGCCTCCCTCGCCACCGGCCAGCGCTCGCTCGGTGACCCCGGCATCCGCTATCCGCTGTGGCCGCCGCTCTCCCGCGGCTGTCCGCGCACCAGCTCGGCGCACATGTCGTACCCGGTGGAGGTGGAGTACGACTACGGGGGCGTCCCACCGGAGTTCGGGGCGGGCGGCGGTTCCGGGCTCGACCGCTGGGCCGCGCTTCTGCCGCCGCTGCTCGCTCCGGGCCTCGGCGAGGGCGGTACGCCGCTGATCGACCTCGGCGGCGGCGTCCACATCAAGGACGAGTCCCGCAACCCCACCTGGAGTCACAAGGACCGGCTCAACCGCTGCACGGTGAGCGCCGCGCTCGGCGTGGACGCGCCCGGGATCGTGGTGGCCTCCTCGGGCAACCACGGCGCGTCCGCCGCCGCGTACGCGGCCCGTGCCGGGCTGCGCTGTGTGGTGCTCGGCTCGGCCGGACTGCCGCCGGCCGTCGCGTCCTTCCTGTCCGCGTACGGCGCCGTCGTGCTCCCCGTACCAGCCGAGGGCCGCTGGCCCCTGACGGAGCGCATCGCCGAGCACTTCGGCTTCTTCCCCGTCAGCAACCTCACCCCCTTCCACACGGGCAGTTCCTTCGGCCCGGAGGGCTACAAGACCATCGCGTACGAGATCGCCGCCGACCTCGGTGTGCCGGGCGCGGTGTTCGTGCCGACGGGGTACGGGGAGCTGCTGTTCGGCATCTGGAAGGGCTTCGACGAGCTGCGGCAACTGGGCCTGACGGACCGGGTGCCGCCGCTGTACAGCTGCGAACCGGCGACGGGCGGTCCGCTGGCCGCCGCGGTGCGGCAGGGAGTGCCGGCGGTGCGGGTGCCGGTCGGCGCCACGGACGCGTACGGCATCGACTGCCCGGTGAACGGCTACCGCGGCGTCCTCGCCCTGGAGCGCAGCGGCGGCCGGCCGCTGCTCGTGGACGACGGCCGGCTCCGGGCGGCGCAGCAGGAACTGGCCGCTCAGGGCCTGTGGGTCGAACTCTCCGCGGCCGCTGGTCTCGCGGGTCTGCGCGGCATCAGGCCCTCTGAGGTCGAGGGGCCGGTCGTATGCGTGACGACGTCGAGCGGGTTCAAGGACAAGGCGGTGGGCGCGCGGGAGGTGGCCGCGGTGGATCCGTCGTGGGACGCGGTGCGGTCGCGGCTGGAGTCGGAGGGGATGCGGGCGGTCTGATATCCCGTCCGCAGGTCACCTCCCGCGTACCCGGTCCATCCCTCTTCAGCGGCGTTCGACTCCGCGGCGTCCTTCGAGTTTCCTGTCGAGCCACCCCCGCGTCACCACCCGCATCTCCGGAGCGGCCATCATGTACACGAGGGCGGCCGAGACCAGCCCCACGGCCCACCCGTAGTCCGCCAGCGGTTCGAGGAAGGGGATGAGGCCGTCCTCGGGGAACGGACCCTTGCCCGGGGCGGAATGGGAGCCACCGACCGCGAGCAGGGCGCCGACCAGGAAGGCCGTCACCGCCCGCCAGTTCCAGCCGCCCCGGTACCAGTAGCGGCCCTCCTTCACGTACAGCTCGACGAGGGCGAGCCGGGTGCGGCGGATGATCCAGTAATCGGTGATGAGGATGCCCGCCACCGTGCCGAGGAGGCCGCCGACCACGCCCAGCCAGACGAAGATGTAGAACTCGGGGGTCGAGATCAGTTCCCACGGGAAGATCAGGACGCCGACGACGCCGGTGATCAGTGCTCCGGTACGGAAGCTGATCAGGCGCGGGGCGAGATTCGAGAGGTCGTACGCGGGAGAGACCACGTTCGCCGCCAGGTTGACCGAGATCGTGGCGACCAGGACGGTGATCAGGGCGTAGACGAGACCGAAGGCGTTGTCGGCCTTCGCGGCGAGCGGGACGGGCTCCCAGATGGGTTCGCCGTAGATCGCCTGGGAGCCGGAGGTCACCAGGACCGACATGAAGGCGAACAACGTCATCGTCGTCGGCAGGCCGAGCGTCTGACCCCAGACCTGGGCGCGCTGGCCGCGGCCGAAGCGCGTGAAATCGGGGATGTTGAGGCTGAGCGTGGACCAGAAGCCGATCATGCCCATCAGCGCGGGGAAGAAGACCGGCCAGAAGTCCGCGCCCCAGCCGAGAGTGGAGGGCTGGTCGAGGAGCGGGCCGAAGCCGCCCGCCTTGTCGGCTATCCAGATCAGCAGGACCGCGGCGCCGATGAGGACGAAGGGGGCCGCCCAGTTCTCGAAACGGCGCAGGGTCTCCATGCCCCGGTAGATGATGGCGAGTTGGAGCATCCAGAAGAGGACGAAGCAGAGCCACAGCGTCCACGGTTCGCCGCCGATCACGCCGGCCTTGGCGAGGTTCCCGTCGAAGAGCTTGTCCAGGAGGACGTAGATTCCCTGGCCGCCGATCCACGTCTGGATCCCGAACCAGCCGCAGGCCACCCCGGCGCGCAGCAGCGCGGGCAGGTTCGCTCCCCGGATCCCGAACGCGGCACGCGCGAGGATCGGGAACGGAATGCCGTACTTGGGGCCCGCGTGCCCGGTGAGCAGCATCGGGAAGAGGACCAGGATGTTGGCGAGCGCGATGGTGAACACCGCCTGCTTCCAGTCCATCCCGAGCGCGATCAGACCGGAGGCCAGCGTCCAGGAGGGGATGCAGTGCGCCATGCCGATCCACAGCGCCGCGAAGTTGTACGTGGTCCAGTGCCGGTCCGCGACGGGGACGGGCCGCAGGTCCTCGTTGGCGTACGGACTGTCGTCGGGATAGGCGCCCGGGGCCAGCTCGACCTGGCCGTCCGCGGTGACCGACTGCGTGTCCTGGTCGATCGGATATCTGTCCTGGGGTGCAGGTTCCGCGTACGTCATATCCGGTCCATTCCTCTTGAGGATTGCCGTGATGACACACAGGTGGCGATGACACACCGTCGTACTGACACACCGAGCCGATGACGGAAACTGCCCACTCGACGGCTGGAATACACCCCTCGCCCGGGGAAGCCGGCGGGCGGGCCGGTCCTCAGTCCTGGAACGCGGGAATGATCTCGCTGCCGTAGGTCTCGATGACCTGCTCGCGCGCGTCGTGCATCGCGTACACCGCGAACTGGTCGACGCCCAGGTCGCGCAGCGTGCGGAGTTTCTCCAGGTGGGACTCGACCGGGCCCAGCAGGCAGAAGCGGTCGACGATCTCGTCGGGGACGAAGTCCGTGGACGGGTTTCCGGCCTTGCCGTGGTGGCTGTAGTCGTAGCCCTGACGCTGTTTGATGTACGAGGTCAACGCCTCGGGGACGAGCGAGGAGTGCTCACCGTAACGGGAGACGAGGTCGGCGACGTGGTTGCCGACCATGCCGCCGAACCAACGGCACTGCTCGCGGGCGTGCGCGAGGTCATCGCCGACGTACGCGGGGGCGGCCACGCAGATCTTCACGTCGGACGGGTCGCGGCCCGCGGCCTGTGCGGCGTCGCGCACCGCGCGGACCATCCACTCCGTGAGGTAGGGGTCGGCGAGCTGGAGGATGAAGCCGTCGGCCTTCTGACCGGCGAGGGCGAGGGCCTTCGGTCCGTACGCCGCCATCCAGACCGGCAGCCGCCCGTCCCGCACCCAGGGCAGCCGGATCGCCGCGCCGTCCACCTGGGCCTCGCGGCCCTCCGCCAGGTCGCGGATGACACCGATCGCCTCGCCGAGCCGCGCGAGGGTGTTGGGCTTGCGCCCGGCCACCCGCATCGCGGAGTCGCCGCGCCCGATCCCGCACACCGTGCGGTTGCCGTACATGTCGTTGAGCGTGGCGAAGGTGGAGGCGGTGACCTCCCAGGTGCGGGTGCCCGGGTTGGTGACCATCGGGCCGACCGTCAGCCGCTGTGTCTGCGCCAGGATCTGGCTGTAGATGACGAACGGCTCCTGCCACAGCACGGCGGAGTCGAAGGTCCAGCCGTAGCGGAAGCCGTTGCGCTCGGCCCGTTTCATCAGGCTGATCACTTGCGCGGCCGGCGGGTCGGTCTGCAGAACGAGTCCGAAGTCCATGCTGGTGCTCCACGTTTCACCGGGAAGCGACCATCGTGGACTTGTTCCGAGGGGTTGGCAAGAGGGCTCTACGCGTGTCCACCCAGACGGTTTCAGTCCTTGGGCCGCCGTACCCGGTATGCGAGGTGGAGCACCCGGTCGCCCTGGATCACCACATGCGGGTCCTCCAGGAGGTGCTTGGCGTCGACCGGGCCGAAGAACCGTTTGCCGGAGCCGAACACGACCGGTGCGATGTCCATCGCGACCTCGTCCACCAGGCCGAGCGCGAGCGCCTGCCCGCCCGCGTCGCCCGCCGCGATCCCCACGGTCCGCTCGCCCGCGAGCTCCTGCGCCTTCGCGACGGCGCGGGTCACATCGGTTTCGAAGTGGTACGAGGCCTCGGGGTGCCAGCCCTCGGGCTTGGGACGGTGGGAGACCACGACCACGTGCTCGCCCGCGGGCTGCTCGCCCTCCCAGCCGTTGGTCATGTCGAAGAGGTGCCGCCCGATGACGAGTACGCCGATCGAGTCCCACATGGGTTGTACGTACGCGGCGGAGGTCTTGGAGACCTTGATGCCCCTCGCGCCGAGTTCCACGTCGCCGTTGAAGTACCACTCGAAGAGCGGACCGACGTCGTCGTTGCTGTCGGCGATGAAACCGTCGACGGAGACGACGTTCTGCATCACTACCTTGCCCATCACTGCTCCCGCGGGGTTCGGTGGGCCCTTGCGGCCCCTCATGAGGACAGACCGTACGGACGCCTCGAACTCATCGCTCGGCGCGGGGCGGGGCGGGATGAAATGGCGGGCCGCGGCGGTTGATCAGGGCGGGCCGTTGATCCCACCGACTCGCAGGAGGACCCTTCCGTATGGCCGAGATCCATCAGACGACGCTCACGCCGACCAAGACGGAGCTGCTCGCCGAGTGGCTGCCGGGGCGGCCCTGGTACCGGGGAGGCACCGAGGCGCCGGAGCTCACCAAGGCGGGCGGGTTCCGGCTCGACGATCCCGCGGGGGAGGTCGGGATCGAGTTCATGGTCGTGGGCACCGCGGACGCCGCGTATCTGACGCCCATGACCTACCGCGGCGCCCCGCTCGACGGCGCCGAGGACGCGCTCATCGGGACCTCGGAGCACGGGGTGCTCGGCAAGCGCCGGCTCTACGACGGAGCGCACGACCCGGTCCTGGTGGCCGAGTTGGCCGCGCTCTTCGAGGGCCGCGCCACGGCGCAGGCGCAGAACGTCAGCGACCAGGAGGACCGTGAGGTCGAGGTCGTGCGCGCGGACGGTCCGCTCGGCGCGGCGCGCATCGCGGCGGTCACCGACACCGAGGCAGGCACCGAGATCCGGCTGACCGGCGGTGCGGTGCTCCGGCTCGCGCGGGCGCTGGCGCCGGGTGACGCGGCCGGCTCCGACGGTCACGTCTCGGCGGTGTGGAAGCTCGCGGACGGGACCGAGGCCCGCGCCCCCTTCGTCACGCTGCACCTCAACGCCTGATCCGTACGCCCCTCTTGCACCGTGCGCACCGCACGCACCACGCTCCCCGCCCGCCCCTGTGCGATCATCGCTCGTCAGTGAGGGCGGGGGCGTGGGGGCACGGTACGTGCCGGGACGGGATGGGGGCCGGAGTTGAGCCAGGGCAAGGGCGAGTCGTCCATACCGGACGAGGAGTGGGAGCGCTTCCTGCGCGAGGCCGAGGCCGGGACGCCCGGCGCTCCCGAGGAACCCTCGGCGCGGGCGCGGATGGTGGCGGACAAGCTGCGGAGCGCGCCGCAGCAGCCGGACGCCTGGCGTGCCCACCGGCCGCCCCGGGAGCGGCGGTTGCGGACCTGGCATGTGCTCGCCCTGGTCGTCGCGGTGGTCGCCCTGATCGTGGCACTCACGCCGGGTGCCCTGTCCGGTGTGTTCGGCGGTGACGAGGACGGCGGTCCGCTCGCCGCCGAGTCCGCCCGGCCGACGGGTGCCCCGGCGGACGCGGGCGGTGGACGGCCCACGGTCGACGAGCCGTTCAAGGGCTCCCCCGCAGCCCGCTGGGCGGATGGCGCGGACGGCATCACGGTGCCCGCGGCGCGTGCGACGGGCTGGATGACGAAGGGCCAGGTCGCCGACGCGCTGGCCCGCACCCGCGACTTCCTCGCCGGGACGAACACCGATCCCGCCGCCTTGCTCGGACGCCGCCCCGACGCGGCGATCGCCCTCGTCAATCCGCACCAGCCTGACCTCCGCCCGCTGCTCACCACGGCGTTCGACAAGCCGACGGCCGAGCACGACCCGCTGCTCCTGTTCACGCGCTACCGCCCGGCCGAGGTCCGCCTCGTCGGTGACGTGGTCAGGACCCGCGGCCATCTGTCGTTCACCGAGGGCCGTCGCGGCGCCCTGGAGGTGACCGCGGACGTCACCTTCGTCTACCCGTTCACCCGCGCCGACGGCGACAGCGACGAGATCACCCGGACGATCGTCCGCCGCGAACTGGTCCTGAGCTGGGACGACCCGACGAAGGTGAAGACCGAACCCGGCACGTTCTCCGTCTCCTCCTACAAGATCCACACCACCAACGGCGGCTGCGACACCATCGGCTTCCTCTCCCCCGCTTTCACCGAGGACCACCGGCCCGCGGACGGCGGCGAGGAGATGGACCCGTACGACCGCAGCGAGGGGATCGAGGGGAGCGGCTCGGGCGAGTGCGGGACGGCGAGCCGTTCCTGACCTGCCGTCACGCTCCGGTCCTACGGCTCGTACAACGGCAGGAAGTGGATGACCGCCTCCTCGTACGGGTGCGCCTTGCGGACCGCGTCCCGTACGAGGCGGGCCTGGTCCTCGTCGCAGACCGACTCGATGCGGCACTCCTCGGCCTGCTGCACGGCACCCACCTCGCCGTCGTACGGCCGCGCGCCGGGCAGCGGCTGCCAGCGGCCCGTCACCTTCCAGACGCTGGAACAGCGGGCGTACTCGCCCACGCGCCCTGCCCCGGAGGCGTGCAGCGCCTCGATGACGGCGTCCGCGTGGCTCTCGGGGACCGATATCTCGATCTTCAGCTTCATTCCTGGACCCTAACCGGGGCGCCGCACACCGCCTTGATCTGGCCGAGGATGCTCGCGTCCGTGATCTCCGTGTCCGCCGCGAGCAGCAGGGCCTTGCTGAGGATCAGGGCCAGGCGGGAGTCCTCGAAGGGGAGGAAGACGTTCGACGTCTGCTTCGTCGTCGTGCGGCGGTCGGGGACGATGCAGAGGTAGGCGTCGTGCGGGGCCATCAGGATGTTGGCCGAGCCGATATGGATCTTGTACGTGGTCAACTCGCCGCGGACCACCAGGAAGCGGCCGTCCAGGGTGCAGCGGTCGGCGATCTTCAGGCGCGGCACGATGCGGGCGAGGGCCTCGCGGCGGGCCTCGGCGCTCTGGTCGAGCGCGGCGAAGCCGGCGCGCTCCCAATAGGCGCGGCGGGTGCCGCCGTCGGTCCAGTCGGGGTCGGCGGCGATCGAGGTCACGCCCACGAAGAGGTCGACATCGCGCATGGCCTCGCTGAGGACCAGGGGCGGGACGTCCGCGAGCGGTGCCTCCTGCCAGGTGCCGGACTCCCGGCGGTCGAAGCGCACGGCGTCGGTGCCCGCGAGGTCGTGCTCGTCGGTCGACTCGGCCCACGTGTGGGCGAAGCGGACGCGCCACTGTCCCGAGGCGAGGGTGCGCTCGGCCATGGCGGAGTCGCCGGCGTCCCACGGGCCCAGGCGAGTGCTCTGCCAGCCGCGGGCCCGGAACAGGGCGAACAGCTGCTGGTAGTGGACGAGGTGGGCGGCGAAGCGGTTCGAGTAGGTGCGGGTCTCGTTCTCCGCCGGGGTCAGGAGGTAGACCTCTCGGTAGGCCTGTTTGAAGGGCTGGCGCAGCTGTTGCTCGCTGAGGACGTCGCGCCAGGCGCGTACGTCGTCGGGGCGGGAGCGGAGAGGGTGCCACAGGCGGATGCGGGCTTCGGCGGGTGCGTCGGGAAGGGCCGCCGCACCTTCGGCTTCGGTGCCGGCTTCCGCTGCGGGCAGGAACGCGTGCCAGGTGCCGGGCGCCGTTTCGAGCTCCCAGATGAGACGGTTCACGTGGGTGCGGGCGAGCGGGTGGGCGGCGAGGTCCGTGCGCCACCAGCCGTAGGGATACGTGGCGTCGACGACGAAGCTGCCCTCCAACGCCTTGAGCAGCGTGGCGAGTTGGGCATCGACGCGTTTGGCGAGGTCGCGCAGCTCCTTGACCAGGTCCGGGTGGTCGCGGCGCAGCGGCGCGGGTGCGCTGCGCAGGGTGCGGCCGTCCTTCTCCCAGGTCAGCGTGGCGGAGTCGGTGACCGTGAGGACGCCCTCGTACGGTGCGGCCTTGCGGCGCAGAACACCGGAGTCGTCGAAGCCGAGGCGGGGCAGGCGCAAGGCCACCTCGGTGCGTTCCGCGAGTGCGGCGTCGGCCTTCTTGAGGAGCTTGTCGAGCTGCTTGGGCACGCCCGCGTGCCGCACGGTGCGGCGGACGGTGCGCAGCGCGGCGACCAGTTCGGGCGTGGGGAACTCCTGCGCGGCGCGCGTGATCTCGTACAGGAGCCCCTGGGACGGGAGGGTCTTCGCGGTGCCCGGCGCGAGGGTGATGGCGGGCAGCAGGCGTGCGCAGAGCTCGGGCAGCCAGGGCTCGTCGCGGATCAGCGCCACGCGCAGCGCCAGGCCGAGGGTCACCACCTCCGGTGCGGTGAAGGCCTTGTCCGCGCGGTACGGGATCACGCCGTCGTGGATCGCCTCGGCGCGGTCCGCCGCCGCTTCCAGCACCCGCCGGGTGAAGGCGACATAGGCCGGGATCCGGGCGGTGTCGTGCCACATCTCCGCCTCGTGCCGCATCAGCGGGAACTCGCGGTCGAGGGCCGTCAGGATGCGCTGCTCGGCCGGGCCGAGGCCCGCGAGGACCGCCATCTCGTCGGCGAAGAGCGGGCCGCCGTACACCAGAAGGCCCGCGACCGCCCGCTGCAGCGCCTCCTCGCCCGCGAGGCCCGCGACGGCGATGAGGGCGCGGGGCTGCCGCACCGGCACCTTCTCCAGGACCAGACCCACGAGCGTGGCGGCCTGTTCGGACACGTCGGGCACGGGCTCCGAGCACCGGTCGAGCGCGTGCAGGCCCTGCCGCAGGTCGGGAGATCCGTACCGCCACGAGCACTGTTCGACGAGGACGTCGAAGAGGGTGCGGCAGGAGGCCGCGCTGTACCGCACCTCCCGGTCCCCCAGCGCGTGGTCGACGACCCGCTTGACGTCCTGCACCTGGGGCGGTGCGTCCTGGAAGTTGACCCGGCGTGAGGCGACCTTCAGCATGCCGAGGTCCTCGGGCGTCACGTCCGACAGATCGACGCTTCGTGCGTCGAACTCGCCGTCCTGCGCCGCCGTCCCGGCATCCGCGGCCAGCAGCCGCAGCATCCGCTCGACTCCGGGTTTCATCGCGCACCTCGCTTGATCTGGCGGACGATCGTCTCATCCTTGATCTTCGTATCGGCGGCGAGGAGCAGCGCCTTGCTGAGGATCAGGGAGAGCCGCTCGTCCTCGAACGGCAGGAACACCTGCCCGCCCGCGGACGGCCGCCGGCCCGGCACGATGCACAGGTAGGCATCGTCCGGCTCCATCAGGATGTTCGCGGAGCCGAGATGGATCTTGTACGTGGTCAACTCGCCCCGGACCCGCAGGAAACGGCCGTCCAGCGTGCAGCGGTCGGCGATCCGCAGCCGGGGCAGGATGCGCTGCAGGGCCGCGCCGCGGACCTCGGCGCTCGCGGTCAGGGCTCCGAAGGTGGTGGTGCGCCAGTACGCGTGGTGGCGGTCCTCGCCGCGGTCGGACCACTCGGCGTCCGCGGCGATCGAAGTGACCCCGACGAACAGGTCGACATCACGCATGGCCTCGCTGAACACCTGCGGCGGTACATCGGCGAGCGGCACTTCGCGCCACTGCTTGCCGCTGCGGCGTTCGAAGCGGACCTGGTCGGTGGCGGCGTGGTCGGGTGAGTAGGGGAAGTCCTCGTCGGCGGGGTCGTGGTGGAACACGGCCCGCCAGGCGCCGTCGGCGAACACACCGCGCGCCTCGCCCTCGTAGCCGCCGTCGTGCCCGCTCAGATAGTTCGCCTGCCAGCCACGCTCCTTGAACAGGGCGTAGAGCTGTTGGTAGTGGACGATGTGCGCGGCGAATCGGTTGGAGTAGACGCGGGTCTCGTCCTCGGCGGGCGTGAGCAGATAGATCTCGCGGAAGGCCTGCTTGAACGGCTGGCGCAGCTTGTCGGCCATCAACCGCTCGCGCCAGGCGGCGACTTCGCCGGCCTCGGCGCGGATCGGGTGCCACAGCCGTACGCGGTCGGGGCTGCCGTCCGGCCGCGCGCCGGGCGCGACGGCCTGCCACGGCCCGTCGCCCGCGCGGAACTCCCAGATCAGGCCGTGGACGATACCTCCGGTGACCGGGTGGTCGCGGTAGTGGCGGCACCATTCGTCGTACGGCCACTCGCGGTCCGTGGACATCAGGGCCTCCACGCGGACGCGCTCGCTCGCCAGGGTGGTGCGCAGCTCCTTGGCGAAGGCCTTGTGCCGCTTGAGCGCGTCGGGGTGTCCGTCCTTCACGGCGGCCGGTGCGGTCCGTGATGGTGTCCCGTCCGGGCGGACGATGGTCAGCCGGACGGTGGTGCCGTGCTCGATCGCGATCCGGAGCGTGTGCTCGCCCAGTTCACGTTCCACCGCGCCGTCCGGGCCGAGTCCGTGGTCGGGCACGCTGCGCTCGACGAGCTGCTCGGGCGTGATGCCCAGCTTGCCCGCGGCCGTGGTCAGCGCGGTGTCGAGCTGCTTGCGCAGGGCGCGGTGCCGGATGCGGGTGCGCAGCCGCCACAGGGCTTCCAGGGATGTCTGGTCGCCGGTCTCCCCCAGGGCGTTGATCGCGGCGCCCGCGAGTTTGAGGTCCTCGACGATGCCCCGCTCCGTGCCGCTGACGCGCAGGGCGAGTGCGACGAGGTGCGGTACGGCCGCCGGCCCGTCCGCCAGTGCGACGGCCCAGACGGCGCCCCGGGCGAGATCGCCGTCGTTCTGGTGCGCGACGTAGTGGTAGTGGTACGCGCCGCCGATCGCCTCGGAGTGCTCACCATGCGTACGGGTACAGAGCGTGTCGCCCTCCGCGAGCTCGCGGAGCACGTCGGCGACGAGATCGCGGGCGTCGGCCCGTTCCACCAGGTCCTGGCAGGCTCGGCGCCACTTCTGGGTGGGGCGAGGGCTGGAGAGGGCGACGAAGTGGCGGATGAGCGCGGCGAGTCCGGCGGTCGGGGCGGCCGCGACCCGGTTGCGGAGCGGGGCGGCCCACGGTGCCTTGTCGGGGATGAGGCCGTGGGGGACGGTGGTCTCCTCGATGCTGCCGAGGAGGTCGCGGAGGCGCCGGTTGAGCTTCGCCTTGCGTGTCGCGTCGATCGACTGGTCCCGCATCTGCGCATGCAGCGCGCGCAGATGCGGGGAGACCTCGCGCAGTGCCTCGGGGGCGAGTTGCTCGGCGGCGGGGAGAGCGACCGTGAGCGAGTCGGCGAACCAGTAGCCCCTGTCGCACTCTGTCACCCGCACGAACAGGACGGCCACCTCGGCGGCCGACCAGCCGCGGACACGGCGCACGAGCGCGTCGGCGTCGAAGGCGTAGGCCCAGTCGCGGGTCTCTTCGTAACGCGAGCCGAGGAGGAGGCAGAGCAGGGCCGCCCTGCCCTCCTCGTCGCCCACGCCGGTGGCCAGCCGCTCCACCATCGCGGCGCGGGCGGCGCCGCTCCCGGCACCGCCACGCCGCTGCTGCTCCAGCAGCTCCACCAGCCACCGCCCACGCTCCAGCGCACGCAGGCGCACCTCGTCGAGGGAGTCACACCTGCGGGCTTCGGCCACCAAGGTCTCGTACAACATGCCGAGATCATGGCAGCAAGGTCTGACAACGGGGCCGGGGCGGCGGGCGCCCGCGCGAAGCCCCTGGCGACGACACGTCCTGCCCGTCACCATGAGGCGGACCGGGTACCGGAGGCAGGCCCGAGGGGGGCGTATGAAACCGCGGCTGTTCCTCATCGCCGGAGCCGTCATCCTCGCGGTGGTCTGGACGGTCCTGGCCCGCGAGTGGAGCGACAAGGGCTGCAGTTCAGGGCAGGGCTATGCGCTGGTCCTGACGAAGGTGGGCGGCCCGGACGACCACGAGGGCTGCCAACAGGGCTTGGACGGACCGCAGTTCACGGACGCGTACACCGGCTGAGCACGGTCCGGGAGCGGCTGCCGTCAGCTGTCGTCGGTCTGCTCGACGGCGCGGGGCGAGCGACGTCGCCGCTCGCCCGCCACCAGGACGAGTCCTGCCCCGAGCACGCAGAGCATTCCCGCGCACGCGAACAGCCTCCGGTCCCCCGCCGCCGCTCCTTCCGGTCCCACCCAGCCCAGGGTCGCGCCCGCCAGGAACGACAGCACCAGAAAGGCCTGCACCGTGAACGGCAGGTACGGGAACGCGGGCCCGGGCGAGCTCAGCCGGGCCAGGCAATCCCGGGCCACTGCCACCAAAAGGAGCGGCAGCCACAGGAGTACCGCCCCCAGAAGCCAGTCTCCGCCCTCCGGCACCCACCTCAATACCCCGGTCAGCTCTCTGGCGGCGACCGTCAGGCACACCACGGCCATGCCGGCGAGCAGTGCCGCGTGCGCCTTGAACGACCAGTGCACGGCAGCTCCCTCAGGGCTTGCGCGCCACCCCGCCCGCGCACGACACCGCCACCGGCTCCCCGAACGGGTTCGCCTCCGGGCGCCACCGCTCCACCGACACCACGCCGGGGTCGAGCAGGTCGAAGCCGTCGAAGTAGCGGGCGATGCGGTCGATGCCGCGGGGGGTGTACGGGACGGCGCCGCTGTTCGCGTTGTGGCGGGCGATGGCCTCCACGTAGGCGGGGTCCGCGTCGGAGCCGTCGTACAGCGCCAGGTAACTGCCGGACGGCAGAGCGGACATCAGCTGGTCGACGATGGCCTGCGGCTTCTCCTCGTCGGAGACGAGGCCCATGATGCCCATCAGCATCAGCGCCACCGGCTGCGAGAAGTCGAGGGTGCGGGCGGCCTCGCGCAGGATCGTCTCGGGGTCGCGGACATCCGCCTCGATGTAGTCGCACTTGCCGCCGGGCGTGCTGGTGAGCAGCGCCTGCGCGTGCACGAGGACGAGCGGGTCGTTGTCCACGTACACGATGCGTGCGTCGGGGGCGATGGACTGGGCGACCTCGTGGGTGTTGTTGGCGCTCGGCAGCCCGGTGCCTATGTCGAGGAACTGGCGGATGCCGGCCTCGCCGGCGAGATGGGCGACGACGCGGGTGAGCATCTGCCGCGACTGGCGCGTGACGTCCCGCATGCCGGGATACACCTCGACGACCTTGTCGCCGGCCGCGCGGTCGACCGCGTAGTTGTCCTTGCCGCCGAGCAGATAGTTCCAGATCCGCGCCGAATGCGGCCGTGACACATCGATCCGGCCCTGCACCGCGGCACCTGACGTCTCGGACTCTTCGTTCACCACGGCGGGCCTCTCCCTCTGCAGCGTGCGGTCGAGGTCAACCTACGGTCTTCCGGGGCCCGTTGGGAGGTCCTGACCAGTAACGGTGCCATGAGTTCGGCCAACACCCTTGCTAGCGTGGCGGATTCACCACGGGAGGGGAAGTGTCACCCATGACGCCCAGGACCATCCGTATCGGCGGCGATCTGGAAGTACGGCGGCTCGCGTTCGGTGCCATGCATCTGCCGACCGGGGCGGGAGCAGAGCGGGAGAACTCGCTCGCCGTCGCCCGGCGGGCCGTCGAGCTGGGGATCACGCTCATCGACACCGCGTTCCTGTACGGCGGCGGGGCGAACGAGGAGCTGCTCGTCGAGGCCCTGTACCCGTATCCGAAGGAGCTGCTCGTCACCACGAAGATCGGGATCGCGGTGTCCGCCGCGGGCGAGTGGGATCTCGACGGGCGGCCCGCGGTGCTGCGGGAGCAGGTCGACGCGGCGCTTGCGCGGCTGCGGATGGAGCGGATCGAGCTGCTGCAGCTGCACCGCGTCGATCCGAAGGTGCCGCTCGCCGACCAGGTGGGCACGCTGCGCGAGCTGCGGGACGAGGGGAAGATCGGGCGGATCGGGCTGTCCGAGGTGACGGTCGCTCAACTGGCCGAGGCGCGCGGGATCGTGGAGATCGCGAGCGTGCAGAACCGCTACAGCCTGCTCGACCGTGAGCACGAGCCCGTGCTCACCGCGTGCACGGAGGCGGAGATCGCGTTCCTGCCCTGGCGGACGGCGGCGTGGGGCAAGGCGGGTGCCAACGAGGTGGTCGCGGAGGTGGCCGCCGAGCTGGACGCCACCGCGACCCAGGTCGCCCTGGCCTGGCTCCTGGGCCACTCGCCCGTGATGGTTCCGATCCCCGGGACGGCCCGGATCGCGCATCTGGAGGAAAACGTGGCGGCCGAGGGACTGGCGCTCACGGCCGGGCAGCGGGCCCGGCTCGACGGGCTCGCGGAGCCGGGTGCCGCCATGGAGTTGAACCTGCCGTAGGAGCGGTTCAGGCGGCGCGCGCCCCGACTCCCGCCTCCAGCGCGGCGACCAGCCAGTCGTGCGCGGTGCCTGGCGTGGGGTGGGGGCGCTCCCCGGGGGGCGTGGCGACCTCGGCGACAAGTTCCCAGTAGCCGTCGAACCGCGGGTCCGCGCCGAGTTCGCGGGCCAGGCGACGGCGGAAGGCCGGAGTGTCGCGCAGGCCGTGGACGGTGGCGTACGTGTCGACGAACGCGGCCAGCGCCTCGCCGTCGTGCGGGGCGCGGCCCGCGAGGAGGTCGGGGGCCGCGAGGCCATACGCCTCGGCGAGGCCCGCGTACAGGAGCGCGGCCTCGCGCGGTCCCGCGGCTCCGTGCGCGGCGGGCTGCGTGGGCTCCTTGGCCGAACAGGGGCGTGTCACCAGGGCGTTGAGCCGTGCGAAGGCCAGCACCTGGCCGGGCGTGGGGCTCTCCGGGGGCTGCGGGACCGCGACCTCCAGGAACGCGGAGGTCGCGCGCGCGGGCATGCGCGCGGGCAGCCAGGCCCGCCAGAAGCGGGCGAGCGGGGCGGTGCTCGGCGGGCTGGCGAGCGCGCCGACGAGCTGCAGCCGGTCGGGGCGCTCCTCGGGTACGGCTTCGTGGACGAGGCGGAGTGCGGCCTCCTGCCAGCGCAGGGCGGCAAGTTGGGAGCCGAGGGTCCGCAACTGCCCGGCGACGGCGTCCTCCAGGGCGCGCGACTCATCGCCCTCCTCCTGTTGGGCGACGATCCGCTGCACGTCCGGAAGCGGTACGCCGAGGCCGCGCAGGGAGCGGATGAGGCGGAGCCGCTCCAGCGCCTCGGGACCGTAGCGCCGGTGCCCTCCGCCGCTGCGGTCGCGTTCGGGCAGCAGGCCGCGGTCGGAGTAGAAGCGCACGGTCTTCACGGTGGTCCGCGCGTACTCGGCCAGCTCCCCGATGCTCCACGAACCGTCCCAGCCCGCTGCCACTCCGTACCCCCTTCGCCGGTCGCTTCCAACGTACCTGGAGAGGGGTGGCGGCGGTGCGGGCGGAGGGGCGGACCTCCGGGGGTTGAACCTCCCTCAAGGGGAGTTCCTACGGTTCCGGCGGACCGCGGGGGCGGCCGGGGAGCCGGTCGCGGGTGCGGGAGTTCGCGAAGGGAGTGCGGGATGACACGGTTCATTGTGGTGCCCGGGATGTTCACCGGGGCCGGCGTATGGCAGGAGACCGTCGGGCTGCTGCGCGCGGCCGGGGCGACGGCTGAGGTCGTGGAGGTGCCGCGGGCCGCGCCGGACGGTGGGTCCGTCGATCTGGAGGCGCACATCGCGCGGGTCGTCACGGCGATTGACGCGGACGCGTCCGCCGAAGGCGAGATCGTCCTGGTCGGGCACGCCTACGGGGTGTACCCGGCCGTGGGCGCCGCGGACCGCCGCGCCGGGCGGGTCGCGCGCGTCGTGTACCTGGACGGGCCGCTGGTGGAGGACGGCGCGGCGGCGATGGGCGCCATCCCCGACCCCGGGCTGCGGGAACTGCCCGCGGGCGTCGAGGAGTTGCCGGTGCCAGGGCGTGCGGAGTGGGTGCGCTGGGGCAGTACGGCAGGGTTGTCCGACGCCCACCTGGACCGGCTCACCGCGCTCGCGGCGCCGCAGCCGATGGGTACGTTGCTGCAGCCGCTGCGGCTGACGGGTGCGGGGGCCGCGCTGCCGTCCACGGGAGTGCTGTGCGCGGAGAGCGGCGCGACGATCGCCACACTCCGGCTGCTGCTCGGCTTCGGCGAGCCGGCCATCAAGGCGCTGGCCCGCCCCGAGGTCACGTTCTTCGAACTCCCCGCCGGGCACTGGCCGATGCTGTCCCACCCTCGCGAACTCGCGGACGCGCTCCTGGGCGCCGCGGCGGGCGAGGGCGTGAGTCTGGCCGATCCGCCCACGGACGAGCCCACGGAAACTCCGGGCTATCTGCGCCCGTTCCTCCTCGACGTCCCGGAGATCGCCCGGGAACGGCACGGGAACGTGGACTTCTACTTCCCGGAGGCGACGGTCGCTCCGGAGGCAACCGGCTCCCCGGAGGTGACCGGCTCCCCGGAGCGGGCAGACTCCCTGCCGGTGGCGGACTCCCCGGAAGCGGCGGACTCCCCCGAAGCAGCGGACTCCCCCGAAGCCCAGAGCAACCCAGCCCTCGCCGACACCCCTCACGCCGCCGACACCCCTCACCCCGCCGTCGTCATCATCCACGGCGGCCCCATCCCCGCCGACATGCGACCCACCCCCCGCGAGTGGCCGACCCTCGTCGGATACGCACGTCTGGCCGCCGCGCACGGAGCGGTCGGGGTCACGCTCGATCACGGGCTGCACGACCTGACCGCCTACCCGCGCGCCTCCGCCGACCTGGCGGCCGCGGTGGAGCAGGTGCGCAGCGATCCGCGCGTCGACGGGGACCGGATCGCGCTGTGGTTCTTCTCGGGGAGCGGGCCGCTCACCGCTCCGTGGCTGAGCGCGCCGCCCCCGTGGCTGCGCTGCCTCGCCGCCAACTACCCGATCATGGCCGCGCTGCCCAACTGGCCGCACCCGACAGGTCTCCCGCGCCCGGCGGACGTCGTCGCCGAGGCGGGCGACCTGCCGCTGCTCCTGCTCCGCGCCGGCCTGGAGACCTCCGCGATCGCCACCACCGTCGAGGAGTTCACCACAGCAGCCGACGCAGCCGACGCCCGCCTCACGATCCTCGACATCCCGAACGGCCACCACGCCTTCGAAGGCATCGACCCGACGGACGAATCCCGCGCGGTGGTGCGGGAGGCGATGGAGTGGGTGGTGGATCGGCTGGGGCCGGGCATGGCGTGACCGGCGCGAGGTCCGCCATGATGCCGCGATGACTGGTCGACTGCCGCCGACGGAGCGCGAACTCACCGCGTTCATGCGCTCCTACGAGGCGGCGAACAACAGCCACGACATCACCCGGGTCCTCCCGTTCCTCGCCGAGCACGCCACGTACTGGTTCTCCGACGGATCCCACCAGGGCATCGACGCGGTGCGCGCCGCGATCGAGCGGACCTTCGCGACGATCCAGGACGAGGTCTACGAGGTACGGGAACTGGAGTGGCCAGTCGTCGCGGACGACGTGGCCGTGTGCCGCTACCGGTTCGCGTGGAGCGGACGCGTGGACGGGGAGCGGCGCTCCGGGGAGGGGCGTGGGACGAATGTGATCGCGCGACAGAGCGGAGCATGGAGGATCGTGCATGAGCATCTCAGCAGCTGACCGGGGCGTGGCCCTCGGGAACCCACGCCCCTAATGTCCCCTATGCCGAGCAGCAGCCGTCCCGCGGGAGCCACTCACGTCCCGTACACCCGACCCCGGTTGGTGACCCGCCCCCTCCTGATCCGGTTCGTCTCGATCATCGGCGCCTCCGTCAGCTACTACCTCCTGCTGTCCGTCGTCCCTCTCTACACGGAGGCCTCCGGATACGCGGGAGCCGTCGGGCTCACCACGGGTGCGTTGATGTTCGCGACGGTGGGCGGGGTGCTGGTCACGCCGCGAGTCGTGCGGCGGTACGGGACGCGGGGGCCGCTCGCGGTGGGGCTGGTGCTGATGGGGGCGCCCGCGGTGGTGCTGACCGTGTCGGGGCACATCGCGTGGATCGTCGCCGTCTGTCTCGTTCGCGGGGTGGGCTTCGCCCTGACCCTCGTCGCGGGGAGCGCGCTCACGATGGCGCTGGTCCCGCCGGAGCGCCGGGGCGAAGGGCTGGCCCTGGCCGGTCTGATGTCCGGTGTGCCGACGCTCGCCGCGCTGCCGCTCGGCGTGTGGCTCGCGGCGCACGGAGGGTACGGGCCCGTCGCGGTGGCCGCCGGGCTCACCGCCCTGGCCGCGCTCCTCAGCGTTCCGGCGCTCCCCCGGCAGCAACCCGCGCAGGGCAAGCAGGTCGGTCTCGCCGCCGGGTTCCGCGAGGGCGAACTGGTCCGTCCGACGGCAGTGTTCGGGGCCACCGCCGTCGCCGCGGGCGTCGTCGTCACCTTCCTGCCGCTCGCCGTACCGGCCGGTGCCGCGGGTCTCGCGGCGGCCGCACTCTTCCTGCAACCCGCCACCGCCACCGCGGCCCGCTGGTTCGCGGGACGGCACGGCGACCGGCACGGTCCCGTACGTCTCGTCCTGCCGGGCCTCCTCCTGTCCGCGCTCGGGACGCTGCTCCTGGCCCTGCCGCACGTCCCGGCTGCCGTCCTCGCGGGCGCGGCCCTGTTCGGCACCGGCTTCGGCATCTGCCAGAACTCCACCCTGTCGCTCATGTACTCCCGTGTCCGCAAGGGGAGTTACGCCACCGTCACCGCGATGTGGAACTTCGCCTTCGACGCCGGGACCGGGATCGGCGCCGTCGGTTTCGGCCTGGCGGCGGGCCCGTTGGGATATCCGCTCTCCTTCGCGTGCACGGCCGCGCTGATGCTCGTCGCCGTGCTCCCGGCCCTGCGCGACCGCCGCGTCCCGGCGAGCTTCTGATCGCCCTCGCCCGGCCCCTCCCGTACCGCCTTCACCGAATCCGCGATTGGCCGTCACGCTTTCTTTGCTGCGTGCAAGGATGGACGCCATGACGGGCTGCCGTATCGCCGGAAGGACCGACCGGGGCGTGCCGCGATGGTGAAGCAGATCCCCACCTTGTGGTTCGTGCTGTACGTCTCGTGCGCGCTGTGCAAAGCCCAGATCGTACGGCTGGAACTGGCGCGTCCCGGCGCCCATCCGGCCAGCTGGCACGCGTGGCCGGCCGGTGTGCGGCGGACGTACGAGGGCCTGCGGGACAGCGCGTCGTGGTGGCTGATCGTCGACGGCAACGGGTGTTCCAACGGGCTCGGCCAGAACCTCGCGGAGGCCCAGGCGCAGCACTACCGCGCGGCCCTGCGCTATCCGCGCACCTACCGCCAGGTGCACTCGGCGGGGCTGCCCGGCGACGCGGGGTTCTGCGCGCAGTGCGATGTCGCGTACTGCGAGCGGCACTGGCGGGCGCAACGGGACGGAGCGGGGCACAAGTGTCCTCGCGGGCACGTTCGCTGACACCCGGCGTCCACCGGCCCCGTAACTGCGATTTGATAACAACGTCCAGGCCCGGCCCATTCGTGCACAGAATCTTTGCATAAGGTCAACGTCGAGCAGCCGAGCCGCTGGAGCGCACACCATGACCGTCAGGAAGCCGTCGCGGTCCAAGGTGATGTCGGCACCCAGGATCCTGGCGGCGCTCCCGTTCGCGGTGATGGCGATCGTGGGCGTGGTCGATGTCTCCACGGGTCCGACCGTGGGCTATCTGCCGCTTGTCTCGCTCGGTCCGGCCTTCGCCGGACTCGTCGGCGGCTGGCGGCGCACCGCTGGGATCGGCGCCCTGGCGCTGCTGCTGTGCGTGACGCTCGGGCTCAACCAGTCGTATCCCTCTCGCCGTGTGTACACCGCGATGGCCTCGGTGGCCGGGGTGACCCTCGCGGGCATCACCGCCGCCGTGATGCGCCAGCGCCGTGAGGCCGAACTGGCCAGTGTCCGCTCGATCGCGGAGACCGCGCAGCGCGTGCTGCTGCGCCCGGTGCCGCGCAGCGCGGGCCCGCTGACGATCGCGGTCTCGTACACCTCGGCGGTGGCCGAGGCCCGGATCGGCGGCGATCTGTACGAGGTGGTGGCCTCTCCCTTCGGCGTACGGGTCATCGTCGGCGATGTGCAGGGCAAGGGACTCGAAGCCGTGGAGACCGCGGCGCTGGTGCTCGGCGCGTTCCGCGAGGCGGCGCACGAGGAGCCCGAACTGACCGGTGTCGGCGCCCGTCTGGAGCGGGCGGTGCAGCGGGAGCTGCAGGGCGAGAAGTTCGTGACGGCGGTGCTCGCGGAGATCGCCGAAGGGCATGCCGCCACGCTGCTCAACTATGGCCACCCGGCCCCGATGCTGGTCCACCCCGACGGCTCCACGACCTTCCCCGAACCGCCGCGCTACGCGCTGCCGCTGGGCCTCGCCCTGCACGGCGGGCCCGCGCCGGAACCGTACGAGACCGTCTTCGCGCCGGGCGACCAGGTGCTCCTGTACACCGACGGGGTCACCGAGACCCGGGACGCCGCGGGCACCTTCTACCCCCTGAGCGAGCGGGCACCGCTGCTCGGCGAGCGGGCGCCGGAGGCGGCGCTCGACGCGATCCGGGCGGATCTGGTGGCGCACGCGGACGGGCCGCTGCAGGACGACGCGGCGATGCTGCTGCTCCGCTACCAGCAGCACGAACATCAGCAGGACGACCGGCGGGGCTGAGCGCCTCAGGCGTCCGTCCAGCCCAGCGGATGCAGGGCCGCGGTGCCGTGCGGGACCGGGGGTTCGCCGCCCGCCTCGGTGAACGCGTCGAGCGCCGCGACCAGGTCCACGCGCCGGTCCGCGGGCATCCGCTCCACGATGGCGGCGATCTCGCGGCGGCGGACCGCGGTGACGTCCTCGACGATGCGCCGCCCCTCGGCGGTGAGCCGCAGCAGCGTCTCGCGGCGGTTGCCCGGGTTGATCTGCCGGTCCGCGAAGCCCGTCGCGATCAGCCGGTCGACCATCCGCATGGCGGTGGACGGCGCCACCTGGAGGAGATCGGCGAGCTCGACGAGCTTGGTCTCGCCGCGCGTCGACAGCACGACGAGCATGCGGAACTGCGGCAGCGTCACCTGCCCTTCGACCACGGCCAGCGAACGGGCCGAGACGGCGACAAGGAGCCGCGAGGCGGTCAGGACGGCACGCGTCACCGCGGCCACGTCGTCGGCATCCGCGGCGCCGCCCTCGTATTCGGCCATGCAGTCTTTCTACCTCCATCCGTCCGCGCCGCACCCCGGGGAAGGCAAAGCCCGTACGGACCTTCGCGCGCGGCGCCGGGCCCCTGACCCGGATTGCTTGCTCCTGCTCGAAGAGAAGCTATATCTTGCAGCTTCAATCATTCCGATGCATGGAGTAGCCCCCATGAGCCATGTCCAGAAGGAACTGACCAGCCAGCCCGAGTGCTGGGAGCGCGCCGCCGAACTGGCCGTCGAGCACCGCGACGTGCTCGGTGCGCCGGGTGAGCGGATCGCGCTCGTCGGCTGCGGCACGTCGTACTTCATGGCTCAGGCCGTCGCCGCGCTGCGCGAGACGGCGGGGCAGGGCGAGACCGACGCGTTCGCCGCGTCCGAGTTCCCGGCCGGGCGCCCGTACGACCGGGTCATAGCCCTGACCCGCTCCGGCACCACCACGGAGGTCCTCGCGCTCCTCGGCGAGCTGCGCGGCCGCACCGCCACGACGGCGATCACCGCCGATCCGGACACCCCGGTCATGGAGGCCGCGGACGCGGTGGTCGTGATGGCCTTCGCCGACGAGGAGTCGGTGGTGCAGACACGCTTCGCGACCACGGCCCTCACGCTGCTCCGCGCCCACCTCGGGCTGCACAGCCCGCAGGCCGTCGCCGACGCGCGTACCGCGCTGGCCGAGCCGCTGCCCGAAGGGCTCGTGGACTGCGCACAGTTCAGCTTCCTGGGGCGCGGCTGGACCAACGGCCTGGCGCAGGAGGCCGCGCTGAAGATGCGCGAGGCATCCCTGGCGTGGACCGAGGCGTACCCGGCGATGGAGTACCGGCACGGCCCGATCTCCATCTCCACGGCCGGCACGGCGACGTGGATGTTCGGCGAGGCGCCCGACGGTCTTGCCGAACAGGTGGGCGCCACGGGCGCGTTGTGGATCGAGGGCACGCTGGACCCGCTGGCCGAGCTGGTGCGCGCGCAGCGGCTCGCGGTGGCGGTGGCCGCGGTGAAGGGGCTCGACCCGGACCGGCCGCGGCATCTGACCCGTTCCGTCGTCCTGCCGTCGGCCTGACGGGCGCGGGGGGTCGTCGCCGATGCCACTCATCGGATCCGGTGCGCTGGTCGCCGAGGCCGCGGCCAAGCAGGGCGCCGTCGCCGCGTTCAACATCATCACCCTCGAACACATCGAGGCCGTCGTCGAGGGCGCCGAGAGGGCCAAGTCCCCGGTGATCCTCCAGGTCAGCGAGAACGCGGTCGCGTTCCGCGGCGGCCGGCTGCTGCCGCTGGCCCGTGCGGCCGTCGCCGCCGCCGAGGCCGCGTCGGTGCCGGTGGCGCTGCATCTGGACCACGTCAAGCGGGACGAGCTGCTGCGGCAGGCCGCCGACGCCGGCTTCGGTTCGGTGATGTACGACGCCGCGCATCTGCCGTACGAGGAGAACCTCGCCGCGACGCGTGCCGCCGCGGACTGGGCGCACACCCAAGGGCTGTGGATCGAGGCCGAGTTGGGTGAGGTGGGCGGCAAGGACGGCAAGGCGCCGCTCGACCCGCACGCGCCCGGCGCCCGCACCGAGCCGCAGGAGGCGCGGGCGTTCGTGGCCGAATCGGGGGTGGACGCCCTGGCCGTCGCGGTGGGCAGCTCGCACGCGATGACCTCGCGCACGGCGGCCCTCGACCACGAGCTGATCGCACGGCTGCGCGCGGCGCTGACCGTGCCGCTGGTGCTGCACGGTTCCTCGGGCGTCCCTGACGACGAGCTGACGCGCGCGGTCACGGGCGGCATCGCGAAGGTCAACATCGGCACGGCCCTCAACATCGCGCTGACCGGCGCGGTCCGCGCGCATCTCGCCGCGCACGAGAGCGTGGTGGATCCGCGCAAGTACCTGGCAGTGGGCCGTACGGCGATGGCGGAGACGGTGGCGCGGATGATCGGGGTGCTCGGGGCGGGGTGAGCGTGGGCTACGGCCGCGGCCCGGCCCGGGACCCGTTGCCGCCGCGGCCGAAGTCCTCTACCGTACGGCGATCGATACGGAATACGTCGTCACGGCCTGAAACGACCGACGACATCGTCTGCCGGGAGGGCCCAACAGTGCAGGAATCCGAAGCAGCCGCAGAGAGCGCAGCGGGCGAGGAGCTCGCCGTGACCGAGCGGACCCGGCACCGGCGCCTGCGGGAGAACGGCTCCGTACGGAAGACCGATCTGGACGCCGTGCTCGCGGCCGGGTTCGTCTGCCATCTCGGGGTCGTGGTCGACGGCAGCCCGATGGTCGTGCCGACGTGTTACGGCGCGACGGCCGACACCCTGTACCTGCACGGTTCCGTCGCGAGCCGCAGCCTCCGCTCCCCCGGGGCCGAGGTCTGCGTGACGGTCACGCACGTGGACGGGCTGATCCTGGCACGCTCGGTCTTCGAGCACGGCATCGCGTACCGCAGTGCGATGGTCTACGGCGTGCCCCGCGTCCTCGACGGCGAGGAGAAGCTCGAAGGGCTGCGGGTGCTCACCGAGCAGTGCGCGCCCGGACAGTGGGACTACGCGCGCCGCCCCAGCCGCAAGGAACTCGCGGCGACGACGCTGCTCGCGCTCGATCTGGACGAGGCCTCCGTGAAGATCGCCGACGGGCCGCCGGACGACGGCGACGGACCGGATGCCGAGCTGGGCCTGTGGGCGGGCAATGTGCCGTTCCGCACGGTGTCCGGCGCCCCGCTGCCCGCCCCCGATCTGGACTCTGCGGTCCAACTGCCCGCCCACATCGCGGCGTTGGGCTCGCGCTCGGACGTGCACGGCGCGGGCCCGGGCAGGTAGCGACGGGCCCCATGCCGGGGCGTGCAGCAGTGGTTCTCCACGCCATGGCGCGCGGCCGGTGGCGCATCGACGATGGCCGCCAGTCGATCCTTGGAGGAGTCCATGCGCCTGAGAACAGGCGGCACCGTCCTGGCCGCCGTGCTGCTGCTCGGAGCCGGTACTGCGGGTGCCGTGCCCGCCGGGACCGCGGACACAGCGCACTGCGCGGGGCAGCGGCCCGTCCATGTGCCCGGCGCGGAGCACCACACGACGGCCTGTCTGCCCGATCTGACGACCGCGGCGCTCAGCGGCACCGCGTACACCGACCCGTCCGACTGGATGTCCCTGCAGGCCAAGGGCACGAAGAACCCCACGGGTGTGCCGGGCGTCCAGATCGACGGCTACTTCCCGGACAGCTCGCGCCTCAACGCCACGCACGGCTGGAAACACGACGCGCAGTTCGTGATCCGGCTGCCGGAGAACTGGAACGGCGGGCTCGTCGTCACCGGCGCACCGGGTGTGCGCAAGCAGTACTCACTCGACTCGCTGATCTCCGACTGGGTCCTCGCCCAGGGCTACGCCTTCGCCTCCACCGACAAGGGCAACAACGGCCCCGACTTCTACACCGACGGCGAGCGCCCCGGTGACGCGATCGTCGAGTGGAACCGCCGGACGACCCAGCTCACCAGGGCCGCCAAGAAGGTGGTGGCCCAGGCGTACGGGAAGGCGCCGCGCCGCACGTACATGACGGGCATCTCCAACGGCGGCTATCTGACGCGCTGGCAGCTGGAGAACCATCCGGAGCTGTACGACGGCGGGGTGGACTGGGAGGGCACCCTGTGGACCTCCCGCGGCGACAACATGCTGCGTCAGCTGCCCACCGCGGTCGCGCGGCAGGCGGGTCGGGCCACGGACACCGACATGTACCGGGCGGGGTTCGCGCGGGGCAGTGAGTTCCTGTGGCCGTACCACGAGAAGGCGTACTGGGGTCTGACGCAGAAGACCTACCGGGCGGAGCTCGACCCCTCGTACGACCGTGCCTGTCCGGGGAGTTCGGCGGGCTCCACGCTGGAGCAGATCCTGGCGCCGTGCGCCTCGGACGCGACGTACGCCTACGAGGAGCGGCCCGCGTCGGTGCGGCGGGCGGTCGAGCGGATCGCGCTGACGGGGCGGATCGGGAAGCCGATGCTGACGCTGCACGGCGATCTGGACGCGCTGCTGCCGATCTCCACGGACTCGGACACGTACACCCGCATGATCAAGGACCGGGGCCGCGGCGCCCTGCACCGCTACTACACGGTCGAGCAGGGCACCCACGTGGACAGTCTCCACGACACGTATCCCGACCGGCTCCGCCCGGTCCTGCCCTGCTACCGGGACGCGTTCACGGCGCTGACGGCCTGGGTGGAGGACGGTACGCGGCCGCCGGGCAGCGGGACGGTGGAGCGGCCCGTGACAGGGGATGTGGTGAACAGCTGCGACATCGGAGGGAGTTGACCCGCCGGGTATCCCGGTGAACGCGGCCCCGGCCGAGGCGTCTCAGCCGCCGAAGGCCGGGGTCCGCAGCCCCTCCCCCGCGTCGGGCAGCACCAGGAGCGAGCCCGACAGGGGATGGGGGCGGTCGAGGCCGGTGCGGGCCGTCGTGATGTACAGGTCGCGCAGGCCGAGGCCGCCGAACGCACAGGCCGTCGGGCGGCGCACGGGGAGGTGGAGGGTGCGGTCGAGGCGGCCGTCGGGGGTGTAGCGGCGGAGCTGTGCGCCGTCCCACAGCGCCACCCAGACACAGCCCTCGGCGTCGACGGTGAGCCCGTCGGGGAAGCCCGCGCCCGGCTCGATCTCCGCGAACGGCCGCCTGTTGTACGGGAGTCCGTCCACGTGATCGCAGACGTCGATACGGCGCGTGGGGCTGTCGACGTAGTAGACGCGGGTGGCGTCGGGGCTCCAGCCGATGCCGTTGCTCACCGAGACGGACGCGAAGAGACCGGTCGCGGTGCCGTCCGGGGCGACGCGGACGAGGTGGCCGCCGCCGTCGCGCTCGTCGTAGCGCATCGTGCCCGCCCACAGCGAACCGTCGGGGGCGACCGCGGCGTCATTGCCGCGGCGGCCCGGCACCGGGTCGCGCAGCAGCCAGGCGAAGGAGCCGTCGGCGCCGTAACGGGCCACGCCGTCACGGAGGTTGACGACGAGACCGCCGCCCGTGCGGGGCAGCGCGGCGCCGACGTGCTGCTCGGTGGCCAGGACCGTGCGGCGACCGTTCACCGGGTCGTACGTGTGGACGCGCGAGCCGAGGATGTCGACCCAGATCAGCCTCTCCGCGTCCGCGTCCCAGACGGGGCCTTCGCCGAGCTCGGCCGTCGCGCGGACGGCGACCTCCACGGGCGCGGTACGTACCGACCGCCCTGCGCTCACCGGTCGCCGCCCCGGAAGCCCAGGCTCTCGGAGAGGTCGCGGGCGCCCTTCGTGGCCAGTTCCGCCAGTTCGGCCTCGCGCTCCTCGGTCCAGCGGATCATCGGCACGGACACGGACAGGGCCGCGACGACCCGGCCCGCGCGGTCCCGCACCGGGGCCGCCACACAGCTCACATCCGGGTTGGACTCCCGGTGCTCGGTGGCGAAGCCGCGCTCGCGGATCTCCGCCAGGGCGGTGCGCAGGGCGTCGTGGCCGGTGATGCTCTGGTGGGTCATCGCGTCCAGCTCGCCCGCCTCCGCCAGGCGCACGTCCAGTTCGGCGGCCGGCAGCGAGGCGAGCAGCATCTTGCCGACGGAGGTGCAGTGCGCGGGCAGCCGGCGGCCCGCGGCGGAGACCATACGGACGGCGTGGATGGAGTCGACCTTCGCGATGTAGATGACGTCAAGGTCCTCCAGGATGGCGACATGGACGGTCTCGTCACAGGTCTCGGCGACCTCGCGCGCGACCCGCTGCCCCTCGGCGGCGAGGTCGAGCTGCTCCGCGTACCGGCTGCCGAGCTGGTAGGTGCGTACCCCGAGGCGGTAGCGGCCCTGCTGTTCGGGGACGGGCACGAGGTAGGAGCGGGCGGCGAGCGTCGTGACGAGTTCGTGCACCGTGGTGCGCGGCAGACCGAGCCGGCGGGTGATGTCCGGTGCGGAGAGCGTGCCGTCGCCCTCAAGGAAGAGCTCCATGACGTCCAGCGCCCTGGTCACCGCCGGGACTAGTCGCCCCATGAACCCTCACCCACCCCTGTTGTTCGAGATTCCGGCCAGTGCCCGGTATGCCGAACGTACGGTAACCACAGTCCCGTTCACCGGGCAATGCCCGTGCACGGTCCATTGACACCACCGCCGGGCCCTGATTACGGTCACGCCACCATTTCGAACGTGTGACGAAATCTCGAACAGTCCACGAGAAACCCTGGGGTCAACTGCCGTGCGCATCACGGGAATCAGCACTCATGTCGTCGGGACGCCCTGGCGCAATCTCACCTACGTCCTCGTGCACACCGACGAAGGTCTCACCGGTGTCGGCGAGACCCGCATGCTCGGACGCACCGACGCGCTCGTCGGCTATCTGCGGGAGGCCGAGGCCCACCACATAGCGGGCTCCGACCCGTTCGCCGTCGAGGATCTCGTCCGGCGCATGAAGTACGGCGACTACGGGCGGGCCGGCGAGATCGTCATGTCCGGGATCGCCGTGATCGAGATGGCCTGCTGGGACATCAAGGGCAAGGCGCTCGGGGTGCCGGTCTGGCAGCTGCTCGGCGGCAAGGTGACGGACAAGGTCAAGGCGTACGCGAACGGCTGGTACACGACCGAGCGCACCCCGGAGGCGTACCACCGGGCCGCCAAGGACGTGGTCGCGCGCGGCTACCGCGCCCTGAAGATCGACCCGTTCGGGACCGGGCACTTTGAGCTGGAGCCCGAGCAGACCCGGTACGCGGTGTCGCTGATCGAGGCGGTGCGGGACGCGATCGGGCCCGACTGCGAGCTGATGCTGGAGATGCACGGCCGCTTCAGCCCGGCCACGGCGGTGCGGCTGGCCCGCGATCTGGCGCCGTTCGCGCCCGCGTGGCTGGAGGAGCCGGTGCCGCCGGAGAACCTCAAGGCGCTGGAGAAGGTGGCCGCGAAGGTGGACATCCCGGTGGCCACCGGGGAGCGGATCCATGACCGGATCGAGTTCCGTGAGCTCTTCGAGTCGCAGGCCGCCGACATCATCCAGCCCGATGTCGGGCACATCGGCGGCATCCTGGAGACCCGCAAGCTCGCGGCCACCGCCGAGACACACTACATGCTGGTCGCCCCGCACAACGTGGGCGGCTCGGTCCTGACCGCGGCCTCGCTCCAACTGGCGGCGTGCACCCCGAACTTCAAGATCCTGGAGCACTTCAACGACTTCGCGGACGCGGAGATCAAGAAGGTGGTCAAGGGCGCCCCGCAGGTCGACCCGGAGACCGGCTGCTTCGCGATCTCGCACGCGCCCGGGCTCGGGGTCGAGCTGGACGTGGACGCCGCGGCCGAGTTCCCGCAGCAGGAGGCCCGGTTCGACCTGTGGGCCGACGGTTGGGAGAAGAGGCAGCCGAAATGAGCCGCGGGCTTGTCGTCGAACGGCCCGGGGTACATCGCCTGACCGAGGGCGGCGTCCCATCGCCCGGCCCCGGCGAGGTGCTCGTACGCGTCGCCGCCGCGGGCCTGTGCATGAGTGACCGCGAACTGTACGACGGCCGGCGCGCACCGGGCTATGTGCGGTATCCCGTCATCCCCGGCCACGAGTGGTCGGGGACGGTCGAGGCCGTCGGCGAGGGAGTCGACCCCGCGCTGGTGGGCCGCAAGACGGTCGCCGAGGGCTTCCGTGCCTGCGGAGTCTGCGAGCGCTGCCGTTCGGGCGAGACGAGCCTGTGCGGCGCGGGCTACGCGGAGACCGGGTTCACCGAGCCGGGCGCCTTCGCGGATCATCTCACCGTACCCGCGCGGCTGTTGCACCTCCTGGACGATGACGCGGACCTGCGCGCTGCCGCGCTCCTGGAACCCGCGGCGGTGGTCGCCGCCGCGGTCCGCGCGGGGCGCCCGCGTCCCGGGGAGCGGATCGCCGTGGTGGGCGCGGGCACGCTGGGACTTCTCGCCGTCCAGCTGCTCGCGGCCTCGTCACCGGCCTCGCTGACGGTGATCGACCCGCGGACCGAACGCGCCGAACAGGCACGGCAGTTCGGGGCGACCCGGGCGCTCGCGCCCGGAGACGGCCCCGAGGGAACGTTCGACCTGGTGGTGGAGACCGCCGGGGCGCCGACCACGGCCGCCGCATCCTGCCTCCTCGCGCGGCGCGGCGGCCGGGTGGTGCTCACCGGGATGTTCGCGGCGGGCGCCACCGGCATCGACCCCGTCCATCTCTCCGTCAGCCAGCTGGAGATCCGCTCGGTCTTCGGTGCCCCGTCTGCCGCCTGGTCGGATGCGGTACGGGCCTTCGGGCTCGGGCTGCTCGACCCGGCGCCCCTGATCACGCACGAGTTCCCGCTGGAGGAGTTCGCGGAGGCCGTCGCGCTGGTGGGCGGCGGCGACCCGAAGACCGGGAAGGTGCTGTTGCGGCCGTAGGGCCTTCCCTCACCCTCCGGGCTCCGTTTCACGCCGGCCTCACCTTCTTCACACCCAATGACCCGAACGTCGTCCGAAATCTCGAACAAGGGAGTTCCGTGACAGCCAGCTCACCCCTCGCACCGCACCCACCCCACGCACCCCGCCGCCCCGGCGCCGAGGCCCTGGCCCGGCTCGGGCACCCCGTACCCGCCCCCGACGCCGCCGACGCCTCACCGCACCGCTTCCCCGACCAGGGCACCTGGCGTACCGAAATCCCTTCCGTGGAAGGGCCCGAGGCGCTGGCCGTCGTGCTCAAGGAAAGCGCGCGGCTCGACGTGCCGGTCCACCGCATCAGCCAGGGCAGCGGCGTCTGGATGCTCTCCGACGCCGAGATCACCGAGATGGCCGAGGCCACCGCCGCCCGTGACATCGAGCTCTGCCTGTTCACGGGACCGCGCGGCACGTGGGACACCGGCGCCTCCGTGCGCACCGACTCGGGCGGCGCGGGCCTGCGCGCCCGCGGCCATGACGCGCTCGCCGGCTGCGTCGAGGACGCCGTGCGCGCCACGGAGTTGGGGGTGCAATGCCTGCTCGTGGCCGACGAGGGCGTGCTGTGGACCCTGCACCGCGCCCGTCTCGCGGGCGTCATCCCGGCGGACACCACGCTGAAGGTGTCGGCCCTGATCGGCCCGGTCAACCCGGCCTCGTACGCCGTCTACGAACGTCTCGGCGCCGACTCGCTCAACGTTCCCTCGGACCTCACGCTCGACCATCTCACCGAGATCCGCCGCACGTCCGCGGCCCCCATGGACCTCTACGTCGAGGCGCCCGACGACCTCGGCGGCTATGTCCGGATGTACGAGATCGCCGAGCTGATCCGACGAGGCGCCCCGCTGTACCTCAAGTTCGGCCTGTCGAAGGCGCCCGGTATCTATCCGTACGGGGCCCATCTGCGCGATCTGACCCTCGACACGGCCCGCGAGCGGGTCCGGCGCGGCCGGCTCGCCCTCGATCTGCTGGCGCGGCACGGGGCGGACGGCGGGATGTCGCCGCTCGGCTCCCGGCTGCCCGGCCCGCTCCACCGCTTCGCCCCCGAGCCCGTCACCCACGCACCCGTCCCGCACGAACCGACCGCGAAGGACAGCTGACCATGCGCATCCGTACGAAGGCCGTGGCCGCCGGCGCCACCCTCGCCCTGAGCCTCACCCTTACCGCCTGCGGACAGGACAGCACCGGAGGCAGCGAGGAGAAGAAGGACGCCGAGGGCGCCACCGTCGGCATCGCCATGCCGACCAAGTCCTCGGAGCGCTGGATCTCCGACGGCGCCAACGTCGAGAAGAACCTGAAGGCCAAGGGGTACGAGACGAAGCTCGTCTTCGGCGAGGACAAGCCCGACCAGCAGGTCTCCCAGATCGAAGGCATGATCGCGCAGGGCGTGGACGCGCTGGTGATCGCGGCGATCGACAACAAGTCCCTGGACAACGTGCTCCAGCAGGCCGCCGACGCCGACATCCCCGTCATCGCGTACGACCGGCTGATCCTCGGCTCGAAGAACGTCGACTACTACGCGTCCTTCGACAACGAGAAGGTCGGCGCGCTGCAGGGCACGTACATCGTCGAGCAGCTCGGTCTGGACAAGGGCGAGAAGGGCCCGTTCAACATCGAGCTGTTCGCCGGGTCGAACGACGACAACAACACCCGCTACTTCTTCGACGGCGCGATGAAGGTGCTGCAGCCGTACATCGACAAGAAGCAGCTTGTCGTGCAGTCGAAGCAGACCGATCTCAACCAGGTGACCACCCTGCGCTGGGACGGCGGCACCGCGCAGAAGCGCATGGACGACCTGCTGACCGGTTCCTACGGCGGCGCGAAGCGCGTGGACGCGGTGCTCTCGCCGTACGACGGCATCTCCGTCGGCATCCTGTCGGCGCTGCGCGGCGACGGGTACGGGGCCAAGTCCAAGCCGTGGCCCGTGGTCACCGGGCAGGACGCCGAGGTGGCCTCGGTGAAGTCGATCATCGCGGGCGAGCAGCGGCAGACCGTCTACAAGGATCTGCGGCAGCTCGCGAAGGTGGCCACGGACATGGTCGACGCCTCGCTGAAGGGCGAGAAGCCCGAGACCAATGACACGGAGTCGTACGACAACGGCGCGAAGGTCGTGCCCGCGTACCTCCTCGAGCCGGTCAGCGTCGACAAGGAGAACTACGAGAAGGAGCTCGTCGACACCGGCTACTACAAGGCGTCCGACCTCGACTGACCCGCCCGCTCCGAAGACCACCGAGACAGAAAGGCACGTCCATGGCGGGACCCGTCCTGGAAATGCGCTCGATCGTCAAGACCTTCCCCGGCGTCAAGGCGCTCTCGGACGTCACACTGACCGTCCGGCAGGGCGAGGTCCACGCCATCTGCGGGGAGAACGGCGCCGGCAAGTCGACCCTGATGAAGGTCCTCTCCGGCGTCCACCCGCACGGCAGTTACTCCGGTGACGTCCTCTTCGAGGGCGAGTCCTGCCGGTTCAAGGACATCAGGGCGAGCGAGCAGCACGGCATCGTGATCATCCACCAGGAGCTCGCCCTGGTGCCGTATCTCTCGATCGCCGAGAACATCTTCCTCGGCAACGAGCACGCCCGGCGCGGCGTCATCGACTGGACCGAGACGCTCCGGCACGCCACGGAGCTGCTCGCGCGGGTCGGGCTCCGCGACCACCCGGACACCCGGGTCGCCGACATCGGTGTCGGCAAGCAGCAGCTCGTGGAGATCGCGAAGGCCCTGGCGAAGAAGGTGAAGCTGCTCATCCTTGATGAGCCGACCGCCGCACTCAACGACGAGGACAGCGGCAAACTCCTCGATCTGATCCTGGAGTTGAAGAAGCAGGGCATCACCTCGATCATCATCTCGCACAAGCTCAACGAGATCCGCAGGGTCGCCGACTCGGTGACCATCCTGCGCGACGGCCGCACCATCGAGACGCTGGACGTACGGTCCGAGGGCACCACCGAGGACCGGATCATCAGCGGGATGGTCGGCCGCGACCTGGAGCACCGCTTCCCCGAACGCACCCCGCACGAGCCGGAGGAGGGCCGGGCGCCCGCCCTGGAGATCCGCGGCTGGACGGTACGGCACCCGATCGACCACCAGCGCAAGGTGGTCGATGACGTGTCCCTGGCGGTGCGGCGCGGGGAGATCGTCGGGATCGCGGGCCTGATGGGCGCGGGCCGCACCGAGCTCGCGATGAGCGTGTTCGGGCGGACCTACGGCCGCTACGCGGGCGGCACGGTCCTCAAGGACGGTACGGAGATCCGTACGAAATCGGTGCCCGAGGCGGTCGCGCACGGCATCGCGTACGTCACCGAGGACCGCAAGCACTACGGCCTCAACCTCATCGACACCATCCACCGCAACATCTCGCTGAGCGCGCTGAGGAAGGTCGCGCGACGCGGTGTGGTCGACGAACACGAGGAGCGGCGGCTCGCCGAGGGCTTCCGTTCCACCATGAACATCAAGGCACCGACGGTCTTCGAGCCCGTGGGGAAGCTGTCCGGCGGCAACCAGCAGAAGGTCGTCCTCAGCAAGTGGATCCTCGCCGGTCCCGACGTGCTGATCCTCGACGAGCCGACGCGCGGGATCGATGTCGGCGCCAAGTACGAGATCTACACGGTGATCGACCGGCTCGCAGCCGAGGGCAAGGCCGTCGTCTTCATCTCCTCCGAACTGCCGGAGCTGCTCGGCATGTGCGACCGCATCTACACGATGGCCGCCGGCCGGCTCACGGGCGAGTTCACCCGGGCCGATGCCTCGCAGGAGGCGCTGATGCGCCGGATGACCAAGGACGAAGGGCTCATGGCCAAGGACGAAGAGGGAGCACGATGAGTACGGAAGCGACCACCGAGCGGGAGGCCCCCGCGCCGTCCGGTGCGGTCGAGGACGCGGGTCTGCTGCGTCTGGTCCTGGACGGGCTGCGCCGCAACCTGCGCCAGTACGGGATGCTGATCGCGCTCGGTCTGATCGTGGTCCTGTTCGCCGTGTGGACCGAAGGCGATCTGCTGCTGCCGCGCAACGTCTCCAACCTGGTGCTGCAGAACAGCTACATCCTGATCCTCGCGATCGGCATGATGCTGGTGATCATCGCGGGCCATATCGACCTGTCCGTCGGCTCGTTGACGGCGTTCGTCGGGTCGATGGCCGCGGTGTTCATGGTGAACCACGACATGCCGTGGCCGCTCGCGGTCGTGCTGTGCCTCGCCATGGGCGCGGTGGCGGGTGCGGCGCAGGGCTTCTTCATCGCGTACGGCGGGATACCGTCCTTCATCGTCACGCTCGCGGGCATGCTGATCTTCCGCGGGCTCACCGAGATCTTCCTGGCGGGCCAGACCCTCGGCCCGTTCCCCCAGGGCCTGCAGAAGGTCGCGAACGGCTTCCTGCCGGAGGCGGGACCGGACACCAACTACCACAACCTGACGCTCCTCCTCGGTCTCGCGATGATCGCCTTCGTGGTGCTCCAGGAGGTCCGCGACCGCCGCCGCCAGCAGGAGTTCACCCTCGACGTACCGCCCTTGAAGCTCTTCCTGCTCAAGCTGGCGGCCCTGAGCGCGGCCATCCTCACGCTGACCATGCTGCTCGCCAGTTACAAGGGCGCCCCGTACGTCCTGCTGATCCTCGGCGCGCTGCTGGTCGGCTTCGGGTACGTGATGCGCAACGCGATCATCGGCCGCCACATCTACGCGATCGGCGGCAACCTCCCGGCGGCGAAGCTGTCGGGCGTGCGCGACAAGAAGGTCACGTTCCTCGTCTTCCTCAACATGGGCATGCTGGCCGCGCTCGCGGGCCTTGTCTTCGCCGCCCGCTTCAACGCGGCCTCCCCCAAGGCGGGCCTCAACTTCGAACTGGAGGCCATCGCCGCCTCGTTCATCGGCGGCGCCTCGATGAGCGGCGGCGTGGGCACGGTCCTCGGCGCGATCATCGGCGGCCTGGTCCTCGGCGTCCTCAACAACGGCATGAACCTGGTCGGCGTCGGCACGGACTGGCAGCAGGTGATCAAGGGGCTCGTGCTGCTCGCGGCGGTCGGGTTCGATGTGTGGAACAAGCGGCGGGTGGGGTCCTGATCCTGCCGGTACGCGTCAGGGGCCTTCGGGCCCGATGACGAAGAGCCCCGCCGGGTCCCACCGGCGGGGCTCTTGTGGTGCGGGCACGGGTGCCTGCACGGAGGCGCGGGCCCAAGGGCCGTGCCTACTTGTAGGTGATGTCCCCAGCCGTGAACTTGCAGTACGTGCCGTCCGGTCCGACGCCCGTCCTGACCGGCTCGTCACCGTTGTCGTTGCCGGTGAAGCGGGCGCAGGTCTCCATCTTCCGGCTGCTGTCGCCGTGGATACGGACGTTGCGCAGCGCGGCCGTGTCACCGTAGTTCGTGTTGATGCCGACGACCGACTTGCCCGGCGCGGTGAGGTCCACGTCGTTGATGATGATGGTGCGCTTGTACTGCGTGGAGCAGTTGCCGCACGAGCCGACCAGCTTGCCGAAGTCCGTGACCTGGAACTTCGAGACCACCAGCTTGCCGGCACCGTTGAACTGCAGCACCTTGTCGGAGGCCTTGCGCGCGCCGCCGCCGTACACCTTGTAGACGGACGAGGCGGACTTGCCCTTGAAGCTGGCGGCGTCCTCGCCGACGTCCTCCCACCAGACGTTCTGGATCGTGCAACTGCCCAGGCAGTGCACGCCGTCGGCGGCGGGTGAGCCGATGATTACGTTCTTCAGTACGGCGCCGTCGGCGAGCTGGAAGACCGGGTCCTGGCCTTCTTCCTGACCGCCGCCGCCGAGCGCGCCACTGCCGTAGTGGCGCTTGAGCCCGCCGTCGTACGTGCCCGTCACCTTGACCGTGCTCGACACGGCCTTGCTGCCCTTCGCCTCGGGCCAGGTGGAGGCCGCGCCGGCCGGTGAGAGCAGGATGTTGGTGGCGATGCCCGCGCCGGTCAGGGCGAGTGCGGCGGAAGCCGCGGCGATGGCGCGGCCGCGGGTGAGTTTCCGCTTGTGTCGGCTCATGCGTTCCGTTCCCTAGGTGTGGGGGCGTTGGCCTTGTGTCGGCCATACGACTGGTGGTTGCCGCCGGCCGGGAACGGGTTGCCGTGGTCGGGAGAATTTTTCGGCGCCTGGTTCACGCGGACGCTTCTACTCGAAGTCGCCCTTCCATTCGGCCTGTTCGTCCGCCGCACTCACGCGCACGGTGTACGTGTCCTCGCCGGCGTCGCGTCCGCCGTCGTCGTGGTGGTACTGGGCCGCGAAGACATGCTCGCCCGCCGGGACCGTGCGGCCCGGCTTGAGGGTCCAGCGGTAGACGAGGCCGCCGTCCCGGCCCGCGCGCACGCCGAGGTCGAAGTCCCCGGCGGGCAGGGAGCGCCAACTCCCTGTGTCGTCCGGGTGGTTCGCACCGGAGAGGCGGACCTCGACGGTGAGGGCGGTCAGGTCCTTCTTCGGCTTGACGGTGATGTTGCTCTGGCTCCAGTACGGCTTGCTGCCGGGGTCGACCGAGCCGTCGGCCCACAGGAGACGGTCCGCGGGCACCGTGCGTGGCGTGGTGCGGGCGGGAGTGTCCGGTGCCGTGGCCACGGTCTGCTCGCCGGCCGGTGCGGGACCGCCGCGTACCGCGGAGGCCACCCCGTAGCCGCCGAGCGCGACGGCGGAGGCGACCGCGGCGGTGGCGCCGGCGACGCGCAGCCAGGAAGCGGCGGGACGGCCCGGCAGTGGGCGGACCGGCGGACGGTGCGGTGTGCGGACCGAGGGTCCGGCGGGGTCCGCCGCCATGCCCCGCTGCACCCGGGCGAGCATCCGCTCGCGGTCGGGCCGGTGGGACCCGGCGGCCTCACGCAGGCGTGCGCGCAGTTCCTCGTCGCCCTGGTGGTTGTGCGACGCGTTCATGAGTTCCTGCCTGCCGTGTCCGCGACCGTCATCCGGATGCCGCGCAGCGTCTCTTCGCGCCCGAGCGCCCGCTGCAGCTCCGCCATCCCCTTGGATGTCTGACTCTTCACCGTACCGACCGAGACACCGAGAGCCTGGGCCACGTCCTTCTCCGAGAGGTCGAAGGCGTGCCGCAGCACCACACAGGCACGCTTGCGGAAGGGCAGGAGGCGCAGCGCTTCCTGCACATCGACGACGGCCGGTATGTCGGGGTCCTCGCGTCCTTCGCCCTGTCCGGACCAGAACAGCGTGACGCGACGCCGTTCGCGCACGGCGCTGCGGATCCGGCTGCGGGCCATGTTGGCGACGACACCGCGGGCGTACGCGGCCGGGTGGTCGGCGCCGCGGACGCGGTCCCAGCGGTGCCACAGGGCGAGCAGGGCGTCCGCGGCGAGGTCGTCGGCGCCGTCCGCGTCACCGGTCAGCAGATAGGCGAGACGCGAGAGCTGGGCGTAGTGATCCTCGAAGAACGCATGGAACTCCGCTGCCGCGCCGATCGGTTCTGCCACGCTCTCTCCGCGCCTCGGGGCCGGTGCACCCACCGGCCGTCCGGCCCCCGCCATCCGTCACGGCGTCCGAAATCCCGGACGCCGTATGTGATTCCGAACGCGCAACGCTAGAGCCGGTCCCCCGGAGGGTCAACCCGCGACCGGCCCCGTGCTGGCCCGCACCGTCAGTTCCGGGGCGAGCAGGCGGACGCCTTCCTCGCCGCGGCCGTCCAGCGCGGCGACGACCTGTTCCACCGCGCGGCGGCCCATCTCGCGCGCGGGGATCGTCACGGACGTCAGGCGTACGGAGGCCTGCAGGGCCACCTGGTCCGGGCAGATCGCGATCACCGAGACGTCCTCGGGCACCGCGCGGCCCTGCCGGCGCAGCAGCGCCAGCAGGGGTTCCACTGCGGACTCGTTCTGCACGACCACGGCGCTGGTGCCGGGGCGTTCGTCGAGGATGCGGGCGAGGGTGGCGGCGACGGCGTCGTAACCGCCTTCGCTTGCCCGGTGAAGGAGCCGGACGCCCAGCTCCAAGGCCCGGGCGCGCAGACCGTCGAGCGTGCGCAGCGCGAAACCCGTGTGCCGTTCGTGGACGCCGGGCGGCTCGCCGATGACCGCGATGTCGCGGTGCCCGAGGCCGGCGAGATGCTCGACGCACAGCGCTCCGGCCGCCTCGAAGTCGAGGTCCACACAGGCGAGTCCGGCGGGCTCGGCGGGCAGCCCGATGAGCACGGCGGGCAGTTCGCCGCGGCGCAGCAACGGCAGGCGGGCGTCGTCGAGTTCGACGTCCATGAGGATCATGGCGTCGGCGAGCCCGCTCCCGGTGACCCGCCGGACGGCCGCCTCGCCCTCCTCGCCGGTCAGGAGCAGCACGTCGTAGCCGTGGGTGCGCGCGGTGGTCGCGACCGCGAGGGCGATCTCCATCATCACCGGCACGTACATGTCCGTACGCAGCGGCACCATCAGCGCGATCACATGGGACCTGCTGCTGGCGAGGGCCCTGGCACCGGCGTTGGGGTGGTAGCCGAGCTCCGCAATACTGCGCTCGACGCGTACGCGCGTGGAGTGCGAGATCGAGCGCTTCCCGCTGAGGACGTAGCTGACCGTGCTGGCCGAGACCCCCGCGTGCTGAGCGACCTCGGCGACGGTGACCATGCGGGGCTCCTGGACTTCCGGTGGCGGTGCGCCGGCGGAGTCGCACAGCCCTCTTCGTAGGACGGAACGACCCTATGCGCACGCCACCGGACGGTCCAGGCTGCCCCCGGCTCACCAGGTCAGCACAGCTTCCCCGCCCCGGCCCCCTTCCCCACCAGCACCGGAACCGCCCGCGCCGAGTCCACCCGGGCGCGCAGGGCCGGAGTCCAGCCCGCCCCCTCGCGCAGCGCTTCCTCCGGGAACTCCGCGTTGTGGACCGCGATCAGGTCGGTGCGCGCGCCGTTGACAAGGTTCCCTTCCGCCGTGACGGGTGCGTCCTTCCACTTCTTCAGGATGCGGCCCGCGCTCACCGACGGCGGCAGTGTGAACGCGTTCTTCTCGGCGACCAGTTGGGAGTCCTGCCCTATTCCGAGGGCGTAGACGTAGGGCTGGTCCTCGGTGACGACGTAGTGGTTGTTGTACGTGTCCACCTGGCCGAACCGCACCCTCGGGGCGCGCTCCACGATCGATTCGAAGCGGTTGTGGTGCAGCGTGACCTTGAGCTTTCCGGCATCGGTGGACCCCGCGCTGTCGCTGTTGCCGATCATCAGGGTCTTGTCGTGGTCGCGGAAGACGTTCCACGAAGCGGTGACGTGGTTCGCGCCACGCACGATGTCGAGCAGGCCGTCGTGCTGCTGGTAGATCTCGCCGTAGTACGAGGGGAGCGTGGCGTCGGGGTAGCGGCCGTCGCCGAAGGTGTTGTGGTCGAGCCAGACGTGTGTGGAGCCGTACACGACGACCGCGTCGTACTCGGAGTTCCAGGCGCCCGTCGCGCCGTCCGTCGGGTCCCACTGAGGGAAGCAGTCGAGCGGGGCCTCGAAGGTGAGGTTGCGGACGATGACGTTGTCGACGTCCTTGATCTGGAGGCTGGCCCCGTTGACGGCCGCGTTCCGGCCCTCGCCGATGATCGTGGTGTTGGCGGGCACCTGCACGGTGATCGCCTCGGCCTGGCGGGCGGCGGACGCGGCCCGCAGGTCCTCCTGGGGCCCGCTCACCGGGCGGTCGTGGCCCCAGACCGCCGGGTCGTAGTCGGCCAGGTACTGGTCGAAGCGGTAGCCGTCGGCCTCGAAGGCCGCGCAGCCGGCCGCGGTGGCGTCGAGGACGCCGCGCACCTTGATGATCTTCGGCGCGTCGCCGGACTCCTCCAGGACGGTACGGAACTGCGCCCAGGTGGAGACGGTGTACACGCGCTCGGCGCCGGCCGCCGCGCCACCCGTCGTGCCCGGACCCTCCGACGCCCAGCCGTCGTCGGCGCCGAGGGTCTGGCGGGCGGGGTCCTTCGGGGCGGGCTTCGCGTGCGCGGCGGCGGGCGTCGCGAGCAGCGCGAGCAGGGTGCAGGCGGCGAGGGCCGCGACCGCCTTCCGTCGGGCGGGGTGATGGTGGGTCACTTCGCCCGTTCCTTCCACTCGGCCTGCGCCGCGTTCAGCTGCTCGGCGAGCGTGTCGAGGAAGTCCTTCGCAGACATCTTGCCGAGCAGGACCTTCTGGAAGTTCGGCTCGTTGTCGGCCTTGGAGATGGTGTTCCAGTCGGGCAGGTAGTAGGGCAGCTGCACGATCTTGAGCTCGGAGGAGCCGAGGGCCTCGGCGGCCAGCTTGGTCGCCTCGGCCTCCTGCACCCAGCTGTCCGCGGCGGCCTCACTGTTGGCGGGGATGGCGCCGGCCGACTCGTTCCACTTGCTGTTGGACTCGTGGCCGACGGCGAACTCGATGAACTTCCAGGCCGCCGTCTTGTTCTTGCTCGACTTGAACACGGCGAGCCCGTCCACCGGGTTGGACACCTGGACCCGGGTGCCGTCCGCCGTCGTCGGGTTGGGGATGCCGCGGAACTTGCCCTCAAGGGACTTCAGGTGGTCCTGGTACGAGCCCAGATTGTGGCTCAGCATGCCGATCTCGCCGCTGTCCCACTGGGCGACCATCTTCTTGAAGTCGTTGTTGACGTCGGCCGACGGGGTGGTCTTCTTGAACAGGCCGACGTACTTCTCCAGGGCCTCGACGTTCTTCGGGTCGTTGACGGTCGTCTTGTCGCCGTCCCAGAACGACGTGATGCCGGACTGGCCGTACGAGGCGTCGAGCGCCTGCGCGATGGAGCCCTCGCCGCCGCGGATGGTGTAGCCGAACTTGTTCTTCTTCGCGTCGGTGAGCTTCTCGGCGGCCTCGTAGAACTTGGGCCAGGTGGCCGGTTCCTCCAGACCCGCCGCCTCGAACAGGTCGGTGCGGTACCACAGGGTGCCGTTGTTCGCCGAGGTCGGGATCGTGTAGAGCGTCTCGTCACCGCCGCCGGCGGCCCGCACACTGGCCACCATGTTCGGGTTGAGCTTGTCCTTGAGCGCACTGGCGTCGAAGCGCTTGTCCAGCGGCTCCACGACACCCTGGGCGGCGAAGCCGGAGAGCATCGCGGTGCCCATGCCGCCCACGTCGGGCAGACCGCCGCCCTGGGCCGCGGTGTCGTACTTGGACTGGACGCTCTCGGCGGGGATGCCCTCGTAGCGGACCGTGATGTCCGGGTTGGCCTTCTCGAAATCGGCGATGATCTCCTTCCAGACGTCGGTACGGACACCGCCGTTGTTGTCCCAGAAGACGATCTCGCCCTTCCCGGACCCCTCGTCGCCCTTGTCCCCGCCGCTGCCGCTGCCGTCGTCACCGCAGGCCGTGGCGGTCAGCGCGAGGGTGGTGGTCAGGGCGAGGGCGGCGAACATGCGGCCCTTGCCTCGTACATGGCTCATCATTGCGGCTCCTTCGAGAGCGTGATGTTGCGTCAGATTTCTTTGCTGATACGGAACTTCGTGAACAGCGCCGAGCCCGCCTGCCCGCCTTGACCGGGCCGACCGGGCGCGGCCGCGAACAGGCCGAGCAGCGCGCCGACCCACCGCCACGGGGTGGCCGCGAACACCGGACCGGCGCTCACGAACCCGTCCCCCGTGTCGGCCGCGAACCGGCAGCGGGCCCCGGGGCCCACCTCGATCCGCAGCCGAGCGCGGCCGCCCGGCGCGGGCATCGGCTCGGCGGCGTCGCGTTCGCGGTCCGCGACGGTCTCGGCGAAGCGGTGCACGAGCCGTACGTCTCCGTCCGCCGTACGCTCCAGGCCGATCCAGCGGTACGCGTCACCGAGGACGGTCAAACCGGCCTTGGCGCCCGGCACTTGGGCGTCAAGGGCCAGCTCCACCTCGACGGTGCACGCCGATGCGGGCAGGCGCTGGGTGAGGATGTGCGGCGCCGTGCGCAGATCGTGTGCGTGCTCCCCTCGTACGCAGGTCAGCCGCAGTCCGTCGGCGGTGTGCTGCGGAGCCCAGCCGTCGCGGGGGTTGGCGGTCCACTGCCACTGGCGGCCGAACCTGCCGCCCGGGAAGTCGTCGTCCGTGGCGGGCTCGCAGGGCAGTTGCGCGGGCAGGTCGGGCATGGCGTGTTCGCGCACGGGGGTGCCGTCCGCGCCCATGACGGGCCAGCCGTCCTCGTCCCAGCGCATCGGCTGCAGATGGACGAGCCGACCGTACGCGCCCTGCTCCTGGAAGTGCAGGAACCAGTCCTCGCCCTCCGCCGTGCGCACCCAGCCGCCCTGGTGGGGACCGTTGATGTCGCTGTCGCCCTGTTCCAGCACGATGCGTTCCTCGTACGGGCCGAAGAACTCCCGTGAGCGCAGGGCACCTTGCCAGCCCGTCGTCACACCTCCGGCCGGCGCGAAGATCCAGTACCAGCCGTCGTGGCGATAGAGCTTGGGGCCTTCGAGGGTGAACCAGCCGGGGATCCGGTCGGCGTCGACGATCACCTTGCCCTCGTCCAGGAGTCCGGTGGCGTCGCCGCGCATCCGGTGGCCGGTCAGCCGGTTCTTGATGCCGGAGCGTGAGCGGGCCCAGGCGTGCACGAGGTATGCCTCTCCGCTTTCCTCGTCCCACAGCGGACAGGGGTCGATGAGCCCCTTGCCCGCCTTGAGCAGGTGCGGGGTGCTCCAAGGGCCCCTGACCGAGGGCGCGTTCACCTGGTAGATGCCGTGGTCGGGGTCGCCCCAGAAGATCCAGAACCGGTCGTCGTGGTACCGCAGGGAGGGCGCCCAGACCCCGCAGTCGTGCCGGGGCACGGTGAACTCGGCCGCGGGCTCCAGGCGTTCGAGGGCGTGCCCGATCAGGGTCCAGTTGACCAGGTCGCGGGAGTGGAGCAGGGGCAGTCCCGGGACCCGGCCGAAGCTTGACGCGGTGAGGTAGAAGTCCTCGCCGACGCGGATCACGTCGGGGTCGGACCAGTCGGCGGCGAGGACGGGGTTGCGGTAGGTGGCTGCCTGACCGTGCCCTGTGCCCGCAGTCGTCCCGTCCTGGGCGTTCATGCGGTCACCGCCTTCCGCACCAAGGCACCGGCGGCCGCCCGGTCGAGGCGTCCGTCGGCGACCACCGTGACGAGGCGCCGTACGACCGTGTCGTCCGCCGCGAGCCGCAGACGCTCGGCGGCCGCGAGGGAGGAGCCGACCCCGGGGTACTCGGTGGTGCGCACGAACCACGGGTCGCGGCGGGTGCGTTCGGTGACGCCCGCGAAGGCCAGCGTCCAGCGCGTGCCGACGAGGGCCACCCAGTCGGTGCGCCGCCCGTGCACCGCGTCCTCGCCGTCACCGTGCTCGGTGAGCACCGCGGGGGCGGTGGCCTCCTTGGGGGCGCGCCAGAAGAACCCGCCGTAACCCGCGCCCGGACGGCCGTTGGTGGCGGGACTGCCGATCGACAGCGCGGCGCCGGTGGCGTTGGTCAGGGCGAAGGTGAAGTCCAGCGCCCAGGCGCTGTCGGTCAGCTGGACCGGGGTGACGGTGCGGCGCTCCCTGAGCAGCTCGCGCCCCTTGGCACGCCACACCAGTTCCTCGACGAATCCGTCGGCGCCGGACAGCGCGAAGGCGAGATGGTGCTGGGTGCCGTGGTTGTCGAGGGCGGTGGGGCCCTGGTCGCGGACGAAGGTGCGACCGCCCCAGAAGTTGTGGCCCTCGACGTCGGGTACGGCGACACCGACGCCGAGATGGTGCGGGTGGTCGGCGGGCCGGACCTCGGTGACGGAGGCGCCGCCCAGGGTGGTGACCTCGTGGAAGTACGGACGCGGGGACAGGTTCGCGGGCAGCTCGGGCCGCGCGGTGTAGCGGGCCACCGGGCGCCCTGTGCAGTGCAGGGTCAAGGTGTCGGTCATCGGGCGCTCGTCCCTTCCGGGAGCTCGCAGGCCCACGGCGCCCTCAGTTCGGAGTACAGGGCGAGGGTGTCGGCCGCGGCCGCCACCATCGCGTCGATGCCGGGCACGATCCGGCGGGGTGCGTCCGGTGCGTGGCGCCAGGCGCGTTCGGGGAGCGGGGCGGGGTCGGGTGCTTGGCGGATGGCCTCGACCACGCGCATGAACGCGCCCGTCGCGGCAGGCGGAACCAACAGATCCGCCCCTGTGGTGAGGTGTGCCACCAGGTTTGCCAGGAGGTCGGTCCGGCCGTACGCGGACTCCTCGGGACCGTGCCCGGACCGCTGCAGAAGCACCCGGTCCTGCTTGTACCAGAACGTGATCCGGCCCGACGCGCCATGGATCAGGACATACGGCTCGTCCGGCTGCTCGGCGCACAGCGTCGCGGCGACGGTGATCCGCCGGCCATGGGTGCCGGTGAGGCGCACGCAGGAGGTGTCGTCGGCCTCGATGTCGTTGGCGTGGAACAGCTCGGTCTCGATGCCGCTCACGTCGTCGGCGTGCGTCGTGCCGTCCAGCGCTAGGGCCGTGGCGACGGCGTGCGCCAGGGGGTTGGTGAGGACGCCGTCGACGACGTCCACCCCGTTCAAACGCCGTCGCCCGGCCCAGGGAGCCCGCCGGTAGTACTCCTCGTCGCGCGCCCAGGCACCGGCCGCGCCCACCCCGACGACCTCGCCGATCTGTCCGGCGTCCACCATCGCGCGGATCGCGGGCAGGGCACCGGAGCCCAGCGACTGGAACCCGATCTGGCAGGCGGTCCGTGCCCGCTCCACGGCGCCGGCGATCCGGGTGAACTCCGCCCACGAGGGCGCGGGCGGCTTCTCCAGGAGCAGATGGACGCCGCGTTCGGCGGCGGCGCAGGCGAGTGCGGCGTGTGTGGGGATCGGCGTGCACACCACGGCGACACGGGCTTCGGTGGCGTCGAGCAGCGCGGCGAAGTCCGCCGACTGGGCCACCCCTTGGCCCATGTGCGCGGCGGCGAGCTCGTTCCGGGACAGCGGTGTCAGCTCACAGATCCCCACCAGCCGTACGAGACCGGCGCGTTGCAGCCGCCGTATGTTCGCCAGGTGCCAACCACCGTGACCGCGCGCACCGGCGAGCACCACGGGTACGGGCGTCCCGCTCATCCCTTCACCGCCCCCGCACTGAATCCGGTGATCAGCCACTTCTGGATGAACGCGAAGACGATGACCACGGGGACGGCGGCGATGATGCCGCCCGCCGCGAGCGCGCCGAGGTCCACGCTGTCCGCGCTCATCAGGGTGTTGAGGCCGACGGGGATGGTCTGCAGGTCCTGGTTGGACAGGAACATCAGGGCGAACAGGAAGTGGTTCCAGCTGTGCACGAAGGCGAAGGAGCCCACCGCGATCAGACCGGGGCGCAGCAGCGGAAGGACCACCGCGCAGAAGGCGCGGAAGCGGGAGCAGCCGTCCACCCAGGCGGCCTCCTCCAGGGAGACCGGCACGTTCTTGATGAAGTTGCTGATCAGGATGATCGACAGGGGCAGCTGGAACACCGTCTCGGCGATGATCACGCTGCCCAGGGAGTTGATCATCTGCAGGTTGGCGAAGATCTCGAACAGCGGCACCAGCATCAGCGCGCCCGGCACGAACTGCGAGCACAGCAGCGCCAGCATGAACCCGCGCTTGATCCGGAAGTCGAAGCGGGCCAGGGCGTAGCCGCCGGCCAGGGCGACGAGCGTGGTCATGACGAGGGTGGCCACGCCCACGAGCACGCTGTTCTGGAAGTACGTGCCGAAGGCACGCTCCGTCCAGACCTTGTCGAAGTGCTCGAAGGTCATCGGCCAGGGCACCAGCGACGTGGAGCCAGCCGGGCGCAGGGCGAACAGCAGGATCCAGTAGAAGGGGATGAGGGTGAAGAGGAGGTAGATACCGAGCGGAAGATAGATCTGCCAGCGCGGCACCTCGTCCCAGGCCCGGCGGCGCCGCCCGGTCCGCCGCGGCACCTCGTCCATCGGCGCCGCACGAGGTGAGGGGACGGTGGCGGCGGAGGTCTCGGCCTTGTCGGTGGTGATCACTTGTTGTCGCCTCCGAACTTGCTGAGCCGCAGATACAGCACCGAGCAGAAGAGCAGGATCACGAAGGCCACCGTGGTCAGTGCGGACGCATAGCCGAAGTCATGGGCGTCGACGCTGGTGGTGGCCACGTACAGCGGCAGCGTGGTCGTCTCGCCCGCGGGTCCGCCGCCGGTCAGGGTGTAGAGGAGGTCGACGTTGTTGAACTCCCACACCATGCGAAGCAGCGTGGAGAGGACGATCGCGTCCTTGAGGTGCGGCAGGGTGATGTGCAGGAACTGGCGTACCCGGCCCGCGCCGTCCACCTCGGCCGCCTCGTACAGGTCCTTCGAGACGGACTGCAGGTCGGCGAGGATGAGGATCGCGAAGAACGGCACACCGCGCCACAGATCGGCGACGATCGCGGCCGAGAAGACGGTCGAGGTGTCGGAGAGCCAGGACGTGCCGTAGCTGCCGATGCCCAGGTCGGCGAGGTAACGCGTGATACCGGTCTGGGAGTTGTAGAGCAGCACCCAGATCACCGAGGTGAGCACTCCGGACACGGCCCACGGCGAGAAGACGAGAGCCCGGCCGAGCGCACGGCCGACGAAGGTCTGGTTGACGATCAGCGCGAGCGCGAGCCCGAAGAGCAGTTGCAGCCCGACCTCGACGAACACCCACTTGGCGCTGAAGCCGAGGGTGTCCCAGAACTGCGGGTCCTCGGTGAAGGCGTGCAGGAAGTTGTCGAAGCCCGCGAAGCCGTCGCGCCAGGGCTTGGTGGGGTTGTAGTGCTGCAGGCTGTAGTAGAAGACGCTGATCACCGGATAGGCGATGAAGCCCAGCATCAGCAGGACGGCCGGCGCGATCAGCAGATACGGCAGCCTGCGCGGCGTCGACGAGCCGTGTCGGCGCCCTTTCGGCTTCGCGGGTGGCGGGGGCGGCTTCGCCACGGCTGCGGCTTGGGCCATGACAGTCTCCGATCAATACAGGTCGGTACGGTCGAACGTGAAGCGCTTCGCGGACGCGGTTCGATATCTCGTACAAGAAGATGAGGCGGTCCGGTGGGGCGTACCTCAGCCCGCGTAGGGCTCGGGCACCTTCCCCTGGCGGGCCAGGAAGGCGAAGTCGCAGCCGGTGTCGGCCTGCGTGATCTGCTCGGCGTACAGGGCGCCGTATCCCCGCTCGTACACGGCAGGCGGCGGTGACCACGCAGCCCGCCGACGGGCCAACTCCTCGTCGTCCACGTGCAGATGAAGGCTTCGGGCTGCGACGTCGAGCGTGATCAGGTCGCCGCTGCGGACCAGCGCGAGCGGGCCGCCGACATGCGACTCGGGTGCGACATGCAGCACGCACATGCCGTACGAGGTGCCGCTCATCCGCGCGTCGGAGATCCGCACCATGTCGCGCACCCCCTGTTTGAGGAGGTGGTCCGGGATGGGCAGCATCCCGTACTCGGGCATGCCCGGACCGCCGAGGGGCCCTGCGCCGCGCAGCACCAGGACGTGCTCGGCGGTGATACCGAGGGCCGGGTCGTTGATGGTGCGCTGCATCTCCTTGTAGTCGTCGAAGACCACCGCCGGGCCGGTGTGCTCCAGGAGCTCCGGGTCGGCGGCGATGTGCTTGACGACCGCGCCGTCCGGGCACAGATTGCCGCGCAGGACCGCGAGTCCGCCCTCGTCGGCGAGCGGCTTGCCGCGGGGCCGGATGACGTCCGCGTTGTGCACCTCGGCGCCCGCGAGCTGCTCGCGCAGCGTGGCGTGCGCGACGGTCGGCCGGTCGAGGTGGAGCACATCGGTCAACTGGGCGAGGAAGGCCGGGAGTCCGCCCGCGAAGTGGAAGTCCTCCATCAGGTACTGACCGCCCGGACGCAGGTTCGCGAGCACCGGCACCGTACGGGCGATGCGGTCGAAGTCGTCGAGCGTGAGCCGGAGCCCGGAGCGTCCGGCCATCGCGATCAGGTGGATGACCGCGTTGGTGGAGCCGCCGAGGGCGAGCACCGTGGCGACGGCGTCCTCGTACGCCTCCATCGTGAGGATCCTGGAGAGCCTGAGGTCCTCCTGCACGAGCCCGACGATCCTGCGGCCTGACGCGGCCGCCATCCGCTCGTGGCCCGAGTCGACGGCCGGGACCGAGGACGCCCCGGGCAGCGTGACGCCGAGCGCCTCGGCGGCGGCGGTGAGGGTGGAGGCGGTACCCATGGTCATGCAGGTGCCGGGCGAACGGGCCAGTCCGTTCTGCAGCTCCGCCATGTCACGCTCGCCGATGAGGCCCGCGCGGTGGTCGTCCCAGTACTTCCACATGTCGGTGCCCGAGCCGAGGATCTCCTGGCGCCAGTGTCCGGGGAGCATGGGCCCGGCCGGCACGAAGACGGTCGGCAGGTCCATGCTCGCGGCGCCCATGAGCAGGGCGGGCGTCGTCTTGTCGCAGCCGCCGAGCAGGACGGCGCCGTCCACCGGGTAGGAGCGGAGCAGTTCCTCCGTCTCCAGGGACAGGAGGTTGCGGTACAGCATGGGGGTGGGCTTCTGGAAGGTCTCGCTGAGCGTCGAGACCGGGAACTCCAGCGGGAACCCGCCCGCCTGCCAGACCCCGCGCTTGACGGCCTGCGCACGCTCGCGCAGATGGGAGTGGCACGGGTTGATGTCCGACCAGGTGTTGAGGATCGCGATGACCGGCTTGCCCAGGTGCTCCTCGGGCAGATAGCCGAGCTGGCGCGTGCGGGCACGGTGGCTGAACGTACGCAGCCCTTCGGTCCCGTACCACTGATGGCTGCGCAGACTTCCCGCTTCCACGGTCATATGGACCACCTCGCGGCGATCGCGGCCACCTCGGCGCGCTCGGCCTCGCCCAGCGGGCTGCTCGGCGGGCGCACCTCGGGGCGGCACAGGCCGAGGGAGGACAGGGCCTCCTTGACGACGGTCACGTTGTAGGCCGCGGCGTCGGCGGCCCGCAGTTCCTCGAAGCGGCGGATCTCCTCCCAGACCTTCATCGCCGCCGGATAGTCACCCGATCGAAGCGCTTCGATCATGGACAGCGAAAGCCGCGGTGCGACGTTCACGAGCCCGGAGGTGAAGCCGGTGGCGCCCGCCGAGAAGTACGAGGGTGCGTACTGCTCCGCGAGGCCCGCGACCCAGACGAAGCGGTCGAACCCCGCGTCGTGAGCGAAGGCGGCGAAGGCGGCGGCGTCCGGGACGGCGTACTTCACACCGATCACGTTGGGGCAGGCGTCCGCGAGCACGGCCAGGTGCGCTCCGCCGATCCGCGGGTTGCGGAGGTAGGGGACGACGCCGAGTCCGGGCACGGCCTCGGCGATCGTCCGGTGGTAGTCGACCCAGCCGTCGGCCGAGATGTACGGGTGGACCGGCTGGTGGACCATCACCATCTGGGCGCCGGCCTCACGGGCATGGTGTGCGGCCTCGACGGCAGCCGGCAGATCGTGCCCGACCCCCACCACGACCGTGGCCCACTCCCCCGCCTCCTGAAGGGTCAATTCCGTGACCCTGCGGCGCTCTTGAGTGCTCAGGGCGTAGAACTCGCCGGTGTTGCCGTTCGGCGTCAGCGTCCGCACCCCGCCCTCGCGCAGCCGGTGCAGCAGGGTGCGGTACGCGCTCTCGTCGAGGCCGCCGTCCTCGGTGAACGGAGTCACCGGGATGGCCACCACGTCGGCGAGCGCCGCTCGCTCGGCATCGAAGGTCATGCGCCGTCCTTCGTTTCCTCGGTCGTGTTCCGCTCCCCGGCCCCGGCCCGCTCCCCGGGAAAGGCGCGCTCCACGAACGAGCCGATATGCGTCCGCAGCGCGTCGGCCGCGCCGTCGCTCTCGCCGGCCAGGGCGAGCCGCAGGATCTCCCGGTGCTCGGCGGCCTCGCGCTCCCAGGACGGGTCCGCGGACCAGGCCACCGCCGCGACCAGGGCGGCCTGGTCGCGCACCTCGTCGAGCATCCGGCCGAGCAGCGGATTGCCGCAGGGCAGATAGAGCGCCCGGTGGAACTCCCGGTTGGCCAGGGAGCGTTCGGCCGTGTCGGCCGCGGTGTCCGCGCGGGTCAGGGCCTCGCGGGCCGCCTCCAGGGAGGCCCTGCGCCGCACCGTGCGACGCAGCGCCTCGGGCTCGAGAAGCAGTCGTACGTCGTAGACCTCACGCGCCATGTCCGCGTCGACCATGCGGACAGTGGCGCCCTTGTACTGGCTCATCTCCACGAGCCCCGTGCCGGCGAGCGTCTTGAGCGCCTCGCGCACCGGCGTCTTGGAGACCCCGAACTGCGCGGCGAGCTCGGCCTCCACCAGGGCCTGCCCCGGGGGCAGTTGGCCGGTGAGGATGCGGTGCTTGATCGCCTCCTGCACGAACTGGGTGCGGGAGGGAATCGGAGTGGGCACTGACGTCATACAGGTCCTCGGATCTGATGTACGGCGTCTCATATATGACGCATGAAGTACGACGGCTTGAAGTTAGAAGTCCGCCGCGACTTCGTCAATGCCCCTGACAGAACAAATCAGTTGGCAGCGCGCAACGCCGACAGCAGACGTTCGAGTGCCCGCTGCGTCGCCGGCAGATCCGCCGGGTCCTCGGACGTCGCCAGCCACAGCGCCGCCTCGTTCATGGCACCCGACAGGAGCCGTACGAGCGGAGCGACGGGTTGCTCGGCGACGACCCCGGCGGCCACCAACTCCTCCAGCACCTCGGCCAGATGACGAGCCGACGACTGCTCGTCGAGAGCACGCCACTCGGCCCACCCCAGGACCGCGGGACCGTCGATCATCATGATCCGCTGCACCTCGGGGTCGGTACCGGCAGCGAGGAACGCCGCACACCCCGCCGTGAGTTGATCCCACGGATCCTTCTCGGCCCCGGCCGCACGGGCGACCTGCCCCCCCACCTCTTCCTGCACCTGCGCGAGCACGGCGCGGAAGAGCGCTTCCTTGCTGTCGAAGTGGTGGTACAGCGCGCCCTTGGTCACCCCCGCCGCCCGGACGATCTCCATCAGCCCGACCGCGCCGTACCCGACCGCGGCGAAGGCCCGCCGCGCCTCCCGCAGCAACTCCTGCCGCGTCTGCTCCTTCTGCCGGGCCCGCACCCCGTCACCTGCCACCGCGCTCCCTCGCCTCCCGCGATTGACCTACCGTCGGTATGCGAATAGCCTACTTCACATACCGACGGCAGGTGAAAGGTGAACGCCATGAAGCTGACCAGCATGTACCCCGTCATCTGCACGGACGCGGCCCGTCTCAAGGAATCCCGCACCTTCTACACGGAACTCCTGGGCTTCGAGATCACCTTCGAGGCCGACTGGTACATCAGCCTCCGCCGCCCGGGAGACCCGCCCTACGAGCTCGCCCTCCTCGACCACACGCACCCGACCCTCCCGGAGGCCTACCGCCGCCCGGTCCAGGGCCTGCTGCTCAACCTCGAGGTCCCGGACGTCGACGCACAATGGCACCGCCTCGTCCACGAGTCCGGCCTCCACCCCGAACTCCCGCTGCGGGACGAGGACTTCGGCCAGCGCCACTTCATCGTCGCGGACCCGTCGGGCGTCCTGATCGACGTCATCACACCGATCGAGCCGTCTGCCGAGTTCGCCGCGCAGTACGCGGAGGACTGACGGCTCGGCACTCTCCTGGGGCGGCGGCGCTCACGGCAGGATCGAGTCCACGTACCCGCCGTCCACCCGCACCGCACCCCCGGTCGTCGCGCTCGCCTGCTCCGACGCGAGGTAGACGACCATGTGGGCGATCTCCTCGGGTTCGATGAGGCGCTGCAGCAGGGATTGCGGGCGGTGTTCGCGCATGAAGACGCGCTGGGCCTCGTCCCAGGGCAGGGAGCGGTCGACGAGTTCGTAGACGAAATCCTCGACCCCGCCGGTGTGAGTGGGGCCCGCGATGACGGAGTTGACGGTGACGCCGGTGCCGGCTGCCTGCTTGGCGAAGCCGCGGGTCACCGCGAGGAGCGCCGTCTTCGACATGCCGTAGTGGATCATTTCGGCGGGGATGACCACGGCGGAGTCGCTGGCGATGTTCTGGATCCGGCCCCAGCCGCGCTCGGTCATCCCGGGCAGGTACTGCCGGATGAGTCGCACGGCGGCCAGTACGTTGACCTCGAAGTAGCGCCGCCACTCGGCGTCGCTGATCTCCAGCGGTTCGGCCGCTCCGAAGATGCCGAGGTTGTTGACGAGGACGTCCACGCGCGGCAGCAGCTCCGCGGCACGCGCCGCGCCTTCCTCGGTGGTGACATCGGCGATCACCGGCGCGAGGACCGCGTCCGGCACCACGTCGCGGATCCGCGTGATGGCCTCGTCCACGCGCGCCCCGGTCCGGCCGCTGATCCCGACGCGGGCTCCCGCGCGGGCCAGCTCCAGGGCGATGGCGTGGCCGATGCCCTGGGTGGAGCCGGTGACCAGGGCCGTACGGCCCGTCAGATCGATGTGCATGGGTGCGGTACTCCTCCGCGGTCGTCAACGTGCCCGGGCAGGGCGCCGAACGTGCCTTCGTGGCCAGCCCAGTCTCTCCCCGGGAGCACGCCGATCCCCGGCAATCCGGCTTCCGGAGTTTCCGCTGTCGCCGCGGAGGCCAACGGCCGGAAGACCTCCATCAGGTACGCACCCACACCCCCTTCGCTAGCATCCCTCCGCATGACGAAGCGGGGTTGGCGACTGGGTGTGGTGGCGGTGGTGGCCGCCGTGTGCGTGTCCGGTTCGGGGATGCCGGGTGGGGTCCGTTCCGCGTCCGACCTCGGGCCGCTCCCTGCGGACCGCTACAGCTACACGCCGGAGGACTACCAGCGGGAGAAGCAGGCCTCCGGGCTGCTGATCCGTGCGTGCATGGCCGGGCGCGGGCACCCGGACTTCCCGCTCGATCCGCGGCCCCCTTCCGATCCCCTCCGGCTCAGCCTGGTCGCGACGGACTACGGGGTCCTCGACCCCCGCGCCGCCCGCCGCTGGGGCTACGGCTGGGACCCGGCGGGTCCGGCGGCGGCCTGGGAGCCGAAGGGACGTCGGATGACGGATGCCGAGTACGCGGACCATTCCGTCTGTTCGGCCGAGGCGAGCAGACGGCTGATGCGTGGCATCGACCTCAAGCGCGACTGGCTCTACGCGGGCACCCGGACGACCGCGATCGACAAGACCGTCCGACGCGACCCGCGGCTGCGGAACGCATGGCGCGAGTGGTCCGACTGCCTGGTCGAGAAGGGCTTCAAGCGCTACCCGGACCCCGTGGCGGTGTACGCGGACCCCGCGTGGAAACGGGGCGAGGACGGCAACACCCGGCATACGCAACGGGAGCGGGCCACGGCCGTCGCCGACGTCACCTGCAAGCGACGCCACCGTACGGCCGAGATCTGGCATGCCGCCCTGGCCCGGGCGCAGAGCACGGACATCGCCCGGCACCGCGACCGGTACACGGCCGGCCTGCGGGCGCTGCAGACCTACCGGGCCACGGTCGCCGGAGTGCTGCGGGACCTCGGCTGATCCCCCGGCCACCGCTACCAGCCCACCGCGGCGCGCAGCGTCTCCCACAGGGCACGGGCCGTGAAGGCGGCGCCCGTGCGGACCGCGAACTCCCGCGCCACGTTCCGCGGCTCGCGCTCTGCCGCACCGTTGCGCTTCGTGTCTCGCTCTGCGTCGCGGTTCCTGTCTCGCTTCGACATGCGCTGTGCGTTTCGCTTCATCTTCCGCTCCCTCGCTGTCCCGCACCGGCGTCACCGGGGCGATGGCGTCACCTTGCGCGGGTGGCGTGGTGTTGCGGAAACTGCATCGGGCCGATGCGGCGAACTGGCAACAGACGGACGGGGGTCGGGTGGGATGAATGCCGGGGGATGAAGGGGCGGGCGAGGGCGAGGACTGGCGCTCGGTGCCTCCGTCCGCGGAACTGCCCACCGAGGTGCAGACGTTCCTGCAGGCCCTGCGCCTCTACATGAGCCGCACCGACAGCTCGCTGCGCGCCTTCGCCAAGACGTACAAGTACGACCCCGGAACCGTGTCGCGCTACCTGAACGGGCAGCGGGCCGCTTCGGGTCCGTTCGTCCGCGATCTGCTCGCCGCGGTCGAGGCGGCCGGGCACGAGGTGCGCGAGTGCGACCGCACGCAACTGGAGCATCTGCACCGAAGGGTTCTGTCCCACCCGCGGGGTGCGGCGTCCAAGGCGCTGCTCAAAGCCGAGTTCGCGAAGGTCTCCGAGGATCTCGCCCAGCAGGCGCACAACCTGGAGGAGATCACAGCCGCTCTCACACTGGCCAGGATCGAGGTCACGGACCACAAGGAGCGCATCCGGCAGCTCGGCGAATCGCTCGCGCTCAAGCAGCGCGACATCCGTGATCTCGAGGAGAAACTGGCGGAGTACACGGCCCGCGGGAACGATCCGGAGGAGCTCCGGCGCATCACCGGCAGCTACGAACAGACGCGCGCCGAGGCCGACGCGCTGCGGGCCGAACTTACGAGAACCCGGGCGCTGCTGCTCGAGGCAGAACAGCGCCTGCGGGACAGCGAGCTGGGGATGGCCGGGATCGCGGAGGCCTTCGGCCGCGAACGGCGGGTCCTGGAGAACGCCCACCGCTCGCAGATCCGTGAGCTGGAGTCGCGGATGAGAGCGCTCCAGGAGGCGGCCGACCGCCGTGCGGAGGCCGGCGCACGGAACCCGTCGTCACTCGACGCGAGCACACCGGCCGACCTGCGCATCGACCCCCGCCTGCAGAACGAACGCGTGGGAGCCGAGCTGCGCCATCTGCACGTGCTGGCCCACACACCGGCGTTCGACGACGTGAGCGCGTGGGCCTCCGTGCCGAGGTCCGACGTCTCGCGCATGTTCATCCACGACGAGATACGGGACGGCGAGAAGCTGCGCGCCATCGCCTCCGTACTGGCAAAGCGCGCGGGCCGCGCGGAAGCCGTACAGGAGATCATGGATCTCTGGGAGGCGGGCCGCACGGCGGCCGAGGACTCGTCACCCTCGGAGGAACCGTCCCGCACACGAGGGTTTCAGCGGCTTCGGGGGCGGTGGCGGAACGGGTGAGGCGATCCTCGGGCCACGGCCCTCACTGCACCGCCCTCACGTCACCGCCCCCTCCACCACCCGCTGGTGAACGACCTCTCCGGCCACGACCACCGTCTCCGCCACCGTGCCGGGGATGTCCTCGGGCGCCGCACGCAGAATGTCGCGCGACAGGACCACGAAGTCGGCCGCTTTGCCCACAGTCAGCGAACCGAGGTCGTTCTCGAGGAAGTTGGCGTATGCCGATCCCCTTGTGTATCTGTACACGACCGTCTCGACATCGAGGGTCTCCTCGGGCTGCCAGGGGGCACCTCCCGCGAGCGGTTGCCGGGTCACCGCTGTGTAGATGCCGGCCATCGGATCCATCGGCTCCACCACGGGGAGTGTCTCAGTTTCAAGACAGGCCCGTCTGCCGAGTTCAACCTGAGTAATGGCGGACTATATTCCCCGAGATGGGCCGTAACGCACCTGAGGGCGATCACCAGGGCTCATCGGCAATTCTCGAAGGGCCACGGGACCCGGGTAAAACACGCTACTGCCCGGACCTCCGACATCTTCACCGACGAGCCATCGGTACAGCCACTCGGCGAACTCCATGGTGAATTCAAAGAATTCACCCTCCCCGCCCTCAACGAAGAGCACCCCTTCGCCGTTCCTCGCGCGGGGAGCATAAAAGAGCGTCTCCCCTCGATCGGTTCCCGCCAGGGGGATCAGGCCATTCGGCGTACCGAATTCAAGCTCCTCCACACCGAGTACCACACGGGGGTCTCCATCGGGCTCCCCATCACCCCATTCCACCTGCGACCACGCATCGGCGGTGCTGCGAATCCATTCGCTCAGATTCCATCGCTGAGTCGCTGGATGGTCCAGAGCGAGGTGACCATTGATCTGGATCGGAGCGTATGCGTCAACGATCTCTTTATAATCCGCCGGCAAGCTGACCCCGAGGTCAGCTTCAAGCGCACGCCATGCCGCAGGACTCCGGAATCGCTCCGTCGGGTCACCCAACATGTCCAGGACAAGACGGAGGTAGCTTGAACTCACCTTGGTCACTTCCTCGGACCCCAGCATCTACAGCAATGAGCTTCCCGGCATCGAGGTCCATTGCGCGTCCCTCACCGGCCAACCTCGCGGAAATTTCTTCTCAAGCAGAAAAGATTGCAGGAAATTCGTTAGCGACATCCCCGTCTGCCACACCTCTGGGCATTGCCGAAATGCGACCGCTACAGTCCAGTTGCCACTTTCCGGTTCGGGAACAAGTAGGCAAACATCACCGTTCCAGTCATGGTAAGCCCACGGAATGATGGAGTTCCATGAATCTTTCACGGGAGTCGGAATGCCACGTACATCCTGAAACGCGCTGTGAAAGTCCCGCCGCTCTTGCTCCATAAACGTGAGGAGCCGATCACTTCCTTCAGGGTGAGGAACGAAGAGATGTCCGCACAGGACGGCATCCCCGTACCCATCGACGAACTCTTTATATTCCGCAGGAAGTTCGCGCCCCACCCATGCCTCAACCGCATCCCATGCCTCACGTGAGGCAGGACGAAACCGCTCCCGCTCACCCAGAGCGCCAGAACTTCCGCCAACCATTCCAGTCACCTTCTATATCGCCCAGAAGAGCAAATCGCAGATTGGGGCGTCGCCGAGTTCACGACGTAGCAGTCTACATCCATTCCGCGATCACCACGGGCTTCCAAGTGCATAAGACTTGGAATTCCCGAAGCCGGGTCTCCATAGACAGGCCCACTCCTCGCTTCCACTTGCGCCGCTTCCCCACGTGGATGCCGAGGCCCCGCAACGCTCAACTACCCACTGCTCTCATCCGAGGTACTGGCTGGTCCCCCGCGCCAGATAGGCCCCATGCCCGGCCCGCCCCACGAACTCCCGTGCCTCGATGACAAGTTCCCCCCGCGACAGCACCGTCTCCACCCGCCCCGTGACCGGCTTCCCCTCATAAGCCGAGTAGTCCACGTTCATGTGATGCGTATCCGCGGACATCACCTGCTCGGCATGCGGGTCGTAGATCACCACATCCGCGTCCGCCCCCGGCGCGATCGTGCCCTTCTTCCCGTACAAGCCGAACATCCGGGCCGGCGTCGCGCACGCGATCTCAATCCACCTACGGCGCGAGATATGCCCGTCCAACACCGCCTGGTGCAGCAGATCCATCCGGTTCTCCACCCCCGGCATCCCGTTCGGGATCTTCGAGAAGTCGCCGCGCCCCAGTTCCTTCTGGCCCACGAAGCAGAACGGGCAGTGGTCGGTGGAGACCACCTGGAGGTCGTTCGTCCTGAGCCCCCGCCACAACGCCGCCTGATGCTCCTTCGGCCGCAGCGGGGTCGAGCACACATACTTCGCGCCCTCGAAGTCCGGTTCCGCCAGGTTGTCCGTCGAGAGGAAGAGGTACTGCGGGCAAGTCTCGCCGAAGACCGGGAGTCCCTCGTCGCGGGCCCGGGCCAGTTCGGCCACCGCTTCCTGGGCAGAGACGTGCACGACGTACAGCGGTGAGCCGGTGACCTGGGCCAGCTTGATGGCGCGGTGGGTCGCCTCCGCCTCCAGAAGGGCCTTGCGCACCTCGCCGTGGTAGCGCGGGTCCGTTTCGCCTCGCTGCAGGGCCTGTTCGACCAGGACGTCGATCGCGATCCCGTTCTCCGCGTGCATCATGATCATGCCGCCGTTGGACGACGCGCGCTGCATCGCCCGCAGGATCTGGCCGTCGTCGCTGTAGAAGACGCCTGGGTACGCCATGAAGAGCTTGAAGGAGGAGATGCCCTCCTCTACCAGGAGGTCCATCTCCTTCAGGGTCCGCTCGGTGACGTCCGACAGGATCATGTGAAACCCGTAGTCGATCGCGCAGTTTCCGTCCGCCTTCGCGTACCAGGCGTCCAACCCCGCCCGTAGCGACTGCCCCTTCGTCTGCACCGCGAAGTCCACGATCGTCGTGGTCCCACCCCACGCCGCCGCCTTCGTCCCCGTCTCGAACGTGTCCGACGCGAACGTCCCGCCGAACGGCAGCTCCATATGCGTGTGGACGTCTACCCCACCCGGGATCACGTACTTGCCGCTCGCGTCGATCACCCGGTCCGCGGTCCACTCCTGGGTGCCCGCGGCCGCGAGCGCAGCGATCCGGCCGTCCTCGATGAGGACGTCGGCGTGGGTCTCGTCCGCGGCCGTGATGACCAGGCCGCCGGTGATGAGGGTTCGGGTCGTCATGGCTCCCCCTGGGGTGCGCTGGGATGCGGTGGGTGGGGTGGGTGGGGTGGGATTCGGTCGTACGGAGGACGTACGGCGGCCGTACGGTGGTCAAGCGGCGCTCACGCGGAGGTCATACGGATCGCAGAGCCCGCTCCAGGATCGCCGCGCCCTCCTCCGCCTCCGCCACCGTCAGACTCAGCGGTGGTGCGATGCGCAGTGCGCTGGTGTTGTGGCCGCCGCCCTTGCCGATCAGGAGGCCCGCCGCGCGGGTCGCCTCGAGGACCGCGGCCGCGCGGGCCGGGGCGGGCTCGTCCGTGCCCGGTTCGCACAGTTCGATGCCGAGCATCAGACCGCGGCCGCGCACCTCCCGTACCCAGGGAACGCCGGCGCATGCGGCGCGCAGCCGCTCCAGGAGCAGTCCGCCGACACGGCGCGCGTTGCCCTGCAGGTCGTGTTCCAGAAGGTACGTGAGGTTGGCGAGGCCCGCCGCCATCGTGACCGGGGAGCCGCCGAAGGTGGAGATGGAGTTGGCGTCGAGGCAGTTCATGACGTCGGCGCGGGCGACGACGCCGCCGATGGACATCCCGTTGCCGATGCCCTTCGCGAAGGTGAGCAGGTCGGGCGGCCCCGCGGCGGCGTGGGCCTGCCAGCCCCAGAAGTGCTCGCCGGTGCGACCCCAGCCCGTCTGCACCTCGTCGGAGATCCACAGCACACCGCGGGAGGCGAGGACTTCGCGGAACGCGGCGTACAGGCCGTCGGGGGGTGAGGTGAACCCGCCGACGCCCTGGATGGGTTCGGCGATCAGGGCCGCCGGGGCGCGGCCGTGGCCCAGGAGGTCCTCCAGGTCCTCGACGCAGGCGGCGATGAAGGCCGCGTCGTCCAGGTGGGCGTAGGGGCCGCGGGTGCGGACGCCCCCGTGCACGTACAGCGTCTGCAGCGGGGACAGGGAGGTCGGGGACCAGGCGCGGTTGCCCGTGATGCCGACGGTCGAGAAGGAGCGGCCGTGGTAGCTGTTGCGCATCGCGAGGAGCGTGTTCGAGCCGCGGTACGCGGTGGCGAGCAGCAGCGCGGCGTCGTTGGCCTCCGTGCCCGAGGTGGTGAAGAAGACCCGGGCGTCGGGGATGCCGGACAACGCGGCGATGCGCTCGGCGAGTTCGACCATCGGACGGTCGAGGTAGAGCGTCGAGGTGTGGATGATCCGGCCGGCCTGCTCGGCGACCGCCTTGGTCACCTCGGGCAGGGCGTGCGCGGTCATGGTGGTGAGGATGCCGCCGAAGAAGTCCAGGTACTTGGTGCCGTCGGCGCCCCAGACGTGGCGTCCCTCGCCGTGGGTGATCTCGATCGGTTCGTCGTAGTACAGCGCCAGCCAGTCGGGCAGCACCCGGCGGTGCCGGTCGTGGAGCTCGGACGCGGATCCGGTCACGGCTGCACCAGCCCTTCGTAGGCGTCGGGGCGCCGGTCGCGGTAGAACGCCCACTGGTTGCGTACTTCCTCGATGAGGCCGAAGTCCAGATCCCGTACGAGAAGTTCCTCGGTCTTGTCGCTCGCGGTCTCGCCGACCATCTGGCCGCGCGGGTCGACAAAGTACGAGGTGCCGTAGAAGTCGTTGTCGCCGTACTCCTCCTGGCCGACGCGGTTGATCGCGGCGATGAAGTACTCGTTGGCGACGGCGGCGGCGGGCTGCTCCAGCTGCCAGAGGTAGGCGGAGAGGCCGCGCGAGGTGGCGGAGGGGTTGTAGACCAGCTGAGCGCCGTTGAGGCCGAGCTGGCGCCAGCCCTCGGGGAAGTGGCGGTCGTAGCAGATGTAGACGCCGACCTTGCCGACGGCCGTCTCGAAGACCGGCCAGCCGAGGTTCCCCGGCTTGAAGTAGTACTTCTCCCAGAAGCCCTTGACCTGCGGGATGTGGTGCTTGCGGTACTTGCCGAGATAGGTGCCGTCGGCGTCGATGACGGCGGCGGTGTTGAAGTAGAAGCCCGCCTGCTCGACCTCGAAGACGGGGACGACGATCACCATGCCGGTCTCGCGCGCGAGCTCCCGCATCCGGGTCACGGTGGGCCCGTCGGGCACGGGCTCGGCCCAGCGGTAGTGCTCCGGATCCTGCACCTGGCAGAAGTACGGCGCGTTGAACACCTCCTGGAAGCCGATCACCTGCGCGCCTTGGCGCGCGGCCTCCCTGGCGTGCTCCTCATGTTTGGCGATCATGGATTCGGTGTCGCCTGTCCAGGTCGCCTGGACCAGTGCGGCGCGTACGACGGTGGCCATGAGCTGCTCCTTCGACGAGACGCTCGCTGTCGAGCCCGCGGGCTCTACGCACGTAGAAGGCGCCCGTGGAGCCACGAACGTACGGCCAGTACAGGGACGGGGCAAGACCGCCTGCCGCAAGCCTTCGGCGGTGCGCGCGATTCCTACTCGTACGGGTGAGGGAATCGGCCCGAGTACGGGTGGGCGCCCCTAGACCCGGAAGCCCGCCACCCGCAGTGCGTGGGACAGGTCGCGGTGGCAGTCGGCCGAGACCGACTCGGCGGCCTTGAGCAGAGGGGGGATCAGGCGGTCCGGGTCGGTGGCCACGATCTGGGCCGCCTCCTCGGGGGTACGGACCCGCAGGAACGCTTCGAGCAGGACCTCGGCCCGCCCGCGGCGCCCCGCGTCGGCCATGACGAGCGCGGCCTCGCCGATCTCGGACGCGGGCCGGCCCACGCCCTGCCGCAGGAGCCGGCCCGCGTCGTCGCTGCGCCCTGCGTCGGACAGGGCGTCGGCGACGGCGACCAGGTCGGCGGGCGGCAGGGACGCCGCCTCCCACAGGAGCGTCGCCCAGTCGGCAGCAAGTCCTGCGCGTTGCAACTCCTGGGCGAGCAGGGGCAGTTGGGCGGGTGGGCGGCGGGCCGCCTCACACAGCAGCACATGCGCCTCACCGGTCTTGCCCGCGCCGCGCAGGGAGATCAGGGAGGCGACGGTGGCCGTGATCGCATGGGCGTCGGGGCCGGGCGCGGTCCCGGGCGGTGCGGTCGGCTCGGGTATCGGCCCGTAGCGCGCGCCGCGCGGCGGCGTCTGCGCGGCGGACGGCGGCGCGGCGGCGGCCTCGTCGGCCCCGGGCGCGTACCGGGCGCCGCGCCGGACGAACCGGCGGGCCCGCGAGGCGGTCCGCCCGCTGTCCGGTGACCTACCGCTGCCCTGCGACCCCCCACTGCCCAGTGACCTCCCGCCGTCGTCCCGCCTCCCGCCGTCGTCCGAGAAGGACGAGGCGTCGTGGGTACGGGACGACTCCCACGAGCGCGAGGGTTCCTGCGAGCGGGGTGGGCTCTGCGGGCGGGGTGCCTCCTGTGACCGGGGCGCACCCTGCCCGTGGGGTCCGCCCTGCCCGTGGGGTCCGCCCTGCCCGCCGAAAGCATCCTCTCCACGGGGCGGCGCCTGCGCACCGAAGACGTTCTGCCCGCCGAAGGTGTCGTAAGCGTGCGGCCCCTCCTGCGCACGGGAGTCGCCGCGCATCCCGGGCGCCCCCTGCATCCGGGACGCCTCCTGACCCGCCCCCGGCCAGGCCCCGTCCCCGCCCCCCTGCGAAGACCCCGCACCCCGCGGACCCCCCTGCCGCGGCACGAAGAAGTGCTCCATCTCCGGGGGCACATCCCCCTGCGTACGCGACGCAGCACCCGCGCCCCGCCCCGGCGCCCGCACACTCTGCAGCCGGTTCCGCAGCTCCGACACGCGTGCCGTCGCCCGCTCGTGGTCGTCCTGCGCCCAGGCGAGGTCGAGCCGCAGCCGGTCGGCCTCGAAGGGGGACGCGGTGAGCAGCAACTCCCCCAGCTCGCCGTGGCGTTCGGCCGCGAGCCGCTGCTCCTCCAGCATCAGGTCGAGCCGCTCGCCGAGCCGCTCGCGCGAACCGGGGCGGGTGTCGACGTGCCGCAGCAACCGCTGGTGCAGGGCGTGCGCGTGGTCGAGTTCATGGGCCGCCGTGTCCCGGCCGTAGGCCGCCGCCAGGTCGTTGAGCAGCGCCTCCACCACGTCCCAGGGCGGCGCCTCGCGTCCCTGCAGACAAGCGCGCATGCCGTCGGGATCACGCCTCAGGAACACACCGCACCATCCGGCGTCCTGGTCGATCCGTCCGACCAGACCCCGCAGATACTCCGCGAACTCCCGCACGGGGTCCGCGTGTTGCCCCGACGCCATGTGTCCCGTCCCCCACCCATGAGCCTGGTTCCGCGGCTCTGACCGGACCGTTCCGGTCCACGTGTGTGCGGCAGCATTCCACACCTCACGCGTTACGGGGCGGCTACGCGGAGTTTTCGTAGAGGCACACGAATGCGCTCAACGCGCGCGTACGGTACCGGTCATCGGACCCCGATATCCGGATGCTCCGCGAGCAGTCGCTTCGGTGCCGCCTGGCGCCAGGAGTCGGCGAGGATCGCGGCCAGCTCGTCCTCGTCGTCGAGCGCCGCGAGGCGGACCCGCAGCCAGGGGTAGTTGTCGTCGTGTCCTTCGCGCAGGAAGAACTTCGCGGGCTCCGCGGCGATCAGTTCGGCCCGTTCCTCCTGCGGGCACTTCACGCCGAGGACGGTGTCCGAGTCGTCGAGCGAGGCGAAGATCTTCCCGCCCTCCACCCGGAACGTGGGCAGCCCCCACGCGAGCTTCTCGAAGGCGCCCGGCAGGGCGAGCGCGACCCGGCGCGCCGCGTCGGCGTCCGGCCGGGCGGCGGCGTCATCGGCACGAGCGGGCATCACGGCCTCCCCTATCTCAGTTGCTCTCCGAGAGTCGCACCGCGATCCCCGTATGCGGCCGCTTGCCACGCCGCGCGAGCATCGCGGGGTAGTCGACCATCCAGTACTGCCACTTGTACTTGCGCGAGAGCAGCCGCCGCACCTTCGGCATCGCGTCCTCGTCGAGCAGCGTCGCGGTCCCGGCGCGGCTCAGTGCCCCGTCCTCGACCCGTCCGCGTACGTCGCACGCGGTGATCACGACCCGCTTGTCGTTCCGCAGCCGCTTCACCTTCCACGAGTCGGTCTTCGACCAGACATAGAGGTGCGTGCTGTCGTGGACGACCCAGACGGGGGTGGCGACGGGGGTGCCGTCCTTGCGGTACGTCGTGATCGAGACGTACCGGGAACGTCCGAGGGCCTCAAGGGCGTCGCTGGTCATGACACGCGACCCTATCCGCACACGTGTCCGGCCTCAGCGCCGCTCCGCCCTGCGGTCCCGCACCGGATCCACGCCCTTGACCCAGCCCAGGTTCGCGCCGTGCGTCAGCGTCTCCCAGGCCACGAACAGATCGTCCGTGCCGGCCGGCCGTTTCGCCTCGGCCAGTCGCGTCCCGTACCGCATCGGAATGCCGAGCCGCCCGCGCAGATGCCCGAGCACGACCTCCAGATCGGGGCCCATGGTGAGCGTCGGCTTTCCGCCGCACAGCTCCTTCGGCATGCGTGCGCCCAGTTGGTGGCGTGCGTGGAACTCGATGGTGGCGCGCAGCCGTTCCCGTACGCCCTTGTAGAGGTCGACGCCCTGGTGGTACGCGGTCTCGGCGGCGTGCGCGGTCGCGGCCAGCGCGTAGCCGACGTGCTCGAAGTTGCGGCAGGACTCCTGGGCGAGCCCGTCCACGAAGGTGCGCTGGCCGAACCAGTACGCGCGGATCTCCTTGGGCGTGTCGACCGTCCCGCCGGGCGGTGCGACGGGCAGCGGTCCGTCCGAGCGCAGATAGAAGTACGCGGGAACGCGGGCCTTGAAGCGGCGTACGGCGTCGTCGAAGACGCGGCGGTCGTCGAGGAAGACGCCGATCGAGAGCGCGGCGTCGATCATCGTGAGGTCCCAGTTGCCGTTGTAGTCGGCGACTTCCAGGGCGTATTCACCGAGGTAGGCGTGGCGCAGCATCCGTTCGAAGCGCTCCACGTCGGCGGTGGGCCAGCCTTCGTAGGTGTGGCGCACGAGTTCGGCGGCGCGGGCCCAGGTGGAGCCCGACCAGGCGGCCTGCAGCGCGGCGTTGCCCTCGGTGTGGTCGACGAGCTTCGCCGACCAGGCGTCCATGATCCGCACGGCGCGGCGGGCGTGGGCCGGATCGCGGGTGACGGTGTAGAGGAGGGCCTGGGTGTACGCGGCGATGGCGTCCTGCCGTTCGGCGGTGCAGGCCGGCGGGTTCTTGTACGGCGGGCAGGCCACGATCCGGTACGGGTGCGGGGTGTAGTCGTCGGCCGCGTACCGGCTCTTCTTCATACGGCGGTATGCGGAGGCCTGCGGTTCGCGCCCCTCGGCGACCGCGCGGCGCAGGGCGTCGACCTGGTCGAGGCCGAGCAGGACGCCGGGGTGGCTGAAGCCGGAGCGGACGTCGTCGGGCGGCGGGGGCGGGGGTGCGGCGGCGGCCGGGGGCACGGCGGCGATCAGGCCGGACAGGAGCGTCAACAAGACGGTCAGGCGCCTCATTTCACCGGCTCCCCACCGTGCGTGAGCGTCTCCCAGGCCACGAACAGGTGGTCCGTGCCGGCCGGGCGCATCTCACCGGCGAGCCGCCTCGCGTGCGGCAGTTTCAGCCCGAGGCGGTTCTGCAGGTGGTTGAGCGCGACCTCCAGATCGGGACCCATGGTGAGCGTGAGCTTTCCGCCGCACAGCCACTCGGGTCCGTTCTCGACGTCGTCGACCTGGAAGCGGCTGTGCAACTCCAGGGTGGCGCGCAGCCGTTCGGCGACGTCCTTGTAGAGGTCGATGCCCTGCGCGCGGGCGGTCTCGGCGACATGGGCGGTGGCGGCGATCGCGTAGCCGACGTGCTCGAAGTTGCGGCAGGTCTCCTGCGCGAGTCCGTCCACGAACCGCCGCTGCCCGAACCAGTAGCGGGTCAGCTCCCGCTTCGTGTCGACCAGGCCGCCGGGCGGGCTCTTGGGCAGGGGGCCGTCGGAGCGCAGATAGAAGTACGCGGGCACGCGCTGGCGTACGCGTTCCACGGCGCGTTCGAGTACGGCACGGTCGTCGAGGAAGACGCCGATACTGGCGGCGGCGTCGGCCATCACGAGGTCCCAGTTGCCGTTGCGTCCGAGTGAACCGCCCGCGACCTGCGGCAGGTACACGTCGCGGAGCATGCGCTCGTAGCGCGTGATGTGTTCGTCGGGCCAGTCCTTGTGGCCGTACCGCATGATCTCGCCGGCCTTCGCCCACATCGATCCCGCCCAGGCGGACTGCAGACCGGAGTTGCCGCCGCTGTGGCCGCGCACGGCGCCCGACCAGAGGTCCATGATCTCCAGGGCCTTGCGGGCGTGGGCGGGTTCGCGGGTGACGGCCCACATCAACGCGTGGGTGTACGCGGCGATCGCGTCCTCGCGTTCCTCCACACAGCCGCGCCCGGGCCGGTTGCCGGGCGGGCAGACGACCTCGGTCTGCGGCTGGACGTTGTACCGGAGCGAGGCGTAGCGGCTGGAGCGCAGCGCGTCGAACGCGGAGGCGTACGGTTCGTCGCCGGCACGCACCCGGGCCCTTACGAAGTCGAGCCGGGTCCGGTCGACGAACGCGCCCGGATGCTGCAGGGGACGCGGGGCGGGGGCGGTGGAGACCAGGAGAGGCAGCAGCGCCGCGGCGATGACGGCACGCACAAGAGCGGGGAGACGGGCCATAGGGGCAGCCTGGCCCCGCCCGCTTCCCACCGCAGGATCTGTTACTCCCCCTGCGCCCCTTTGCCCTCTATCGGTTGGGCACGAAGCCCAGATGGACGGGCCGCTCGGGCGCCTTCAGGACCTGCGCCAACTGCGGTGGCCAGAGCGCCTCCTGGGTCCCGGCGAGCTCGTCGTACGTCCACCAGCGCGCACCGAGGATCCCGTCCGCGGCGTGCGCCTGGGCCACCTCGGGTCCGAGCTCGCGCCGCGGGCCGTCGGCCAGGTAGATGTGCTCGTGCTGGCGTACGGGGATACCGGCGCGGGTGAAGTCGTGCTCCCAGGTGCAAAGGAGTCCGCCGAGCGCGAGGTCGCGCCAGCCGGTCTCCTCGTGGAGTTCGCGCAGCGCCCCGTCGCGCGGCTTCTCGCCCTCGTCGAGGCCGCCGCCGGGCATGGCCCAGTGCCGGCCGACCTCTTCGTTGTCGTAACGGAGGAGGAAGAGCGCCCCGTCGGGTGAGAGCACCGCCACCCGGGCGGCCCTGCGCGGAGTGCGGGTCAGGTGCGGGCGGGTCACGCGGGCACCGGCGCGCAGCGCGCGAGGACCTCGTCGAGGGAGAGACCGAGCGCGGCCGCGAGGGCGGCGACCGTGAAGAACGCCGGGGTGGGGGCCCGGCCGGTCTCGATCTTGCGGAGGGTCTCCGCGGAGAGGCCGGCGCTCGTCGCCACCTCGTTCATGCTGCGGGGGCCGCGCGCCTCGCGGAGCAGCCTGCCGAGCCGCTCGCCGCGTTCGCGCTCTTCGGGGGTGAGAGGGGTGCGCACCATGCCGTTATTCTAATACCGGGCCGAGCGTTATTCCAATACCGCATTGACCGGTATAGTAATTGGCATGGTTGAGATCAAGACAGATCAGTCGCTCGAAGCCATGCGCGCCGCGGGGCGCGTGGTGGCGCAAGGACTCACAGCGGTGCGGGAGCAGGCCCGCGTGGGCAGCAGCCTGCGCGAACTCGACGAGGTGGCGCACGAGGTGCTGCGCGCGGCGGGCGCGTCCTCACCGTTCCTGCACTACAAGCCGGCCTTCGCGCCGACACCGTTCCCCGCGGTCATCTGCGCCTCGGTCAACGACGCGATCGTGCACGGCATCCCCGACGGCTACCGGCTGCGCGACGGCGACCTCGTCTCCATCGACTTCGGCGCCAAGCTCGACGGCTGGGCGGGCGACTCGGCGATCAGCTTCACGGTCGGCACCCCGCGCCCCGAGGACACCCGGCTCATCGACACGGCCTTCGCCGCGCTGGACGCGGGCATCGCCGCCGCCACCGTCGGCAACCGCATCGGCGACATCGCGCACGCGATCGGCACGGTCTGCCGCGCCGCCGGGTACGGGATCCCGGAGGGCTTCGGCGGTCACGGCATCGGCCGCCAGATGCACGAGGACCCGTCGGTGCCGAACGAGGGCCGCCCGGGCCGCGGCATGCCGCTGCGCCACGGCATGGTGCTGGCGATCGAGCCGATGCTGATCGGCGGCGGCACGGACCGCTACTACGAGGACGGCGACGGCTGGACGCTGCGCTCGGTCGACGGCAGCCGCGCCGCCCACGCCGAGCACACGGTGGCGATCACGGACGACGGGCCGCGCATCCTGACGACCCTCTGACCGCCCGTCGCGACGGCCCACGCCCGTGGCTCACCGCCCGCCGACGAACTTCCGCGCGAGCGCCTCCCCGACCCGTACCGCCTCGCGGTGACTCTCGATCGGCCGCACTCGCGAGCCACGGAAGAAGAGGTACGTCGCCCCGCCGTCGGCGCCCCCGGTCACCGGATGCGGATCGATGCCGAGCGAACGGGCCGTCGCGTACGAGGCCTCGCCGATCAGATCCGTCGGACCGGTGTCACCCACGACGGCGTACTGCACCTTGCCTCGGTAGATCACGGCGACCACTCCCCCGCCGTGCACGCCCCACTTGGTGTGGTCCCATGCCTTGCTCGGCCCCGGCACCACCACATACGGGAGCTTCGCCGAGTCGAGGTGCCGGCCCGCCGAATCCTGGAAGGCGGTGGTCGGCAGGAAGTACGGGTCGGTCTTCCTGCTGCACGCCCGGCTCGGGCGGCCGTCGCAGTCGATGTCGAGGTCGGCCTCGTAGTGGACGACACCGCGGCCCGCGCACACCGGGATGTCCGCGCGGGCCCCGTCGTCCGTGCGGAAGCGGCCGGTGGAGACAGGGCGGCACTCGCGCACCTTCGCCAGAAGCGCGGCGGCCGGTACCGGGCCTTCCTGCGCGGTCGCCGGAGGGATCGCCGCGGCGATCAGCAGCGGGGCGAGTACGGCCGCAAGGACAACACGCAAGACAGGCTCCTCAGTCGGTTCGGCGGGTGCCGCGAGGGCCCGGGCACACCCGGCCCACCCTCACCGAGCCTTGCCCGCATCGCACCTTTTGCTGTCCTGTCGGCCCAGTTTCCCGACGTATCGCACCTTGCCGTGAAACACCCGGTGGCCTGCGCGAAAAGCACCGGGGGACCCTCGAACGCGGGTCCGTGGGACGGCTAGAGTGCCCGCCCATGAGTGAACTCCTGCGCATCGTCGTCGTCGCCGCGGTCGTCGCGGTGCTCGCGATATCCCTCGGCTGGTACGCCCGCACGTACATGTGGCGGCGCAAGCTCAGCCGCAAGCAGGCCTTCTTCGGGCTCCCGGAGAACTCCGAGTCGCTGCTCGTGGTGAACCGCGACGCCGGCGGCCCGGATCTCATGATCTCGCGCAACGACGTCTTCGCCCTGCTCGAACTCTCCGCGCTGATCAAGGACTGCGGCGCCCACTCCCAGCTCGTCACGCACGACTCGGCCCAGCAGGGCTTCGGCGAGCGCACCGAGTTCTGTGTCGGCGGCCCGGCCACGAACCGCCGGATGGCCGCCCACATGCACTCGCTGCTGCCGGGCATCCGCGTCAACACCGACCCCGAGCCGGGCCCGGACCGCGGCGCCTTCCAGATCGGTTCCGAGCGCTACCGCATGGAACCGGGCATCACCGAGTACGTCGTCCTCGCGCGGCTCACCGCGGGCCAGGGCAAGGAAGCCCGTCCGGTCTTCCTCTTCTGCGGCCAGCGCGCCTCGGCCACCCAGGCGGCCGCACGCTACCTCGCGAAGCACCACGAGCGGCTGTCCCGCAAGCACGGCGGCAGCTCCTTCGTCCTCCTCCTGAAGGTCGTCAACTCCCAGGCGTACGGGCCGGACGTGGTCGAACTGGTCGCCGACGTGACGCGCGCCGCCCAGGAGCAGGCTCCGGCACCGAAGGGCGCGCACCGCTCGAAGCAGTAGCGCCACATGAGCAGGGCCGACTGGCGGAAGCCGAGCGCGCTCGCGTGACCGAGGCCCGTGTCGGCCGCCCACCAATCTTTACCAGCGCGTAACTTACCGATGGGTTACCACCGGTAAAGAACTGACGTTACCGTCAGGTCACTTTGCACTGACACGAGTGAGGAGTGACCGTGGGACTTCCGCGCAGGACCCTCCGTACGACCTCGATCAGCTCGCTCTCCGCGGCTCTCGTCGCGGGCGCCGCCTTCGGCCTGGCCCCGGCACAGGCCGGCGCGGCACCCGCGACGCAGTCCACCGCGGCGGCGGACGTGCGGTTCGTCGACATCCCCGGCGACGGCGGCACCGTACTCAAGGGCAATGTCTTCACTCCCGCGGGAGCGGAGGACGGTCAGAGATTCCCGGCGATCGTGCTGCCCACGAGCTGGGCCGTGCCGCAGATCGAGTACGTCGCCCAGGCGCAGAAGCTCGCCGACTCCGGCTATGTCGTGGTGAGTTACAACTCCCGCGGTTTCTGGCAGTCCGGCGGAAACATCGAGGTCGCGGGCGCCCCGGACATCGCGGACGCCTCCCGCGTCATCGACTGGACCCTCGCGAACACGCCCACGGACCCGGACAAGGTCGGCATGGCCGGTGTCTCGTACGGCGCCGGGATCTCGCTCCTGGCCGCCGCGCACGACAAGCGGGTCAAGGCGGTCGGCGCGATGAGCGGCTGGGCGGACCTGATCGAGTCGATCTACTCGGGCCGCACCCAGCACGTCCAGGCCGCCGGTCTCCTCACGGGCGCGGGCTTCCTCACCGGCCGCCCGAGCCCCGAACTGCAGCAGGTCATGAAGGACTTCCTCGGCTCGAACCTGGCCAAGGAGCAGGAGATGCTGGCCTGGGGACGTAAGCGCTCCCCCGCCACGTACATCGACAGGCTCAACGCGAACAAGCCCGCGGTGATGCTGGCGAACGCCTGGGGCGACACGATCTTCCCGCCCAACCAGTACGCGAAGTTCTTCGAGCAGCTCTCCGGGCCCAAGCGCCTGGAGTTCCGCCCGGGCGACCACGCGACGGCCGAGGCGACGGGTCTGCTCGGGCTGCCCAACGACGTCTGGACGAACACACAGCGCTGGTTCGACCACCACCTCAAGGGCGAGGACAACGGCATCGACCGCGAACAGCCGGTCCAGCTCAAGTCCCGTTCCACCGGCGGCTACGAGGGCTACGCGGACTGGAAGTCGGTGGGCGCGGCGACCGAGCGCATCCCGCTCAACGACAGCGAGCACGTGTTCGCGAACATCGACTCGGGGGCCAACGGCGGGGTCGTCCTGCTGTCCAACGCACTCGACCAGTTCCTGAAGCTGCCGCCGACCGCCTCGATCCCGCTGCTGCCGCGCTCGTTCGCCGCCGTATGGCAGTCCGAGCGCCACGACAGCGTGCGACAGGTGCGCGGGACGACGAAGCTGCACACCACCGTCACCAGCACGAAGCCGAGCGGCACCCTCGTCGCGTATCTCTACGACGTGGGGCCGCTCGGCGTCGGCAAGCTGGTCTCCAATGCGCCGTACACCTTCCACGACAAGACCCCTGGGCAGGCGTTCGGCGTGGACCTGGAGTTGTTCTCCACGGCCTACGACGTTCCTGCGGGACACAAGCTCGCGTTGGTGATCGACACGGTCGACCCGCTCTACATCGAGCACAACCCGACCGGCGCGCAGCTGACCTTCTCCTCTCCCGCGGCCGACCCGTCGTTCGTATCGGTGCCGCTGCGCGAGAAGTGATCTCCGGCTGCTGCCGGGTGGGGTGCTCCGTGCTACTGCCTCCCCGGCAGCAGCGTCCCTGGTTCGGCCGGTGCAATCTCCACGGCCTCGACCTTCGGGTTGCGCTTCTGCCGTTTGGACACCCAGGTGGCGAACCAGGACAGGAGCATGCACATCCCGATGTAGATCGGCGAGATCACCATCACCACGGGGATGAACGGCAGATCGTAGTCGAGATTCGACGCGATCAGCTTGCCCGCGTGAAGGAATTCCTCGTAGGTGATGAGGTAGCCGAGCGAGGTGTCCTTGAGGGCCACCACGAGCTGGCTGATGATGGCCGGGAGCATCGCGCGCAGCGCCTGCGGCCCGAGCACATGGGTCATCACCTGGGTCTTGCGCATCCCGAGCGCGTACGCGGCCTCGTGCTGTCCGCGCTCGACGGAGTTGACGCCGGAGCGGAAGACCTCGGCGAGCACCGAGCCGTTGTAGAGCGTCAGTCCGGTGACCAGGGCGGGCAGCGGCTGGACCTTCAGCGCCACGAAGACGAAGAAGATCATCACCAGGACCGGCATGGCCCGGAAGAACTCCACGATCAGCGTGGCCAGCCAGCGCACCGGCTTGTGGTCGGAGAGCCGGCCGACGGCGAGGACCGCGCCGAGCGCCAGCGAGAGCACCGCCGCGATGGCGAAGGCCTTGAGCGTGTTGCCGAGGCCGGTGAGCAGCAGCTCCTGGATTCCCTTGTACGTGAAGGGGTTCCACTTCGCGGCGGTGAACTGGTCGGTGTCGAAGAGGAGATAGAGCATCCAGCCGGCGACACCGAGGATGAGCAGCGTCGACAGGACGCCGTACATCAGGTGCCGGCGTTCCGCCTTGGGCCCGGGGATGTCGTAGAGGGCGCTGGAACTGTGGTCGAGGGCTTTCATCGGGCGACCCCCCAGCGCTTTTCAAGGATGTTGAAGAGCGCGCTGATGGTGAGAGTGATGATCAGGTAGCCGACGGCGATCCAGACGAAGGTCCAGATGATGCTGTAGCCCAGCTCGTTGAGCGTGCGGTACGTGCCGAGCAGTTCGGTGACGCTGAAGGCGCCCGCGATCGCGGAGTTCTTGGCGAGGGCGATCAGGTTGGAGCCGACGGGCGGGATCACCGAGCGGAAGGCCTGCGGCAGGATCACCTGCGACAGGGTCTGCCCGAAGCTCATCCCGAGACTGCGGGCCGCCTCGCCCTGCCCCTTGGGCACGGTGTTGATGCCGGAGCGCAGGGCCTCGCAGATGAACGCCGAGGTGTAGCAGCCGAGGGCGAGCACGGCGAACACCTTGAAGGGCAGTACGAGTCCGAAGCGCGGCAGCCCGAGCAGCACCGCGAAGAACAGCAGGGTGAGCGGGGTGTTGCGCAGGACGGTGACCCAGACCGTGCCGAAGACCCGGAAGGAGCCGACGGGTGCGACCCGGAAGGACGCCATGATGAAGCCGAGCACGAGGGCCAGGATCGAGGCGTAGACGGTGAGTTCGACCGTCCCGAGGAAGCCCTCGCCGTAGGTGGAGAAGTTGTCGGTCAGTACGTTCATGCCGGCCCCCTCAGCTCGCCGGGTAGCGGTCGATGGGCGGCGGGGTGGGCGCGGGCACTCCGGAGAGACCGAGCGTCGCGTCGTACGCCTTCTTCCACGTGCCGTCCTTCTCGCGCGCCGCGAGCGCGTCGTCGATGGCGAACCGCAGCGCGTTGTCGCCGCGCGGGACGCCGATGCCGTACGGCTCCTCGGAGAAGGGCTTGCCGACCAGCTTCATCTCCTCGGGGAGCTTGGCCGCGTAACCCTGCAGGATCGCGTCGTCGGTGGTGACGGCATCGACCTGATAGGTGAGCAGGTTGTCCACGCAGATCGAGTACGTGTCGTACGCGACGAGGACCGCCTTGGGGTAGTCGGCCTGGATGCGCTGGTACGGGGTCGATCCCGCGGCCGAGCAGACCTTCTTGCCGTCGAGGTCCTGCGGGCCCTGGATGTCCTCCTCGTCGCTGCGGACGAGCAGGCCCTGTCCCGCCATGTAGTACGGGCCGCCGAAGCCGACCAGCTTCTTGCGGTTGTCGTTGATGGTGTAGGTGCCCACGTAGTAGTCGATCTGGCCGTTCTGCAGGGCGGTCTCGCGGTTGGCCGAGGCGATCGTGCGGAACTCGATCCTGTTCGGGTCGAAGCCGAGGGAGGCGCCGATCATCTTGGCGATCTCGATGTCGAAGCCCGAGTACGTGCCGGTCGCGGGGTCCTTCTCGCCGAGGTAGGGCTGGTCCTCCTTGGCGCCGACGATCAGCCGGCCGCGGCGCTTGGCCTTGTTCCAGGTGCCGGAGTCGTCCAGCGTGAACCCGCTTGCCACCTGGTACTTGGGGAGGTCCTCGGGCTTGGGGCCCTTGGTGGGCGGGCTGCCTTCCTTGCCGCAGCCCGCCGCGGCGAGCGCGGCGAGCAGGAGCGCCGCGAGCACACGTGTCGTACGCAGAGCCGTACGCGTTGTCGTACGCATTCCTTGAATCCCGTCCCCCGTCAGTGCTTCAGGATCTTGGACAGGAAGTCCTTGGCGCGGTCGCTCTCGGGGCTGTTGAAGAACTCCTCCGGGGCCCGGTCCTCGATGATCTTCCCGTCGGCCATGAACACGACGCGGTTGGCGGCCGAGCGCGCGAAGCCCATCTCGTGGGTGACGACGACCATGGTCATGCCCTCGCGTGCGAGGGACTGCATGACCTCGAGGACCTCGTTGATCATCTCCGGGTCGAGGGCCGAGGTGGGCTCGTCGAAGAGCATCACCTTGGGGTCCATGGCGAGGGCGCGGGCGATGGCCACGCGCTGCTGCTGACCGCCGGAGAGCTGCGCCGGGTATTTCTCCGCGTGCGCCTCGAGACCCACGCGGGTGAGGAGTTCACGCGAGCGCCGGTCGGCCTCGTCCTTCTTGCGGCCGCGGACCTTGACCTGGGCGAGCGAGACGTTCTGCAGAACCGTCTTGTGCGCGAAGAGATTGAAGGACTGGAAGACCATCCCCACCTCGGCCCGCAGCTTCGCGAGGCCCTTGCCCTCCTCCGGCAGGGGCTGGCCGTCGAGGGTGATCGAGCCCGACTGGATCGTCTCCAGGCGGTTGATCGTCCGGCACAGCGTCGATTTGCCCGAGCCGGACGGCCCGATGACCACCACCACCTCCCCGCGTCCGACGGTGAGCTGGATGTCCTGGAGGACATGCAGTTTCCCGTAGTACTTGTTGACGTCACGCAGCTCGATCAACGGATCGACGGCCATGTACGGACCTGCCCACTCTCAGCTGTTCAGTCCGCGCAAACTATCCAGCGCAATATGGGACTTAATAGGCGACACGCATAAGTCGGGCATAAACCGTATTTTGATCAAACGGTGTTGAGGCACTCAGGCTTCGGAGGCTTCCGCGTACACCTGGGAGAGCTCGGGGGCGCCGCCGACCGCCCATTCGAGGCCCGCCTCGACCACCTGGATCTCGCGGCCGGACGCCAGCCGCACCACCGGATGGCCGCCGGGCCAGACGTGCCAGGTGGCGCCCTCGACCGTGCGGACGACGACGGTGCCGAGGTAGAGACCGGCGTCGTTGCCCAGCCAGGGCAGCAGTTCCGGATCGTCGCGCCAGCGCGGGAGCAGCTGGTCGAGGGCCTCCAAGGAGGCGGGGCTGTCGTCGAGTTCGAGCCCGACGCTCTCGGCCTGCGAGCGCAGCAGGGCGCACTCGGAGAGCAGCTCGGCCACGCCCTCGGGGTCTTCCTCGAACGCGGCGGCGAGGGGCGCGTCAGCGTGGCCGGCCGCGTGCTTCCTGCGCCACCGATCGACAAAAGGGATGTTCATACGCCAAGAGTCGCATCCGATTCCGTACGGCACCACAGGGCGCGCGGACCGATCTTGGCAATCACGGGGCTGCGGGCACCGCCGCTTCCCGGCCGGCGTTCCGTCGTTGTTCTGCCTTGAATTCAGGGCGAGTTCAGGCGTCGGTCATTGACGCGTTCCTGCCACCTCTTTAGCTTCAGGACACATCTGTCGTCACACCGCCAACGGGAGGAGTCCTTCGTGCGCCGAGGTCTGTGGGGTGGGGCGGTCGTCCTTGCGCTGGTCGCGGGCATGGCGCCGGGCGCCGTCGCGACGGCCGCCGAACGACCGCCCGCCGAGTCCCTCGAGCGGCTCTTCGACAACCGCGCGATCAGCGACAACGCCGCGGCGGGCGAGGCGGACTTCGACGGTTCGGGCGCCTCCCTGTCGGCGCAGGACCTCGCGGCCGCGGGCTGGACTCCCGGCCGCACCCTGTCCGTTGACGCCGCGCGTCTGCGGATGCCGGACACCGCACCGGGCGAGCGCGACAACGTGCGCGCCGACGGGCAGTCGGTGCGGGTGCGCGGCCGCGGCGGGGCGCTGTCGTTCCTCGTCGCCGGCACGGGCGGCGACGCGAGCGGCGCGGGGCGGGTCCGGTACCGCGACGGTTCCTCGTCCGCGTACCGCCTGACCGCACCCGACTGGCGCTCCGGACCGCTCGCCACCAAGTCGGTGGCGCTGCCGCATGTGAACACCGCGCAGGGCCAACTCACCGAGAAGGCACGGCTGTACGTGGTCTCCGTACCGCTGGCCCAGGGCCGCGATGTCGCCTCGGTGGAGCTGCCGCGCGATCCGGGCGCGGCCGACCTGCATGTGTTCGCCGTGTCCGTACGGGAGTCGGCGCGCGGCTGGACCGGCAGCTGGTCCGCGTCCGCGGCCGGTTACACGGCGGTCGGACCGTGGACGGACCGTACGCTGCGGCTCGTCGTGCACAGTTCGGCGGGCGGTCCGCGGGTGCGGATCAACCTCGCCAACACCTTCGCCGGGACGCCGGTGCGGATCGGTTCGGCGAGCGTCGCCGTGCAGGGATCCGGCGCCGGGGCCCGTTCGAAGCCCGTACCGCTGGAGTTCGCGGGCGGGCGCGGCACCGAAATCCCGGCCGGTGCGCAGGTGTTCAGCGATCCGCTGGACTTCGACGTGCCCGCCGACACGAACCTGCTGGTCTCGTTCCATCTGTCCGGCACGGTGAGCGCGGCGCCCGTGCACAGCCAGGCGATCCAGAAGTCGTATCTGAGCGGCGCCGGTGACCATACGCGCGACACGGACGCGGCCTCGTACACCTCGACGATCACGACCTGGCCGTTCCTGGCCGGGGTCGACGTCGGCGGTGCGCAGGAGTCCGTGGTGATGCTCGGCGACTCGATCACGGACGGGGTGAAGTCCACCACGGACGCCAACCGACGCTGGCCGAACGTGCTCGCGCGGCGGCTGCTCGCGCAGGACGAGGTCCCCGCGTACGGCGTGCTCAACCACGGCATCTCCGCGAACCGCGTCGTCACCGACCGCTACACCGGCGACGGGGTGTCCACGGACACGGGCGGGGTGAGCGCGCTGCACCGGCTCGAACGGGATGTCCTCGCGCAGACGCGGGCGCGCACGGTCGTGGTGTTCGAGGGCGTCAACGATGTGCGGTGGGGCGCGCAGGCCGAGGACGTGACGGCCGGGCTCCGGGAGATCGCCGAGCGGGCGAAGGAGCGCGGTCTGCGGACCGTGGCCGCGACGATCGCGCCCTGCGAGGGCGAGTCGCTGTGCACGGCGGCCGCGGACGCGCAGCGCCAGGCGGTCAACGAGTGGATCCGCACCAGCGGGACGTACGACGCGGTGCTCGACTTCGACGCCGTGCTGCGCGACCCGGCACATCCGAAGCGGCTGCTGCCCGCCTACGACAGCGGGGATCATCTGCACCCGGGCGACGCGGGGCTCGCGGCGCTGGCGGAGTCGATCGATCTGAAGGTGCTGTAGCGCGCGGCAGAGGGGCGGGGCCCGGTGGTGTGGAGCCCCGCCCCCTTCCGTGGATCAGAGGTCGAGGTCGACGACCACGGGGGCGTGGTCCGAGGCGCCCTTGCCCTTGCGCTCCTCGCGGTCCACGTAGGCGTCGGTGACGGCCTTCTGGAACGCCTCGTTCCCGTAGACCAGGTCGATGCGCATGCCCTTGTTCTTCGGGAACGCGAGCATCCGGTAGTCCCAGAACGTGAACGGCACGTCGTACTTCAGGGGGCGCGGCACGACGTCGCCGAGGCCCGTCTCGCGCAGGGCCGTGAGCGCGGCGCGCTCGGCCGGGGTCACATGCGTCGCGTTCTCGAAGACGCCGATGTCCCAGACGTCCTCGTCGGTCGGCGCGACGTTGTAGTCGCCGAGCACGGCGAAGGGGCGCGACCCCTGCGCATCGCCGGCGACGGCGGCCTTCAGGGCCTCGAACCACTGCAGCTTGTACGCATAGTGCGCATGGTCGGGCTCGCGCCCGTTCGGCACATAGACCGACCAGACGCGGGCGCCGCCGACCGTGGCGGAGATCGCGCGGGGCTCCTCGGCGCCGTCATAGCCCGGGTCGCCGGGCAGGCCCTTGACCACGTCCTCCAGGCCCACGCGGGAGACCAGCGCCACTCCGTTCCACCGGCCGGTCGCGTGCACCGCCGACTCGTAGCCCAGCTCGCGGAGCTCGTCGGCGGGGAACTGCTCGGCGGCGCACTTGGTCTCCTGGATGCACAGCACGTCCGTGCCGCTGGTCTCCAGCCAGGCCAGGAGGCGGGGCAGACGGGCGGTCACGGAATTCACATTCCAGGTGGCGATACGCATGAGGCCAATCTACCGGGGGCCTCTGACAACGCCCGTCCCCCGGCCGCCGGGCCTGCGTCCCGTCCCCGCCCGTCCCCTGCCTCGGCCTACGCCTGGGTGCCGTCGCCGGTCGCGAGCCGCAGGTGCTCGGCGCCGCTCAGATTGCCCAGGTGCGTGTCGTAGACCGGGCGGGCGAGGTCGGTGAGCAGGCCGTCGTGGACGTCGATGGTGCGCCGCGGCTTGACCTCCCGTACGTAGTCGATGACCTCCCAGACCTTGCTCCAGGGGGCCATGACCGGGAGCAGCAGCGTGTCCACCGGGTGGTCGGGAACGGTGAGGGCGTCGCCCGGGTGGAAGACCGAACCGTCCACCAGATAGCCGACGTTGGTGACGCGCGGCAGGTCCGGGTGGATCACGGCGTGCAGTTCGCCGTGGACCTGCACGTCGAAGCCGGCGGCGGCGAAGGCGTCACCGTGGCCGACCGTGTGGACGCGTCCGGGGAACGCCGCCGCGATCTGATCCGCGACAGAGCGCAGGGTCCAGATCTCTGCGGCGGGGTTCGCCTCCAGGGCTGTCCGCAGCCGGTCCTCGGCGAAGTGGTCCGGGTGCTCGTGCGTGATCAGGATGGCGTCGGCGCCGAGGGCGTCGTCGGGGTCCCCGAACATACCGGGGTCGAGCACCAGGGTGCGGCCGTCCTTCTCGATGCGCACGCAGGCGTGGGACTTCTTCGTCAGATGCATACGCCCATCCTGCTCCCGCACCGGTGCCGCCCGCGAGGCGCGGGCGGCGGTGCCGTCACTCGCGCGGTGTGGTCTCTTCCCGTATGACCGTCTGCGCGACGCGGAAGGCGGCGTTCGCGGCGGGGATCCCGCAGTAGATGGCGGTCTGCAGCAGGATCTCCTTGAGCTCGTCCGGGGTGAGGCCGTTGCGCAGGGCGGCGCGGGTGTGGAAGGCGAGCTCGTCGAGGTGACCGGCCGCGACGAGCGCGGTGAGCGTCACGGCGCTGCGCATCCGGCGCTCCAGACCGGTGCGGGCCCACACCTCGCCCCACGCGTAGCGCGTGAGCAGGTCCTGGAAGTCGTCCGAGAACGCGTCGCTGTCGGCGAGCGCCTGATCCACATGCGCGTCGCCGAGCACCTCGCGCCGGACCTTCATGCCCATGTCGTACGGGTCCGGGCGGCCGTCCGCGGCAGGCTGCCCGGGCACCGGCTCCAGGGGCGCGATCTCGGCGATGGGGCCGCGCGCGGGCGGGGCGAGGACAGGGACGGGCGCGGGGGCGGCGAGCGCGGCATGCGCCTCCGTCCAGGCCGTCGAGAAGTGGTGCACCAGCAGATCGGTGACGGCGGCGGGCTGCTCGACCGGGGCGAGATGCGAGGCACCGGGGACGACCGCGAGCCGCGCGTCCGGGATGCCCGCCACGAGGGTGCGGGCCTCGGCGGGCCCGGTCACCTGGTCCTCGGAGCCGACCAGGACGAGGGTCGGCACACCGATCCGGCCGAGTTCCTCGCGGATGTCGAAGGAGGCGAGCGCCTCGCAGGCCGCGATGTAGCAGCCTGGGTCGGTCGTGCGCACCATCTGCACGGCCCACTCCGTGATCGCGGGCTGCGCGGCCGCGAAGCCGGGGGTGAACCAGCGGTCGGGCGAGGTCCGCGACACGGGTTCGAGCCCGTTGCTGCGGACGACCACGCCCCGCTGCCGGAACTCGTCGGCGGTACCGAACCGCGGCGACGCGGCGATCAGCGCGAGCGAGGCGACGCGCTGCGGGTGGCGCAGCGCCAGATCGGCACCGATCGCCCCGCTGAGCGCACAGCCCGCGAAGCCGAACCGCTGCACGCCGACCTCGTCCAGCGTCACCAGCAGCCGGTCGGCGAGCGCCTGCACGGAATCCGCCGGATGCGCGGGCGCCCCGCCATGCCCGGGCAGATCGAACCGCAGCACGCGCCAGTGCTCGGTGAGCTCGGGTATCTGGCGGTCCCACATGTGCCATGTGGCACCGAGCGAAGTCCCCAAAATGAGGACCGGGGCGTCTTCTGGCCCGTCAAAGCGGTATTGCAGGGGTGCTGTCGTCGTCTCACTCACCTGCCCCACGCTCCCATATCTCACACCGCTCTCACGGTGTGGGGGTAGGACCGCTCGCAAGACCTGCCCATGTCTTCGCTGCCGGACGCAGGTCCTCCACATCGGGCTTCACGTACCACCGCTTGGAGCATCCTGCCGCCTTCGTCGACGAATACGCGTCCGCTGTCCTGGTACGCGTCGCCAACCGCCAGCTGCTCGGCCGCCTGCACACTTCGGAAGGACGTCAGGGCCTCTCGGACCAGGTCGGGCAGGGGCAGTTGCCGCTTCCCCGCGAAGGACTTCGCGTCCTTCTCCACAACCTTCTGATTTCCTACCAACGTACGCGTGTTCGTGATCGACACCGTGGCCTTGCCCAGGTCCACGTCGTCCCAACGCAGACCGCACACCTCTGCCGGCCGCAGCCCCATCAGCGAGAGAAGGTACGGAGCAAACAAACGGTCACCCTTCGCCACGAAGACCAAGGCATGCACCTCCTCCACGTTCCAGGGCGGTACGTCCTCCTTCGCCTGGCGGTCCGCCTTACGCGCCTCCAGCGGGATGGACACCGCCTGGCCACGTTCTGCGCGACCATGCGCTCCGTCACGGCATGGCCAAGCGCCTCCTTCAGCCTCGCGAGGGACATCTCCACGGAGGTGACGCCAAGGCCCGTTCCTGCCTTGCGGCCCCAGTCACCCCCCTCCCGCAGCGCCCACCGCATCCAGGCATCGACCTGCTCCTCAGCGAGCCCTTGGAGCCGTACGGGACCGAGCTGGCCCGGCACACGATCCAGAGTCACCTTGTAGCGACGGCTCATGATGAGCGCGTACTCACATCTCGCCTCCCGCCGAGTGGGGAAAGTACAGGTCAGCTGCTTGCGCTTCCCGGTGACAGGGTCACGCCCCGCATCGACGACGAACCGGTACCGCATGCGCCCCTTCTTGTCGGCTCACAAGGTCTACAGCGCGGCGCATGGCCGCCGCCGGTTCGCACCATGATGGGAAGCGGCGCCGATTTGGCCAATCGGCGATAAAAAGCCATGGAGCAGCCGCGCCACCACGGCCTCGAGTACCCTGCCCTCACTGTTCAAGACCCGAGGGTCCACGGGCTGGGTGTTTGGCCGTCTGGACGGTCATCAACGGTCACGACACCCTGAGCCGAATCCGAATCGGTGTGCTGTCCAGGACCACGAAAGGCAGTTCCAGTCGCAGCAGCGCTCAAGGCTCGCCGAACCGCGTGGCGCAGCCCGCGAGGGCGTCCATTCCCTCGCGGAGACAATGGACCTGCCTGAGGCGGAATGAAGACACGGACAGGCGGGCGCAGCGACACGTGGCTTCACCTCCCGGTGGGTTGCCTCCATGCGCCCTGTCGGCCTCTCTGGTCTCGAGTGAGTCGATCAGCATCAGGTTCGGGGGGCGTCGAGGTCCGTGGGCAAACAATGGCGGCGGGGCCAGGACGCCTCGCCCTGGCCCCGCCGTCCCCATCCTTTCCGCTTGTCAGTGCGAGTGGTGGCGCAGGTGCGGCCACCGGTGCCGTGCCGGTCCTGCGCCTGTCGCAGCGAGCGTAGGTGCCGAACCCGCCTGCGGCTGCTGCTCCGCTGCAGGAGCGGTCAACTCCTCGTGCAGCGGCGGGAAGTCCGGCACGGCCGGCGTCTCGCGCCACGACGGCTTGGCCAACTTGCCGATCAGCACCGGGGCTCCGGTGAAGACGAGCAGTCCTGCGGCGACCAGGGCCACGTACATCGCCGGGCTGCCGATGGGCAGTTGGGCCGGCGGGACGAAGGACAGAACCAGGGCGAAGGCCACCGCGACGAAGCCCGTTCCGGCCACTGCCCACATGCCGGGCTTGCCACCGGGGATGCGGAAGCTGCGCGGCAGGTGCGGGGCGGTGTAGCGCAGCCGGATGGCGGTCGCGTACAGCATCAGGTACATGACGATGTAGAGGCTGACCGTCATCGCGGAGATCAGAAAGAACGCCGCGGACACGTTGGGCGTGACCAGATAGATCGCCGAGATCAGAGTGACGATCAGTCCCTGGGCGAACAGGATGTTGCGCTGGGCGCCCTTGTTGTTGGTGCGTCGCAGCGCGGGCGGCAGCAGGCCGTCGTGCGCGGTGGACAGCAGGGCCTTGCTGGGGCCGCTGATCCAGGCGAGGGCTCCGCTCAGCGCGCCGTAACCGATCAGGGCGGCGATCACCGGAACGAGCCAGCCGGCGTGCAGCGCTCCGCCGAGAACGGACTGGTACGCGTCGAAGACACCAGTGGTGAGGGTGATCTTCCCGTACGGGAGGATGCCCGCGACCGCCAGGGAGCCGGCCGTGAAGATGGCGAACGCGAGGCCTGCGGCGAGCCACATGGCCTTGGGGTAGCCGCGCTTGGGGTCCTTCATCTCCGAGACGTGGACGGCCTGGGACTCACCGCCCGCGAACAGGAGCAGGATGCCGGCGAGGAAGGCCAGCGTGCTCAGCCCGGTCAGCGCCGGGAACAGACGCGGGTGTCCGTGGCTGGCGACGGCGGCAGCCGTGGTGTGCTCCCAGCCGATGGGGTGGCCGGAGGCGATCCAGTACACGAAGAGGCCGAGCAGCAGCAGGCCGGGCAGTGCCGTGCCGAGCACGAAGCCGCGCTTTGCGATCTTGACGAGGAGGCCGGTGCCGCTCAGCGCCACGAGCGTCGCCAGCCAGTACGCGCCGATGCAGAACAGGCCGACGAAGATGTGGTTGGAGGCGAGGGAGGGGTCGCGGACGGCGAAGGCGACAGCTGCGGCGGCGAATCCGAGTCCGGTGGGGTACCAGACGACGTTCTGGATCCACTGGAGCCAGACGGCGACGAAGCCGGTGCGCTTGCCGAAGGCCTCTGACACCCAGTCGTAGACGCCGCCCTTGCGGCCGGCGTAGGCGCCGCCGAGTTCGGCGGAGACGAGGGCGGCCGGGATGAGGAAGAGGAGCGTGGCGAAGCCGATGTAGGCAAACATCGTCAGCTCTTCCTTGGCCATCATCGGCAGCCCGCGCAGGCTGGTGATGACGGAGGCGGCTGTCATGAGGCCGATGGCCGGTACGGTCAGGCCCCGGGCTCGGCCGGCCTTGGTGAGAACTCTCGTGGTGCGTAGGTCGGTTGAGGGCTTACTGGAGTGCATGGCAGATCTCCTGACGGGTGCTCAGTGGTGGAAGGAGATCGGCCCTGCGGCCTTGACCGCGGCAGCCGTCAGCTGGTCGACCGCGCGGCGCATGTCGTCGAGGAACAGGGACGCCTTGTCGTGACTGATCTCGCGGCGCACCAGGATGCGGTGGATCACGGTTTCCTGGCGGTTCGCGGGCAGCGGATAGGCCGCCACCTGCCACCCGCGCTCGCGGAGCTTCGCGGAGAGGTTGTAGAGCGTGAACGGGGAGTGCTCGGGGTCGGTGAGGGTGTACGAGATGCCGGGCAGCCCGCCGTGTCCGTCGTACAGGAGCGTGAACGGGCCCAGCTTGGCGACCTCTTCGCCGAGATAGGCGGCGGTGTCCAGGCAGTTCTGCTGCGTGCGGCGGTAGCCCTCGCGGCCCAGGCGCAGGAAGAGGTAGTACTGGGCGATGATCTCGCCGCCGGGGCGGGAGAAGTTGAGGGCGAAGGTCGGCATGTTGCCGCCCAGGTAGTCGACGTAGAAGACGAGTTCCCCGGGGAGCAGTTCCGGCTCCCGCCACACCACCCAGCCGACGCCGAGCGGGGCCAGGCCGTACTTGTGCCCTGAGGTGTTGATGGAGACGACCCGGTCGACGCGGAAGTCCCACACCAGCTCGGGCTGGACGAACGGGGCGATGAAGCCGCCGCTGGCCGCGTCCACGTGGATGGGGATGTCGTATCCCAAGTCCTTCTCGATGGCGTCGAGTTCGGCGGCGATCTCGGCGACCGGCTCGTAGTCGCAGGTGAAGGTGACACCGAGGATGGCGACGACGCCGATGGTGTTCTCGTCGACGTACTCGCGCAGCTGCTCGGGGCGCAGCCCGGTGGCGCCGGGCAGCAGCGGGACCTCGCGGAGTTCCACGTCGAAGTAGCGGGCGAACTTCTTCCAGCAGATCTGCACCGGTCCGCACACGATGTTGGGCTTGTCCGCCGGGAGGCCTGCGGCCTGCCGGGCCTTGCGCCAGCGCCACTTCATGGCCAGGCCGCCGAGCATGCAGGCTTCGCTGGAGCCGGTGGTGGAGCAGCCGAGCGCATGCTCGGGGTCCGGTCCGTGCCACAGGTCGGAGAGCATCCGCACACACCGCTGCTCGATCTCGGCGGTCTGCGGGTACTCGTCCTTGTCGATCATGTTCTTGCCGAGGTTCTCGTCCATCAGGGTGCGGGCCTGCAGCTCGCTCCAGGTGGTGCAGAAGGTGGCGAGGTTCTGGGAGGAGTTGCCGTCGAGCTCCAGTTCGTCGTGGACCAGCTGGTAGACCACGGAGGGGTCGGCGGACGCGTCGGGGAAGTTGGTCTTCGGCAGGCCGGACCGGCCGAGCGGGGAGGCGTAGATTCCGTCGACGACTGAGGCGGGCTCCTGGGAGGTTTCGGTGACCGTCATGTGATTGCTCACGATCTTTTCTTGGGAGTGCCGTTACCAGGGGATTCTGGTGGCGGCCGAGGGGCGCGATTTCCGACTCGGAACCTTTTCGCCCCTATCCATGACACACCCGTATGAGCTGGCTGAACGGCGGCATAAGCCCTGATCTCATGTACCCAAGGCCCGCCGTTACGGGACTCGATGTCAACGAAAGTGAGCGCGGCCTACGCGCGGTCACTCGTCCCCGTTGCTGCCGCGGCTGCAGGCAACAACGCCGGGCACATCTGCGAATCGTGCGGTGAGCGCGCCCGCGTCACCGCGACCGACCACGGCAAGGTGCACTTCCGCAAGGTGTTCGTCATTCGGAACCGATGCCGTTCCCATCGCGTCCGGCGACAGGACCCGCAGTTCGGAGACGATGAAGCCACCCTGCTCGCACGCTTCGAGCAGTTCGTGGAGCATCCGGTGCGCTGTAGGTAGGCGATGCGGTAGTGGACGGGTGCCGCGCGGAGTGCGGGCAGGCGGTGGGCCAGCGGACGGATCGCGTAGGCGACGACGAAGTACGCGGCGGTCGCCAGCACCGCGAGCAGTGGCAGCCCGGCTCCTGCGGCGGCGCCCACGGCCGCGGTCAGCCAGATGGTCGCGGCCGTGGTGAGGCCCTGCACGGAACCACGCTGCACGAAGATCACGCCGGCACCGACGCCGACCGTGGTGTAGGTGCGCAGGCCCGCTGACTTCTGGCGGATTTCCCGCTCCAGGCCGATCACGCCCGACAGGAGCAGGGCAAGGCCGAATTCGGCGGCCTGCCGCCAGCCCTGGCCGCCGTCGGCCTCCTTCAGCAGCTTCACGCTCAACCGGCCCTGGCTGGGGCTTCGGCTCGGGCGCGGGTGTGGTGCCGATGCGATGTCAGGGAACTCGGCCCGGATCGCCGCATACAGCTAGGCCTTCGACATTTGCGGCATGACCAGCACCTTTCACCAGGAACATCCCGATGCTGCCCTGGCAGGAACCGCAATGCTGTCAAGACTCGTGATCATCACCCAACCGTGGATCGGGGGTGCCTTCCAAACCCGTGAACAACTGCTGTGGCTACCCGTGAACTAATGCTGCCTGCCGTCGCGTCACGAACCATGCCCAGAGGCATCTGCCGGGTTGAGCGCCTGCAGCGCGGTGCGATGTGTGAGCCAGCCGACGAGTTGAAGCCCTGTCGCATCCAGTACGGGAATGCCGTCCCCCTCCGCGGCGGCGAACCGGGACAGGGCATCCTGCAGGCTCTCGCCGACGCGGACCCCTTGCGGAGTGTCCAGGACGCTGGTCACCGGCTCGTCGCCGGGCATTCCCGCGGCGAGTGCCTCCGCGGTCGCCACCGAGCTGACCGTGCCCTGGAGTTCACCGGCACCGTCCACCACCGGAAGGCAGCCACTGCCCGTACCCAGGAGAGCATCAGCCGCCTCTCGCAGTCCTGTGCCGGGCCCGAGGACGGCGGGAGGTGGCTGCATCACCGTCCCGACGTCGATCGCGGCGGGCCCGGTGAGGTCCAAGTCCACGCCTCTGCGCAGCAGTTTGGCCGAGTAGACGGTTTCCCGGCTCAGCGCCCTGCTGACCCCGGTGGCCACGGCCACCGCCGCCATCAGGGGCAGAATGATCCCGTAGTCGCCGGTGAGTTCGTACATGATGAGCACCGCCGTGATGGGGGCACGAGCGGCGCCCGCGAACACGGCTCCCATGGCGATGATCGCGTATGCGGTGGGTGAGCCGGTCACGCCAAGTGCCAGCTCCCCGAGGCTCTGGCCGAAGGCGCTGCCGAGCATCGCGCCCACGAACAGGCTGGGCGCGAACACCCCGCCCGAGCCGCCGATACCGATCGTGAGACTGCACGCCACCACTTTCCCGACGAGCAGCACCAGCAGGAAGCCGACCGCGTAGCCGCCGGCCACCCCCTTTTCCAGGACCGGATAGCCCACCCCGTACATCTGAGGCAACGCCAGCAGGATCGCACCGAGGACCACGCCGCCCACGGCGGGACGCAGCCACTCGGGACCACGCCAGACCTTGTCGCAGGCGTCCTCCACGAGGTAGAGCACCTTGGTGAACAGCACGCCCACTGTCCCGGCCAGCGCGCCGAGCAGAATGAACAGCACGTAGGAAGCGAGGTGTTCGACCTCCACCTGCGGCAGCTGCAGGAAGGTCTGGTCCCCGAGGAGGGAGCGGGCGATCACGCTCGCCGTCACCGAGGAGAGCACCACGACGCCGAAGCGGGGCGCGGTGAAATCCCGCAGGATCAGCTCCATCGCGAAGAAGACGCCCGCCAGCGGTGCGTTGAACGTGGCCGCGATGCCGCCCGCCGCACCACACACCACCAGCACTCTGAGGCGGTCCTCGCCGACGCGTACGAACACGCCGAGGCTCGATCCCAGCGCCGATCCGATCTGGACGATCGGCCCTTCCCGGCCCACCGAGCCGCCGCCCCCGATGCAGAGTGCGGACGCGAGCGACTTCACCACCGCGACCCGCGGCGGGATACGGCCGCCCTGCCGGTCGACGGCGTACATGACCTCCGGTACGCCGTGCCCGCGCGCTTCGCGGGCGAAGCGGTACACCAAGGGGCCGTAGATGATCCCGGCCACCACGGGTGCGAGCAGGACGAAGTACGTGCCGAGCCCAGGCACCAGGGGGTTCGGCACCCGACCCACGGCCGAGTAATCGGCGTAACCCGAGAGCACTCGGGTCACGCCCTCGATGAGCCAGCGGAAACCGACCGCTCCCAGACCCGCGCCCACACCCACCAGCACGGCCAGGACGGCAAACCCGCCCTGAGTGCTCTGCAGCCATCGAGCAAGGTGACGTGGGGTGCCAAGGGCCCAGGCTCGTACAGACATGCCGCCCATGGTGGTGACCGGAGACGGAGCCATCCGCGCGGCACAGGGCGGCGGGTGCAGGCCTCACCTGGATGGAGCCGCGGTTCGCGGCCTCTCATCGCCATTGGCTGTGGAGGGCACGTTTCGCCGTTCGTTCAGTGGCGGGCGCCTCTCACCACCGCGCACCGCGCCGATGGGCCACGACCGAGGCGGTGGCTCGTGCGAGCAGGTGGGCAGTGTGGCGCCCGCCGCGGGCCAGCGGTGCCTGCCACTTTGTGGTCAGTGCGTGCTTGGCTGTGGCCACGCGGCCGGAGCGCATGATGCGCAGGACATGGCCGTCGCAGCGGGGGCAGGTGGGACGGGACAGCGGAGAGGGAACCTCCTCGCCGTCGACGGTGTAGCGCACATGACGCCGGCCCTCGGCGTCGGTCCACGGGGTGATGTCGAAGCCGACCTCCCAGCCGTGTCCGCAGTCCAGGCACGTCAGGGCGTAGGCCTCGTAGCTGCTGACCCGGTCCTCGGCCGGTCGAGTTGAGGTGAAGCTGGTGGTCATGGTGCTTCCTCTCGATCCGGGGGCGGTTGCGGGTGCCGCCCCACCTCTTCAGAGAACACCCTGAGCGGACCTCGGAGGTTCGCCGGACGGCCCGACTTGTCGGCCCGGAAGAACCTCCGTGCCCGAGGTCCTGTAAACGAACGTGGACGCCTCGCCCGCCGTGCGGCTGCCGCGCCCGGGCGACTCGACGGCCCTGTCGCCGCCCACACCCCTGTGCCCGATGTCAGGGTGCGAGAGGTACCTACAGCTCGGTAAGTGAGGAGCCGGAATGGAGCTGACCAGCACGACCTTCCAGGTCACCTTGGTGATCGCCACAGGTCTCGCGATGCTGGGCACCCTGCTCCTGTGGGGAAGGGTCCGCGGTCCCGGCTGGCTGCGCTGGCCCCTGCGCGTGCTGATGATCGTGCTGTGCCAGCTGACAGCGATCGGCACCGTCGCCACCATGATCAACAACAGTTACGGCCTGTACGCCTCCTGGAGCGGCCTCCTGGACAGACCCCGCCGTCCGCGAACGCAACAGCCCCATGTGGCTCGTGCGCCACACGGACGCAAACGTCTCGCTCTTCCTCGGTACTTCTCGGCAGGACCCCGACAGTCCGCCCTCCTACATCGAGGAGTTCAGCAAGGCCGCGAAAGGCACGGGAGTACGGGTGAAGACAGTGATCAAACCGACCGGCGGCCACAACTGGGACACCTGGCGCAGCATGTATCCCGAGGCGATCCCCTGGCTCAGTGAACAGCTCGACCAGCCGCAGTGACCCGTAATCGGTTGGTTCCTCACGAAGGGAGGGTGCGGGTGCCCTCGACCGTCGTATTCGGTGCCTGGCGCCGCTCCCTCACCCCCGCCGCGTGGGATCGCCTGGCGGGGGTGGCGGCGCTGGTCGTCGCCGCGGCGATGGAGATCCCCGCGGTCTGGGCGCATGGCTCCTGGGCCGTGCATCCGGTGCTGCGCTGGGCGGGCATCGTCATGGCCTCTGCGGCCCTGTTGTGGCGACGCACCCGGTTCGCGTACGCCACGGTGATCGTCCTGGTCGGGACGATCCTGAGCATGCACTACGCAGCGCTGTTCTTCCTCGCGTACGCAGCAGGGCGCTATCAACCCGTCGTACGGGCCTGGATGTTCGGCGTGATCGCCAGCGCGCTGCTCTTCCTGCTGACCGCGACGGGCTCCGGGCCACCGCTGGTGCAGGACGGCTCGGCGACCAGTGTCGCGGTGATCGTGTTCATGGTGGCGATGACCATCGTGGCCGGGACGACCCGGCGCCAGCGCGACGAGGACCGGGCACAGGCGGCGAACGCGGCCCGGCAACGGGCCGTGGACGCCGTAAACGCCGAACGCAGCCGTCTGGTACGGGAGTTCCACGATCTGCTTGGCCATGACGTGGCGCTTCTGAACATCCTGCTCGAGTCGCTGCGGGCGCAGCTCCCGGCGAGCGCGGGCGGTGCGGACACGGTGAATCTCCTCGACTCCGCGCAGCAGCAGTGTGCGGCAGCCTCCGACCATCTGCGCTCGATGACGGGCGTGCTGAGGCTGCGGGAACTCGAGGCGGAAGAAGGTACGGAGGGACAGGCCCTGCGGGCGGACAGCGCGCGGGCCGAAGCGGAGGCGCTGGCCAGATCGCTGGAGAGCGTACGGGCCTCCGGGCTCGAAGTGCGCCTGAGCGACGGCTTCTTCAATGCCTTCGGCGAGCTGCCGGCCGAGCACCAGCACACGGCGCGGCGCGTGGTCACCGAAGCGCTGACCAATGTCCTACGGCATGCACCCGGCGCCGACGTACGGCTCGCCCTGGACCTTCGACCCCAAGGCTGGACCCTCGAGGTCGGCAACGGACCCCGGCGCAATGGTCCGGTGAGCCCTGACGCGAGCGGCACCGGGCTCGGGCTGCCTGGACTGCGCAGCCGGGTCGGGGAGCTGGGCGGGGTGCTGAGCGCGGGGGCGGAGTCGGGCGGGGGCTTTCTCGTCAGGGCGGAAGTGCCGTGGCCAAAGGGTTACGGCGGCCTCGACGCGCTGCACACAACACCTCGTACTCGTAAAGGGAACGTCTCATGATCCGCATCGTCATCGTCGACGACGAAGAAGTCGTCCGCACCGGCCTGCGCACCATCCTCGGCGCAGGCGACGACATCAAGGTGGTGGGGGAAGCAGGCTCGGGCGAGGAAGCCCTCGAGCTGGTAACTGCCCAGGCCCCCGACGGGGTCGTCCTCGACCTCGCCATGCCTGGCGCCATGGACGGCGCCGAGACCGCGCGACTGCTACGCGAAAGCCACCCCGACCTCGGCATCCTGATCCTCACGGCGCTCGCCGACGAGGAGCACGTCGCGCGCGTGTGGCGAGCGGGTGCGGACGGCTATCTCCTGAAGACGGCCTCGGGCGAACAGATGCGGGCCGCCGTGCACAGTGCGGTCGAGCACCGCGCCGTCCTCTCGCCCGCGGTGATCTCCGCCGTCATGGACCGCTTCGCGAGCCACCACCACCCGGCGGGCGGTCCCCGGCTTGTGGAGCAGATCAAGTCGCTCGCCCCGATGGAACTGCGCTGTGTCCTCGCCGTAGCCGAAGGCCTCGGCAACGCGGAGATCGCGGCCCGCCTCCGGCTCGCCGAAGGCACCGTGAAGTCCCATGTGTCGCGTGCCCTGCGGAAGTTCGGCCTGGACAACCGGACGCAGCTGGCGCTCCTTGTGAATGACCAAAGAGGGCTCTTCCTGCGCGCATTGAACGATCATTGAGCTCGCCCGCCTGGTGGAGCTCGGCCGCCTCACCGCAGGCACCCAAGCCGAGCGGGCCTTGAGCGTCCTGGAATCCGGGCCGGCGATACTCCTGACTCAGTTGCACGAAACACGCGATGACCTTTCCTACGTCGAGGAGATCAAGCGCGACCTGGCTGACGAGTTCACGGCGCTCTGCCGGCAACTGGACGTCAGTCTCGTAAGCCACTACCTGGCTTCCGGCGCGGCGCCAGTACTCCCGGACTCCCTGACGACGCGGAGGAGCCGCCTACGACTTCGCACGAGAGCGCGCACGACCGCCGTGTGTGCGAACTGCGCTGCCCGGCAATCGGCACATGGGAAATAAGAGACTCGGTCCAATTCGGTCAGGGACCAGACTCCGGCAGGGGCAGCACGGATGCAGCCTTCCCAACACGTACCTCTCGAACGCCGCTACCGACGCGGCGATGACGTCCCACTGAAGTGCAGCAGCGCCCGCGCGCCCCGAGACACAAGCCGGCAGAAACACCCCGCCGTCGCCTTGGCAGCGCGTGCCATGTGGCACCGAGCGACGTGCCCATCACCAGGACTGGGGCGTCCTCCGGCCCGTCAACGCGGTATTGCAGGGTTTCGACGTTCTCTTGACTCACCCGTCCAGGCTGCCATGTCTCCCATTCGCTGCGTGAGCGGGGGCTGAGCCGTTGGCCAAACCTCCCCACGGATCGGCCGCCGGTCGCAAGTCCTCCACATCGGGCTTCACAAACCGAGCGGTGCGTGGTCTCCACAGCTCGCGCGAGCGTCGTCAGCACTGTCAGTGCCCAGTCGCATACTGACGCCCATGCAGATATCGGAGGACACTCTCAAGCAGGCCTGGCACCAGTTGACCGGGAACTCCGACGTGCTCGACGACGCGATGCTGCCACCCATCGGCACCTCGCCGGACCAGTACGAAGAGCGCGTGGGCGAGCTGCACGGTCGTCTCTTCCTCATCTTGGAACAGGACGGCACGGTGCGCGGTCGCATCGGTCCGTATCGGGAGGTGTTCGTCACCCGAGATCTGGATCAGGTGCTGTACTTCGCCGCCGAGGACGCGGTCCGCAAGCTCGCCGAGCACATCGCGGCCCGCGCCCCGGGCAGCGGCCCCGTCGCCAACCTGGTTGGCGGCCAAGCCGAGTTGCTGGACCGGATCAACCCCGCCTGGGGCAGCCGATTCCGCAACGGCAGCATGGACGGCGAGCCGCCGTCCCTTCCGTGCGGGCGCGACCCGCTGGAGGGACTCGCCTGGATCGCCGGAAACTGGCGCGGACAAGACCCCTGCACACACCTCGTCTTCTTCCGCGGCGAGAACATCAGCGCCGAACAGATCGTCCTGCTCCATGGAGCCGACCCCGAACAGGTCGCCGGCGAAACCCGCCTTGCGGACCTGCGCAGCATGGACGACGGCGCCTTCTACCAGGACATGGTCTGGGAGACCTGCTGTTTCGGGCAGGCCGGCGACTGGGCGTTCCTGATGTACCACGAGACCCCCGGCCTCGGTCCGGGCCTTGAGGCTCTCGCCCGGCTCGGTGTCAGCGAGATGGTGCATCTGCGCGCCACGTCCGCGAAGGCCATCTACACCTTCGACTACTTCCGCGACGGCCGGCGCATCGACGACGACTGGGGCGTCTTGGAGCTCATCTGGTACGACCGCGGCCGCGCCCCCTACTTCCGAGGCGGTCAACTCGACTTCCTCAACCGGGCCATACGCCGCGCCGAACTCGACCATCCCGGGACGACCAGCGAGTTCGAGCTGTACTTCCACGCCCTGGAAGACGCCTTCGGACTCCAGCTGCCACAGCAGGACATCCAGGAGGGAACGGTCCGGGCGGCTCAGTGGGCACGCCGCGACAGCTGACAGTTCCGTCCTGAGCATCCGCCGAGAGCAGGTGGCCGGGTGCGGGCCGGTGGGTGAGGCATAGTTGGCCGGGTGAACGACACGAACGGCTGGCTCGCGCTGCTCAAGGAGAACCCGGGGCACTCACAGTGGTACATCGACCGGTTCAGAAAACTCGCCGAAGAAGGGGCCGACCTGCACGGTGAGGCCCGTCTCATCGACGCGATGGCGGGCCGCGGAGCGCGGATCCTCGACGCGGGCTGCGGGCCCGGCCGGGTCGGCGCCTACCTCGCCGAGGCCGGGCACGACGTCACGGGTGTCGACCTCGACCCGACCCTCATCGCCGCGGCCCGCACCGACCATCCCGGTGCACAGTGGCTGGTTGGTGACCTCGCCGACCTCGACCTTCCGGGGGACGGCTTCGACCTCATCGTTTGCGCCGGGAACGTGATGACGTTCCTCGCCCCGGACACCCGGCGCACCGTCCTCGGCCGGTTCAAGAGGCATCTGAGGACCGGCGGGCGGGCAGTGACCGGCTTCGGCACGGACCGCGGCTACCCTCCCGAGCAGTTCCTCCAGGACGCCGAAGCAGCTGGCCTGACTCCCCAACTCCTTCTGTCCACATGGGACTTGATCCCCTACGTGGACGGTTCCGAGTTCCTCGTGGCCGTCCTCACGCCACGCCTCCCGGATACGGCCTCCTAGCGACCGGCTCGGCACACCGGCCGGTCCGACGGATCTCGGTCAGGGCGGCCAGGATGCCTGGGAGCAGGGGGTTCGAGTCGTTCCTGCGCCATGCGACGGCAACTCGTGTGCGCGCAGCACTGGGCTCGATACCGGTCGCGGTACCGTGCCCGACACCGGGCGCGACACCAGGCTCGATCCTGCGGAAGGCAACGCCTTTGAGGCGGATCCGGCGGATGCTCTCCGGGGCCAGCGACACGCCGAGGCCGGTTTCCACCAAGGCGCACACGGTCTGCCATTCCACGGCGTGCTGAGCCACCCGAGGGGTGAAACCCGCAGCGATGCAGAGGCCGGCGATCCGGTCGTGGAGCGGCGGGCCGACGGCACGCGGCAGGAGTACGAAGGGCTGGTCCGCCAACTGCTCGACCCGGACGGCTCGTTGCGCCGCGAGCGGGTGCGAGGCGGGCAGGACGGCCACGAACGGTTCGGTCAGCACGGTCTCGAAGTCGAGCTCCGCGTCCTGGGCGGGCGGCTCCCGCAGCAGTCCGATGTCGATCGTCCGTTCGCGCAGGGCGGCCAGTTGGGGCGTGGTGGTCATCTCCTGGATGTCCAGTTCCACGGCCGGGAACTGTTCCCGGAACGTTCGCAGGAGGCTGGGCAGCACGGTGAGGGCGAGGGAGGCGGCGAAGCCGATCCGCAGGCGGCCGGCCCTGCCGCTGCCGACGTCCCTGGCCGCGGTCAGCCCCTCTGCGAGGTGGCTGAGAACGCTCCGGGCAGCGGGCAGGAGCTCCCGCCCCGCCGGGGTGAGGCGGATACGTCCGGGTTCGCGGCTGAACAGCGCGTGGCCGACCTTGTCCTCAAGCCGGCGTATCTGCTGGCTCAGCGGAGGCTGGGCGATGCCCAGACGGGTGGCGGCGTGACCGAAGTGGAGTTCCTCGGCGAGCACGACGAAGGCATGCAGTTGATGCAGGGGAAGTTCGGGGCGCTCCATACGCCTAGAGATATCACTGAGCACCCGAAAGCGTATTAGACGTATCAGTGCTGGTCACTTAGCGTTCGGCGCATGACAGAGCGACGTTCCATCCTCAGCGGCTCGACGTTCGAGGAGCAGATCGGCTACGCCCGCGCGGTGATCGACGGCGACTGGGTCCATGTGTCCGGGACGACCGGATTCGACTACACGACCATGACGATCTCCGACGACGTGGTGGAGCAGACCGAGCAGTGCCTGCGCAACATCGAGGCCGCCCTCGCCGAAGCGGAGTGCACCTTCGCCGACGTGGTGCGGGTCCGCTATCTGCTGCCCGACCGGGCCGACTTCGAGCCCTGCTGGCCCGCCCTGCGTCGCACGTTCGGCGAGGTCCGGCCGGCCGCCACGATGCTCATGTGCGGCCTCGCCGACCCCCGGATGAAGATCGAGATCGAGGTGTACGCCCGGCGGAAGGTCGCGTGACGGTCCGCACCTCAGCCGAGCGTGATGCGCAGTTCGTAGCGATCGGCGCGGTAGACCTCGTGGCTGTCCGCGCAGGGCGCGTCCGTGGTGTCGTACGACAGGCGTGTGGTGTGCAGGACCGGGGACGGTCCGGTCAGATCGAGCGGCTCCTTCTCCTCGTCCGCGGCAAGGGCGGCGCGGGCCGTGTACTCGGCGCGGGCCGGGCCGTGTCCCTCGGCGGCGAGATGGGCGAAGAGCGAGGCGGTGGTGAAGTCCTGGTCCACGATGGCCGGGGCGAACGCGAGAGGTACCAGGTCGTACGAGAGGCAGACCGGCAGGCCGTCGAGGTGACGTAGCCGGTGCAGCTCGAAGACGGGTGCCCGGGTGGGGATGCCGAGGCGGTCGGCCTCCTTCGAACGCGCCCGGCGCGTACGGGCGAGGAGCACGCGGGAGGTGACCTGGCCGCCGAGGCGCCGGTTGGCCTCGATGAAGCCGATGACCGCGCCGGCGTCGGCGGTGTGGGTGAAGCCGGCCCGGGTGACCTGCCAGCCGCGACGCTGCGAGGACTCGACCTGGCCCTGCGCCTTCAGGGCGGCGAGGGCGCGGCGCAGGGTGACTCGGCTGACGGCGAGCTGCTCGCACAGATGGCGCTCGGACGGCAGCCGCTCCCCCGGCGCGAGGGCGCCGGAGGCGATGGCGTGCGCGAGGGCCTGCTGTGCGAGGACGTACGGGGGCTGGCCGCCGTCGGACGGGACGGGCGCGAACGGCTCGGTGCGCGGCACGCGCCTGCTCCTTGCTCGATGACCTTCGCCCCTGCTTCAGGGCCGAAGGACCGGAAAGCCATCTGGACTACATCTGGTATACCCGAATAGGGGTGAAAACACCCATTCCCTAGCCAAGTACTCCGGAAGGACCTCGTCATGTCGCGCATTCTCGACCTGGACAGCAGCCAACTCGCCACGCTCCGCGGCAGGGAGCTGACCGCCTCGGTGGCCCAGAGTGAGGGGCGCGCCGTGGTGGCCGAGGTCTGGGCGAACATGTCGATGCTGATGAGCGCGCACGAAACCGGCGGCGTCAGCAACATCGAGGTCGCCGCCGCGTTCGGTGCGGACATCGTGATCATCAACGCCGTGGAGACAGTCTTTGACGGCAGCCGCTGGAACCTTGCGGTGCTCGGCAGCCACGACTCCGTCACCGGCATCGCCGACGCCGTCGGCCGGCCGATCGGCGTCAACATCGAACCCGGCAGGGTTCCCGAGCTGCGCAAGGCGACCGTCGAGAACGCCAAGCGGCTGGTCGATCAGGGTGTCGCCCTGCTGTGCGTGACGGCGAACCCCGCCACCGGCGCCACGCTCGAGGACATCGCCCGCACCAGCGAGGAACTGCGCAACGGACTCGGCGACGACGTCGCCATCTGGTCCGGGAAGATGCACATGGCCGGGCGGATCGAGGTCTTGGACGCCGCCAGGATGGCCGCGGTCGCCGAGGCCGGTGCCGACGGTGTGCTCGTCCCGCTGCCCGGCACGGTTCCCGGCGTCACCCGTGAGATCGCCGCGGACGCCGTACGCCGTATCCACGCCGCCGGTGCCATCGCCATGGGCACCATCGGCACGAGCCAGGAGGGCTCGCACCGCAATCTGGTGCCTCAACTCGCGCTCAACGCCAAGGAGATCGGCGTCGACGCGCACCACATCGGCGATGCCTATGTGTCCGGTTCGATGGATCCCGAATTCCTCTACGACTACTCCGTCGCCATCCGCGGCCGCCGCCACACCTGGCACCGCATGGGCCGCAACACCCGCAAGCGCGGCTGAGCCACGCGCGGGTCGTCGCGCACTCACCGCTAATTCGGTTGCCCGGTAGCGCCCAGCCCTGGTCTACTCGCAGACGTCCGCCGCCACGAAGCGGCCACAAGAGGAGGAATCGGAATGCGCCAGACGTCCATGTCCCGCTCGCTGACCCCGATCCCCTCTTCGAAGGACATGACGCGACGTGTCATCGGCATCGCCGAACCCCTCACTGAATCTGGGCATCCTCGCCCATGTCGACGCAGGTAAGACCAGCCTGACCGAGCGGCTGCTGCACGCCGCCGGTGTGATCGATGCTCCCGGCAGCGTCGACGCGGGCAGCACACAGACGGATTCGCTCGCGCTGGAGCGCCGCCGCGGCATCACCATCAAGTCCGCGGTCGTCTCGTTCCCCCTCGGCCCGCCCGAGGACCAAGTGACCGTCAACCTCATCGATACGCCCGGCCACCCCGATTTCATCGCGGAGGTGGAGCGGGTGCTCGGCGTGCTCGACGGAGCCGTGCTCGTCGTGTCGGCCGTCGAAGGCGTTCAGGCACAGACGCGGATCCTGCTCCGTACGCTGCGCCGCCTCGGCATCCCGACGCTGATCTTCGTCAACAAGATCGACCGACGCGGCGCGGACGCCGAACGCACCCTGCGCCGGATCAACCGCCGCCTCACCCCTGCCGCGCTCGCGATGGGCATGGTCCAGGGCATCGGCGCACGCGACGCCCGCGCCCTCGCGTACGGCTCCGGGGACGCCGGCTTCCGCCGCCGTCTGACCGAAGTCCTCGCCGAACAGGACGAGGAACTGCTCTCCGCGTACGTGACCGACGCACCCGTTCCGTACGAGCGGCTGCTCGGCACGCTGGCCGCTCAGACCCGCGACGGTCTGGTGCACCCGGTGTTCCTCGGCTCGGCAGTCACGGGTGCCGGGGTGCCGGACCTCATGGACGGCATCCGCACCCTGCTGCCGTCCGCCGACCCCGGTGACGGCCGGCTCTCGGGCACCGTCTTCAAGGTCGAGCGTGGTGGGGCCGGTGAGAAGATCGCGTATGTACGGATGTTCTCCGGCGAGTTGGCCGTACGGGACCGGGTACCGGTGGGCCGTGACCGTACGCCCCACGAGGCGAAGGTGACCGCGGTCGAGGTCTTCCACGAAGGCGCGGGTGAGCGCCGGGACGCGGTGCGGGCCGGTGAGATCGCCCGGGTGTGGGGGCTCGGCGAGGTGCGGATCGGGGACTGGGTGGGCGCGGCCCGCAAGGAGTCCGACGACGCGCACTTCGCGCCGCCCACGCTGGAGACGGTCGTGGTGCCGGGTGCCGGGACGGACCGGGGTGCGCTGCATCTGGCGCTGGCCCAACTCGCCGAGCAGGACCCGCTGATCGGGCTCCGCCAGGACGACGTACGCGGAGAGGTGCACCTCTCCCTCTACGGCGAGGTCCAGAAGGAGGTCATCCAGACCACGCTCGCCGAGGAGTTCGGGATCGACGTCGCCTTCCGCGAGACGACGACGATCTGCGTCGAGCGGCCGGCCGGCGTGGGCCACGGCTACGAGAAGGATCTGCTGCCGTTCCTCGGGACGGTCGGGTTGCGCGTGGAACCGGCGGCGCCCGGCAGCGGGATCTCCTTCGGCCTGGAGGTCGAACTCGGCTCCATGCCGTACGCGTTCTTCAAGGCCGTCGAGGAGACGGTGTACGAGACGCTCGGCCAGGGGCTGCTCGGCTGGCAGGTCGTCGACTGCAAGGTGACGATGACGCACTCGGGGTACTGGCCGCGCCAGAGCCACTCGCACGCGACCTTCGACAAGAGCATGTCGAGTACGGCGGGGGACTTCCGGCTGGTCACGCCGCTCGTCCTGATGGATGCGCTGCGGGAGGCGGGGACGCGCGTGGAGGAGCCGGTGCACGCGTTCCGGCTCGAACTGCCCTCGGACGCGCTGAGTCCGGTCCTCGCGCTCCTCGGTCGGCTGCGGGCGGTGCCGGGTACGCCGGATCTCCGGGGTGCCGCCGGTGTCGTGGAGGGCGAGATCCCGGCGGCGAGTCTGCACCGGCTGGGGCAGCTCCTTCCGGGGCTCACCCGCGGCGAAGGCGTGGTCGAGTCCGCGTTCGCGGGCTATCGGCCGGTGGCGGGCGAGCCCGCGGCGCGGGCCCGGACGGACCACAACCCGCTCAGCCGCAAGGAGTATTTGCTGGTGGTGACGCGGCTTCGGTAGGGGGTGGCTGCTGGGCGGGTACGGGTGGCTGAGGCGGGCGGTGGTGGTTGAGACGGCCCGCCTCAGGGCCGGGCGGGCATCCCGGAACGGGCGGACGCTCGTGCCCAGGCGGGCGGGCGTACCAGGTCAGGCGGGCGCCTCAGCCCGAGAGGGCGCCCACCGGGTCCAGGTCGCGTGTGCCGCGGGGCCACCAGTCGTCGGTGCCAGGCTCGGCTTCGTACGGGTACCAGTAGCCGTCGCGGCCGTAGCGGAGCTGGAGGTGGCCGGCCGGGTGCGTGAGGTGGTTGCGCCAGGGGCGGAACGCGGGGTGCTCGGCGGCGAGGAGGGCCGGGCGGGCCTGGTCGAAGGGGCCCGCCGGGGGGTTCCATGGCTCGTCCAGGACGGTGAGGCCGTCGAGGCCGCCCTGGCGCCAGGCGGCCACGGCCCGGGCCAGGTCGGTGGTGGAACGGTCTGCCGCGGCGGCGAGTTGGGCGTACAGCGCACGAGTCGCTCCGGTCAGCCCCGAACCGGGCTGACCGGCGGCGATCCGTACGGCGTCCTGCCAGAGCGTGAGCCCGCCGATGGTGTCCTCCCCCGTGATCAGGAAGGCATGGGCGCGGGCGGCCGCGTCGGTGGCCAACTGGTCGAGTGCCAACGGGTCCGGGCCGCCGGGCGCGGCCGGGTACGCGGGCGGCCGGCCCGCGTGGACGAGCCTGGGCAAAGGCGCGGGCAGGGGCGGCAGGACGCGTTGCCCGAGTGCCTCCGTGGCCCGTACGCCGGGCATCGGCGGGGCGGCCGATTCCGCGCGCGCGGCGCGGTGGGCGTTACGGCGCGCCAGAGTGTCGAGCAGCCAGTGCTCGCCGCGGCCGCGGAGCAGGAGTAGGACGAAGGGGTCGGTGTCGAGCAGCCGTGCCGTCTGGTAGCAGAGGGCGGCCGCGTGCTTGCAGGGATGCCCGAAGTCCGGGCAGGAACAGTCGGGTTGCAGCTCACCCGGCCCCGGCAGCAGGTCGACGCCGAGCCCGGCGGCGAGGTCCGCGAGCCCGTGCGGGAGCTCGCGGTCGAGCAGGGCGGCGAGGTGGCCGGGGTGGTCCGCGGCGGCGTCGAGGAACCGCTCCCAGTCGGCGTCGTCCAGCGTCCGCAGCCGGATCCGTGTGCGGTACGGGCGCTGTCGGCTGCCCTGCACGTACGCGAGGACGTTGCCGGGCGTCACGGTGATCGCCTCGACGTGCCCCTGATCCGCGTACCCCCGCCCTCGCTTGAGCCGCGCGGGATCGGCGGCCACTTCCTCCAGCGCCCGCACCCAGGCGTTCCCCCACCAGGTCTCGGCGAAGTCGCCTTCGTGGGCGGGGCGTTGAGGCAGGGCGGAGAAGGTGCGGCGGAGGTCTTGGACGGGGAGGGGGCGGATGGTGGCTGCTGCGGCGGCGGCCGAGCTGGTCGGGGTCGTCTCGCGACGGGTGAGTTCGTGACGGGTGGGTTCGGGGGCCGGGTCGCGGGGTGTGGTCGCGGTGCGGTCGGCGGTGCGGTCGGCGGCGTGGGGTCGCACGGCGGGTGCGCTGTCGGCATCCCGCTGCGGCGCACCCGCCAACTGGTCCGGTGCGGCGTGAAGTCCCGCTGAGCCGGCCGGCTCGTCCGCGCCGGGAGCGCTCGAGGTCCGTGCGGCCGCTCCGCGCCCGAGGGACTGCAGCAGATCGGCCAGGTCCGCGGACGCCGCGCGTGGGCCGCCGCCCCGGCGGGAGGGGGCAGGCGCGTCGCCTTCGGAGCGGGCGCGCGTACGGGTGGGGGGCGTGGGGGTGGTCTGGCGCGGGCGCTCGGTCCGGTCCTCCTTGTGGGCCGTCTCGCGCGCCGCGCGCAACGCGGCCCTCGCCTCGTCCGCCTCATGACCGGCCTCTCGCGCCGGGGAGCTCTTGGGAGGCTCGGGCGCGCTCGGTGCCGGGTCTGCCGATGGGGTCCCCTCCGTGCGGGCAACCTCCTTGACTGCGGCTTCCGCCCCCTTGCCGACGGGCCGGCTGCCTGCTCCGGCAGCCGCCGACGCGGACCGGGCCGCACGCAGCGCCGCCCGCGCCGCATCCGCCGGACGCGCACCCTCGGATCCCTCCGACGGCTCGGGCCTCGGTCCCGCCGGACCCGGCTCCTCGGAACCTTCCACGGGTTCTGAGGACGACGCGGCTTCGCTGCTCGCCGAGCCGCCCGGACTCTCCGAGGCGGCCGCCGCCTCATCGTTGTCGCGCGACGGCACCGTGTCCGAGCCGAAGCCCGAAGGCCCCGGCTCCGACGGCTCGGACGAGGCACGCCCCTCGCCCGCGGCTCCGTCCTCAGGGGCGCCGACCCCCTCCAACCGCTCCCGCTCCCTCTCCGCCCGAGCCGCCCGCAACGCCGCTCGTGCGCGGTCCGCGGGGCTTCCCTTCGGTGGCGTGTTCATTCCGACCTCCTCAAGGAGACCAGGTCCGCCAGGTCGCGGTCGGTGAGTTCGGTCAGGGCCGACTCGCCCGAGCCCAGGATCGCCTCGGCCAGCTCCCGCTTCGCGGCGAGCATGTCCGCGATGCGGTCCTCCACCGTGCCCTCGGTGATCAGGCGGTGGACCTGAACCGGCTGGGTCTGGCCGATGCGGTAGGCGCGGTCGGTGGCCTGTTCCTCGACTGCCGGGTTCCACCAGCGGTCGAAGTGGACGACGTGACCGGCCCGGGTCAGATTGAGCCCCGTCCCGGCCGCCTTGAGCGACAGGACGAGGATGGGTGTCGCCCCCGCCTGGAAACGGTCGACAAGCCGCTCGCGCTCAGCGACCGGCGTACCCCCGTGCAGGATCTCCACCGGTACGGCGCGATGGGCCAGATGCGCCGCGATGAGCCGGGCCATCCCCACGTACTGCGTGAAGACCAGCACCGAACCGTCCTCCGCGAGGATCGTGTCCACCAGCTCGTCGAGCAGCGCGAGTTTGCCCGAGCGCCCGTCGAGACGCGCCCCGGCCTCCTCCTTGAGGTACTGGGCCGGGTGGTTGCAGATCTGCTTGAGCGCGCCGAGGAGCTTGAGGACCAGGCCGCGGCGTGCGATGCCTTCGGCCGCCTCGATGGCCGCCATCGACTCGCGCACCACGGCCTCGTACAGGCCGGCCTGTTCGCGGGTGAGCGGCACCGGGTGGTCGGTCTCGGTCTTCGGGGGCAGTTCGGGGACGATGCCCGGGTCGGACTTCTTGCGGCGCAGCAGGAACGGGCGGACCAGACGCGCCAAGCGCTCGGCTGCGTCCGGGTGTTCGCCGCCCTCGACGGCGCGCGCGTGCCGCGAGCGGAAGGCCTTGAGCGGGCCGAGCAGCCCGGGGGTCGTCCAGTCGAGCAGGGCCCACAGCTCGGACAGGTTGTTCTCGACGGGGGTGCCGGTCAGGGCCACGCGCGCGGGTGCCGGGATCGTGCGGAGCGCCTTGGCGGTCGCGGACGCCGGGTTCTTGACGTGCTGTGCCTCGTCGGCGACGACCATGCCCCAGGACTGCTGCATCAGACGGGGCGCCGCCGAGCGCATCGTGCCGTACGTGGTGAGGACGAAGCCGCCGTCGAGGTCGTCGAGGCTGCGGCCCGTGCCGTGGTAGCGGCGGACCGGGACGCCGGGCGCGAACTTCTCGATCTCCCGCTGCCAGTTGCCGAGGAGGGAGGCGGGGCAGACGACGAGGGTCGGCTCGGGGCGTGCGCGCTTGAGGTGGAGTGCGATGACGGTGATGGTCTTGCCGAGGCCCATGTCGTCGGCGAGACAGCCGCCGAGGCCGAGGGAGGTCATCCGGTCGAGCCAGGTGAGGCCGCGGAGCTGGTAGTCGCGCAGGGTGGCCCGCAGGCCCGGCGGCGGTTCGGCGGGGGCCAGGGCGGTGGTCAGCCGGGTGCGCAGGGCGGCCAGCGCGCCGACCGGTACGGCCTCGACCGCCTCGCCGTCGACCTCGGCCTCTCCCGTGAGGGCCACGGACAGCGCGTCCACCGGGTCGAGCAACCCCAGTTCGCGCTTGCGCGCCTTGCGGACGAGGGCGGGATCGACCAGGACCCAGCGGTCCCGCAGCCGTACGACGGGCCGGTGGGACTCGGCGAGCAGATCCATGTCTGCCTCGCTGAGCGCCTCGCCGCCGAGCGCCAACTGCCAGCGGAATTCGAGGAGTTGCTCCGCCTCGAAGAAGCCGGTGCCGTCGGTGGCCGAGCCCGGCGCGGGGCGGACGATCGCCGCCGCGGACAGATCCTGCGCGAGATCCTTGGGCCAGTGCACGCCCACGCCCGCCGCGGTGAGCCGGGCGGCCGCGGAACCGAGGAGTTCGTACAACTCCTCCTCGGTGAGCGCCAGGACGTCCGGGGTGTCCCGTTCGGTGAGCCGCTCCAGAGGCGGCCAGACGCGGGCGGCGCGGCGCAGTGCGAGGGCCGCGTCGACCCGGGCGCGCGGCCCGAACACCGCGTCCCCCTCCCCCGCCCACAGCGCCGCCGCGTCGATCACGAGGGTGGGGTCGGCGAGGCTGTGCACCTGGACGATCGCGGCGGCGCCCTGGCCCTGGGCGTCGTCGGTGCGGTCGAACAGGTGGTATCCGCTGAGGTCGAGCCGGAGCGAGATCCGTACGCCGGTGTCCATGCCGGCCGCCGCCTCCGCCGCCCAGTCCCGCGCCTCGGGCAGCCGCTGCGGCGCGCGGGCGGCGAAGGGGGCGCCGACGGCGTGGGCGGCCGCGATGGTACGGGGCAGGGTGTCGGCGACCGCGTCCAGGAAGGCGCGCATCAGGGCTTCGGGGGACGGGAGCCGGAGCGGCCGGGTGTCGGGCAGAGGGCTCGCGTGCCCCTCGTACGGCAGGGCGGCGGCGACCGATCGCAGATAGCGGATGTCGTCCGCTTCGAGTGGGCCCGCCCGCCATGCGTCCAGGTCGTCGCCGGTGAGGCCGGGGAGGAGGCGGCCCCGGGCGACCAGGTGCAGGGCGAAATGTGCGGCGGTGCCCCAGCAGGCTGCCGCAGGGTGGGCGTTCGGTGTGGTGTGGGCGTGGAGCAAGGCCGGTAGGGCCTGCTCCACGGTGAGGGTGCGCGCGGGGACCGTGGTGGTGCGGACCACGGCGCCTCTTCTGCGTACGACGGTGAGGTCTGTGGCCTCGCCCAGGTCTGGGGGCAGTGGGGTGTCGTCGGGTGACCAGAAGGCGAGTCTGCCCTCGCGGGGCAGGGGGGCCGGGAGGAAGACGGGGGCGAGGTGGGCGAGCGCGGTGGTGGGCATGGCGTTGTCGCACCTCCTCGTGCGGCTTGTGCGGGCAGGTGTCGACGACTTTACGGAGCGGGTCTGACAATTTTTTGTTTGTGCAGGTGGGGGTGGGTGGGGGCGCCTGCGGCGGGCTTTCTCCCCGACCCGCCCCTTCCCGAAACCGGGGCTCCGCCCCGGACCCCGCATCCGGACTTCGTTCGGCTCTGCTCAAACGCCGCAGGGGCTGAACGGCTAAGGCGTAGCCGCAGACACCACGTACACCATCGGGCGCTTCGGGTTCGATGTGTTCACCGTGACGTCCTGCGTCGGGCGGGGGTCGCTCTGCTTGTGGGTGAGGCCCGCCCATGGGCCCTCGCCCGTGAACTCCCAGCCGACGACGCGCTGGTCGCGTTCGCTGATGGTGATCTCGTTCGGTTCGAGGGAGTCGACGGTTTCGTCGATGTTCTTGAGGAACTTCTCCAGACCGGCCGGTGTCGTCTCGAACTGCGCGTACAGGCGGCTGGTGCGCCAGTTGTTGGTCTCGTAGTACGCGACCTTCTTGGACTTGCCCGGGATCGGCACCTCGTAGATCCGGCGCTGCACGCGTGAAGGCCAGCCCTCGGTGAGGCCGGTCGCGGAGTACTTCTCCTCCTTGTCGCGGCCGCTGTCCCGGCTCTGGCCCGCGGAGATCGCCAGGTAGACGGCGGGGACGCCGATCAGGAGCACGATGATCGTCGCGGTGATCCAGCGGCGCCGGATCATGTGCCGGTGGTCCTCGGGCCTGCGTGCCGGTTCGTCCGGCGGCGGGGACTGGCGGGGGACGGACGGCGGCATCTACGGGTTTCCTTGCGTGGTGCTGGTGTCGGACGACGGACCGGCGTCGCCGGTACCGGCGGTACCGGCGGTACCGGCGGTACCGGCGCCTTTGCCGCCGGTGCCTTCGTCCAAGGGTGCCTTGGCGTCGGCGAGGGTGGGGATGCGGCCGTTGCGGATCGCCTGGGTGTAGCGCTCGTACCGTTCGTGGCGCTCGACGCGGCGGCGGTTGGCGCGGCGGAAGCGGCGGGCGACGAGGCGGGCGAGGTCCGCCGCGCCCACCATCCCTGCCTCGGGGCCGAGCTGCGCCTTGGCGATCCGCGCCTCGGGGCGGTAGCCGCGGCCGGTGAGCTGGCGGCGGAAGGCGTCGCGGGCGGGCACGATCAGGAGGTCGTCGGCCGCGCTGACGCCGCCGCCGATGACGAAGCAGGACGGGTCGAGGGCGGCGGCGAGGTTGGCGATGCCGACCCCGAGCCACTGGCCGATGTCCTGGAGCAGTTCCACGCACATCGCGTCGCCCTCGCGGGCGAGCTCGGTGATCAGTGGTCCGGTGATGTCGGAGATCTGTCCCTGGACGCGGTCGACGATGTTGTACGCGACGGGGGAATCGGCGGCGGCCAGTTCGCGGGCCTCGCGGACCAGGGCGTTGCCGGAGCTGTACTGCTCCCAGCAGCCGCGGTTGCCGCAGGGGCAGCGGTGGCCGCCGGGGACGACCTGCATATGGCCGAACTCGCCGGCGACACCGAACTTGCCGCGCTTGACCTGGCCGTTCTCCAGCATGGCGCCGCCGATGCCGGTGCCGAGCGTGATCATGACGAGGTTGTCCTCGCCCTGGCCCGCGCCGAAGCGCCACTCGGCCCAGGCTGCGGTGTTCGCGTCGTTGTCGACGAGGACGGGAACGGCGAGGCGCCCTTCGAGGGCCTCGCGCAGGGGTTCGTTGCGCCATGCGAGGTGCGGGGCGAACAGGACGCGGTTGCGGTCCGCGTCGACCCAGCCCGCGGCGCCGATGCCGACGGCGTGCACGTCGTGCCGGTCGGAGAGGTCGAGCACCAGCTCGCAGATGGTGTCCTCGACGACCTTGGGGCTCTTGGACTTGTCCGGGGTCTCCGTGCGGAGCTTCTCCAGGATGACGCCGTCCGCGTCGACGACGCCCGCCATCACCTTCGTACCGCCGATGTCGATGCCGACGGTGGGCACGCGAGGTGCGGTGAGATGCGAGCGGCGCTCGCGCGTCCCTACGGTCCGCAGGGTCGCGCGCGCCGAGCCTCTGGGGGCGAGATCACGGTAAGTGCTCATCGGGGGCGATTCTATGGGCGACGTGGGACGGGTGTGCTGCCCGGCCGGGCAAGCCGGGGCGGGTGGACGCCCACCCCGGCTCCGCGGGCCGGCACAGGTGCATCCCCGCCCCGGCCCCGCGGGTCACCCCTTGTCCGTCGGCTCCCCGCCGAGATGCAGCGGCTCCGGGGCCCGCTCCAGCTCGTGGCTGAGCTCCTCCAGCTCCGAGCCGCCCGCCATCTGGCGCGTCAGCTCGTCGAGGGCGATGTCCGGCTTGGCGTAGCTGCCGGCCATCGTGCCGCGCTTGAGGAGGACGAAACGGTCGCCGACCAGGTACGCGTGGTGCGGGTTGTGCGTGATCAGGACCACGGCGAGGCCTGCGTCACGTGCGGCCGCCACGTACTTGAGGACGACGCCCGACTGCTTGACGCCGAGCGCGGCCGTGGGCTCGTCGAGGACGAGGACCTTGGCGCCGAAGTAGACGGCGCGCGCGATGGCCACGCACTGCCGCTCGCCGCCGGAGAGCGTGCCGATGGGCTGGTCGACGTCGCGCAGGTCGATGCCCATGCGCAGGAGCTCCGCGCGGGTGGTCCCGCGCATGAGCGCGACGTCCATGCGCTTGAGGGGGCCCGCGCCCTTCGTGGGCTCGGAGCCGAGGAAGAAGTTCCGCCAGACCGGCATCAGCGGGACGACGGCGAGATCCTGGTAGACCGTGGCGATGCCGCGGTCGAGGGCCTCGCGCGGCTTGCCGAGGCGGACGTCCTCGCCCTCGATGCGGAAGGTGCCGGCGTCGTGCTGGTGCAGCCCTGCGATGATCTTGATCAGGGTGGACTTGCCGGCGCCGTTGTCGCCGAGGACGCAGGTGACCTCGCCCGCGTGCGCCTCAAGGGAGACACCTTCGAGCGCCCGGATGTTGCCGTAGTACTTGCTGACGTCGTCCAGCTCGACGAGTGCCGTGCCCGTCGCCACTGCCTCCGCAGCCGGAGCCTCGCTCATTTCGTGGCCTCCGCCCGCTTGCGTACCCAGTGGTTGAGGAGCGTGGCGAGCAGCAGCATCGCGCCGAGGAAGAACTTGTACCAGTCGGCGTTCCACTCGGCGAAGACGATGCCCTTGCTGACCATGCCGAAGATCAGCGCGCCGAAGGCGGAGCCGATCGCGGAGCCGTAGCCGCCGGTGATCAGACAGCCGCCGATGACGGCCGCGACGATGTAGATCAGCTCGTTGCCGACGCCCTCGCCGGACTGCACGCGGGCGAAGGAGAACAGCAGATGCTGCCCGGAGATCCAGGCGCCGACGGCGACGCCCATGTAGAGGCCGATGCGGGTCTTGGTCACCGGGACGCCGACCGCGCGGGCCGCGTCGCCGTTGCCGCCGACCGCGAAGATCCAGTTGCCCCAGCGGGTGCGGAGCAGGATCCAGGTGGCGAGCGCGACGAGGACGAGCCACCACAGGATCGTGATCTTGAAGTTGACGCCGCCGATCGAGATCTCGGAGGCGAAGACGTTCTGCGCGGAGGCGAAGCCCTCCATGTCGGCGATCGACTTCGTCTGCACGGTGCCGCTGATCAGCTTGGTCAGGCCGAGGTTGAGGCCCGTCAGCATCAGGAACGTGCCGAGCGTCACGATGAAGCTGGGCAGTTGCGTCCGGGTCAGCATGAAGCCGTTGAAGATGCCGATCGCCAGCGTCACGAGGAGCGAGACGAAGACGCCGACCCAGACGTTGGCGGTCATCTGGTAGCTGATCATCGAGGACGCCAGCGCGGATGACGTGACCAGGACACCGGCGGAGAGGTCGAACTCGCCGCCGATCATCAGGAGCGCCACCGGGACGGCCATGATGCCGAGCGTGGACGCCGCGTACAGGACGGTGCTCAGCGATGACATCCGCAGGAAGCTGTCAGCGGCGAACGAGAAGAAGATGAAGACGGCGACGGCGCCCATCACCGCGCCCAGCTCGGGGCGACCGAGCATCTTGCGCCACAGAGAGGTTCTGAGCAGCCGTTCGTCGGCGGTCGCTGTGGTCATCGGGTCCCCCGCTCGGTGTACTCCAGGAGCGCCCCCGCGTCCTCGCCCGTGATGATCTGCGGGCCGGTCAGGACGGGACGGCCGCCGCCGAGGACATTGGCGTTGTAGCGGTAGAGCCAGAGCAGGTCGATCGCCTCGTAGCCCTGGAGGTACGGCTGCTGGTCGACCGCGAAGCCGTAGGTCTTGTCCTGGAGGCCGCGGGCGACCTCCTCGTTGAGGTCGAAGGTGTCGATCTCGGCCTCGCTGCCGGCGTCCTTCTTGGCCTTGACGGCCGCGTCGGCGAAGGGCGCGCCGAGGGTGAGGACGGAGTCGATGGAGCGGTCGGCCTGGAGCTTGGCGCCGATGCCGGACTGGACCTCGGGCATGTTGGTGCCGTCGACGTAGAGGTTCTGCAGATCGCCCTTGAAGGTCTTCTCGGCGCCCGCGCAACGCTGCTCGTGGCCCACGTTGCCCTGCTCGTGCAGGACGCAGAGCGCCTTCTTCTTGCCGCGCCTGGTGAGCTCCTCGCCGACGGCCTCACCGGCGATCTCCTCGTCCTGGCCGATGTGACTGAGCGCGCCGAACTCCTTGGACTCGGCGGAGCCGGAGTTCACCGTGATCACGGGGATGCCGGCCTTCTTCGCGTTGGCCATGACGCCCTTCATCGCGTCCGGCTTCGCGAGCGTGACGATCAGCCCGTCGACCTTCTTGTCGATGTACGACTGCACGAGCTGCGCCTGCTGCTGCGCCTGGTCGTCGTGCGCGTACAGGAAGTTGATGTTGTCCTTCGCGGCAGCCTGCTTGGCGCCGGACTGGACGATGTCCCAGAAACTGTCGCCATCCCCCGAGTGGGTGACCATCGCGAAGGTCCACCTGGGCGTGTTCACGGCCGCCTTCCCCTGTGCCTCGGCCGACGCCTTGCGTGCGTCCTCGGCGCGCTTGCCGCCCGTGCTGCTGCATCCGGCGACCGATGCCCCCAGTACCGCTGCCAGTGCGATGCCCACCCAGGTCCGAACCCTTGCCACGAAGCCGTGCCCTTCTTGCTGCCTTGCCCGGTGCGCCGCGGCCTGTGCGGCCGCGAACGCCCCAGTATTACTGACCGGCGATCTCCGCCGCCGGACAGGTACCGGGTGGCCGCTCGGCCATACGGTCGAGCGGCACCCGGGCAGGGCGAGGGCGGCGACGGTCACCGCGTGCCGTTCGCGGCCAGCTTCTCGAGCTGCGGGACGTCCTTCTCAGTGATGATGGCCGGGCCGGTGAGGACCTGCTGTCCGCCGCCGATCACGTTGAGGTTCGTTTTGTAGAGCCACAGGCCGTCCACGGCGAGGTAGCCCTGCAGATAGGGCTGCTGGTCGACGGCGAAGGTGATCGCCTTCTTCTTCAACTGCTCGGTGACGGCCTCGTTCAGGTCGAACGTGGACACCTCGGCCTTGCTGCCGGCGTCGCCCTTGGCCTTGATGGCGGCCTCGGCGATGCCCGCGTTCAGCGTGACGACCGCGTCGATGTCCTCGCTCGCCTGCAGCTTCGCGGTGATCTGCGACTGCGTCTGGGGCATGTCGGTGCCGGGCACGTTGATGTTCTCGGTGTCGCCGCCGAAGGCCTTCTTGACGCCCGCGCAGCGCTCCTCCAGGGAGACGTTGCCCTGCTCGTGGATCACGCAGAGCGCCTTCTTGCGGTCCGTCTTCTCCAGTTCGCTGCCGACCGCCTCACCGGCGACGGACTCGTCCTGGCCGATGTGGTTGAGGGCACCGAACTCGGCGGAGAACTGACCGCCGGAGTTGATGGTGATCACCGGGATGCCGGCGTCCTCGGCCTTGCCGAGCACGTCCTTCATGGCCTCGGGCTTGGCGAGGGAGACGACGATGCCGTCGACCTTCTTGTCGATGTACGACTGGACGAGCGAGGCCTGCTCCTTGGCCTGGTCGTCGCTGGCGTACAGGAACTCGACGTTGTCCTTGTCCGCGGCGGCCTGGGCGCCCTTCTGCACGATGTCCCAGAAAGCGTCGCCCTTGCCGGCGTGCGTGACCATGCCGATCGTCAGCTTCGGCCCGGAGACCTTGCCCCCGCCGCCCTCGGACGGCTTGTCCTCGGACTCCTTGCCGCCGGAGCTGCTGCACCCCGCGACGAGGACCGCGGCCGCCGCGAAGGCGGCTATGCCTGCTGCAGTGCGGCGTGTACGCATGGTGAACCCACCTCTTCTCCCGGCCGCCGGGATGCGGCTTGAGTGGTTGTAGCCGTGGCACCGGGCTCCGTCAATGCGTTTGTCAGAACATTCGGACTTCGTTACCCAGTCGGGAAGACGTGCGTAGACCCGGTCGCGGTGTCGCTCAAGGCTCAGGACTCAGGACCGTACGAGCAGCTGGAACTCGAAGGAGTAGCGCGAGGCCCGGTAGAGGTGCGAGCCGTACTCGACCGCGCGTCCCATGTCGTCGAAGGTCGTACGGGCCATGGTGAGCACGGCCGTTCCGGCCGGTTCGCCGAGCCGTGCCGCCTCCTCCCCGGTGGCCGCGCGGGCGCCGATGGACTGGCGGGCGCTGTGCAGGGTGACACTCGCGTTGCGCATGAGGCGGTAGAGGCCGGTGGCCTCCAGGTGGGCTGTCTCCAACGGGAGGAGTCCGACGGGCAGATGGTTGCGGAGGTACGCGACCGGTTCGTCGTGTGCGAACCGCAGCCGCTCGATGCGGTGGACGTCCGCGCCCTCGGCGAGCCCGAGCATGGCGGCGACCTCGGCGGAGGCCGGTTCGATCACGTTGTGCAGGACCTGGGTGGCGGGGCGCTGGCCCGCGGTCTCCAAGTCGTCGTAGAGACTGGACAGTTCGAGGGGGCGCTTCACCTGGCTGTGCACGACCTGGGTGCCGACTCCGCGGCGGCGCACGAGCAGCCCCTTGTCCACGAGGGACTGGATCGCCTGGCGCACGGTGGGGCGCGACAGTCCGAGGCGCCCCGCGAGTTCGATCTCGTTGCCGAGCAGGCTGCCGGGCGCGAGCTTGCCCTGCTCGATGGCCTCTTCCAGCTGCCGGGACAGCTGGTAGTACAGCGGGACCGGGCTGGTGCGGTCGACGCCCAGGGCCAGAGAGGCGTCGCCGACGCTGCTCACGGCCGTCTGTGGTCCCGCTGTGTTCCCTGCAGTGTTCGCACGGTGCACTGCTTGCTTGGACACGGGGCGAGCGTAGCCCCGCGTCCGGTTGACAGGAAGTGGTGAGGTTCGATTGTCCTGACAAACGATGGACAGGGCCTGACGGGCCTGCCACGTTGATGCCATGCGTATCGGACTCATCGGAGCCGGCCGGATCGGTTCCTTCCACGCCGCCGTGCTGAGCCGTCACCGTGACGTGGGCTCGCTGCTCATCGCCGACGCGGATCCCGCGCGGGCCTCCCGGCTCGCGCAGCGGCTGGGCGAGACGGCGGCTCCGGGTGTACGGGAGATCTTCAACTGGGGCGTCGACGCCTTGGTCATCACGGCGGCGACGTCGGCGCACGCGGCGCTCATCGAGCAGGCGGCGCGGGCGGGGCTTCCGGTCTTCTGCGAGAAGCCCATCGCGCTGGACCTTCCGGGGACGAAGGCGGCGCTCGCCCAAGTGGACGCAGCGGGCACTCTTCTGCAGATCGGGTTCCAGCGGCGGTTCGACGCGGGCTACACGGGTGCGCGCGAGGCGGTGCGGTCGGGGCGGCTCGGGCGGCTGCACACCATCCGGGTGATCACCTCGGATCCCGCTCCTCCGCCGCCCGAATACCTGCCGCTGTCGGGCGGCCTGTACCGCGACTGCCTCATCCACGACTTCGACATGCTGCGCTGGGTGACGGGCCTGGAGGTCGAGTCCGTGTACGCGACGGGGTCGGACGCGGGCCCGGAGATGTTCCGCGATGCGGGCGACGTCTCGACGGCGGCGGCCGTCCTGACCCTGACCGGCGGGGTCCTCGCCACGGCCACGGCGACCCGGCTCAACGGTTCGGGCTACGACGTCCGCATGGAACTGGCCGGTGAACTCGACCAGATCGCGGCGGGCCTCGACGACCGCACCCCGATCGCCTCCACCGAGCCCCTGGGCCCGCCCCCGGCCTCCAAACCCTGGCCGGGCTTCCTGGAACGCTTCGCCCCCGCCTACGAAGCCGAACTCGCGGCGTTCGTCTCCCTCCTCCTGGGCGAGCACCCCAACCCCTGCGACGGCCACGAGGCCCTGGCGGCCCTGCGGGTCGCGGAGGCGTGCGAGGTGTCCCGGCGGGAGGGGCGGGTCGTACGGGTGGAGGAGATCGGGTGAGCGGGGAGCTCAGTCCAGCAACCGGATCGTGGGTGCCCGCAAGCTGGTTGCGACCGGGCGTGTGCAGTGGGTGCAGGACTCGCTTGCGGGGCGGACCGTGTTGGTCTGGGTGGTGAACTGGTGGGGGTCCGTGGCCGGTTCGTCGGGGCAGTTGTAGCCGAGGTGGAGGCGGACCCAGGGCTGGAGCGTGGGGGCCGCGCCGCGCAGGCCGGTGCGGGCGTCCGTGAAGGGGGCCCACCAGAAGCTGACGATGGCGTTGAGGGAGAGGCGGTCGTCGCCCGAGGTGATGTCGAAGGCCGCGATACGGGCCGCCGTGTAGTGGCTGGGGAAGCCGCTGCTGGTGCTGCCCGAGCACAGGGAGCGTTCCGCGCCGAGTTCGAGGACCGTCGTCCGCGCGGTGCGTTCGCACATGAAGCAGTCGAGCGCGAGCTCGATCTTGGAGCGCCAGTGGACATGGTGGAAGCCCTCACCGCCGCCGAGGCGGGCGGTGAGTTCAGCCTGTATCTCCAGTTGGCGCTGCATCAGGAGCCGACGGTGTTCAGCACCGTCCCCTGCGCCACCGCGCACAGGGTCTCCGTGCCGTCGTCGTCGACGCACACGAGGTCGCAGCGGGCGACGGCCTGCCGGCGGCCCGCGTGCACGACCTCGGCGCGGGCGAGCAGGGTACGGCCGCGGGCCGGGCGCATGTACTGGATGGAGAAGCCCGCGGTGAGCACGGCGGGCCCGAGCGCCGAACCCGCCGCGAACGTGAGGGAGTTGTCGGCCGCGTAGGCGAGGACACCGCCGTGCAGGAAGCCGTTCTGCTGCTGCAGCTCCTCGCGTATGTCCAGTTCGAGCACGGCGGCCCCGTCGCCGAAGGACGTGATGCGGGTCTTCAGCAGGCGGCTGAACGGCTGGGCGTCCAGGACCTGTTCGGCGACGCCGAGATCAAACGTGGTGCGGTCGAACTCCTGCATGAGAGCTTCCTCCGAAGGTGGTCTGCGAGCCGCATTTCACCACTTCACGGGGAGTTTCCGCACCCCCCGCACCAGCATCCCGGGCAGCCACGGCCCGGCCGCCCCGTCGAGCGCGAGGTCCGGGCAGCGCTCCAGGAGGGTGCGCAGCGCGATGCGCGCCTCCAGGCGGGCGAGCGGTGCGCCCATGCAGAAGTGGATGCCGTGGCCGAAGGCCAGATGCCCCTGGGTGCTGCGGTCCGGGTCGAAGCGCCCCGGGTCGGGGAAGCGGCCGGGATCGTGACCGGCGGCGGCGAGCGAGACGAGGACCGGCTGCCCGGCGGGGATGGTGACCTCACCGACCTCGACGGGTTCGGTGCTGAAGCGGTACGTGGCGTTCTCCACCGGCCCCTCGTGCCGCAGGGTCTCCTCGATCACCGCGTCGAGCCGCCCGGAGTCGGCCCGTACGGCGTCGAGTTCGGCGGGGTGTGTGAGCAGGGCGTGCACCGCGTTGCCGATGAGGTTGACCGTGGTCTCGTGCCCGGCGACCAGGAGCAGGAAGGCCATCGCGCGCAGTTCGTCGGCGGAGAGCTGGTCGCCGTCCTCGGCGGTGGTGCGGATCAGGGCGCTCAGCAGATCGTCCGCCGGACCGCTGCAGCGCTTGTCCTCGATCAACTCGTCCAGATACGTGGCGAGTTGGGTGACCGCCGCCATTTCGGCGTCCGCCCCGGTCGGCGCGACCACCTCGTTGGACATCGCGCGGAAGGCATCGCGGTCCATGGCGGGCACACCGAGCAGCTCGCAGATCACGGTGAGCGGCAGCGGGAAGGCGAAGGCGTCGATGAGGTCGGTCCGCCCGCGGTCCCCCATCGCGTCGAGCAGCCCGTCGGTGACGGCCTGCACGCGGGGCGCGAGGGCTTCGACGCGGCGGGCGGTGAACTCGCGGGCCACGAGCTTGCGCAGCCGGGTGTGCTGGGGCGGGTCGGCGAGCAGCAGATGGGTGCCGATGAGGTCGCCGTCGAGCGCCGTGCCGTCGAGGACGGACGGGTTCTTCGCGAGCCGCGGGTCGGTGAGCGCGGCCCGCGCCTCCTCGTAGCCGACGATCATCCACGTGTACATCTCGTCGTACGGCGGGGCCAGCCGGACGAGATGCGCGGGCCCGCGCTCGCGCAGCGCGGCGTAGACGGGATACGGGTCCCTGGTGAACTCCTCGCCGTACGCGCCCAGATCGACGATCTCCGTCATGAAACGGTCCTCTCCGCAGCCGGAAGCCCCGAGGTCACTCCCTTCGAGGCTAACCCGGAAGATCAAGCGACCGGGGATCCGGTGCGGCGGGCGTCCGCGGGTTCCGTGCGGATCACGCCGCCCGCCTCCAGGAAGCGGGCGAGCGGCAGGGTCGCCGCGCCGACCGTGACCGCGTCGGGGCCGAGGCGGCCCAGGACCAGGGAGGTGCCCGCGAAGGGGTGGCGCAGGGCGTACGAGGCGGCGGCCTCGCGGACCGCGGGGAGCAGCCGGGGGCCGAGCAGGAGGCCGGCCCAGCCGCCGAGGACGATGCGTTCCGGGTTGAAGAGATTGACGAGGTCGGCGATGCCCGCGCCGAGGTAGCGCGCGGTCTCGTCGAGGAGTCCGGCCGCGTCGGGCGCGGCGAGGAGCTCGGCCAGCGCGCCTTCCTCGTCGGCCGCCGACCAGCGGCCGCCGTTCTCGCGCCACCGCTGGAGCAGCGCCTCGGCGCCCACGTACGCCTCCAGGCAGCCGGTCGCACCGCACCGGCAGGAGCGTCCGCCGACGACCTGCAGGACCGTGTGCCCCCACTCCCCCGCGCTGCTGGTGGCGCCCTGGTAGGGCACCCCGTCGGCGATGACGCACGCGCCGACACCGGAGCCGATCAGGGTGACGACGGCATTGCGGGCGCCGCGGCCCGCACCGAACCACATCTCGGCGCGGCCGAGGGTCTTGGCGCCGTTGTCGATGAACAGCGGTATCCCGGACGGGAGGTGGCCGGAGGACTGCAGCAGCGAGCCGAGCGGCACGGCGTCCCAGCCGATGGTCTGGCCGTGCACGACGGAGCCGGAGTCGACGATGCCGGGGACGCCGACCCCGATGCCGAGCAGCGGCCGCTCGGGGTTCTCGCGCAGCAGGAGCACCTGCCGGAGCCCTTCGCCGATGAGCCGTACGACCCGTTCGACGTCGTGTCCGTCGGGCGGCAACGGCAGGTCGGCGCGGGCGAGTTCGGTGAGCGTGAGGTCGAAGAGCTCGACGCGGATCCGGGTCTCGCCGACGTCCACGCCGACGAGATGGCCGCTGCCGGGCGCGACGCGCAGCAGCGTACGGGGGCGTCCGCCGTCGGATTCCACGGATCCGGCGTCCTCGACGATGCCGTCCGTGACGAGTTCTCCGACCACGTTGCTGATCGATCCGGAGCTGAGGCCGGTGAGCGGGCCGAGCTCCTGGCGGCTCAGCGGACCTTCGAAGTACAGCCGCCCGAGCACCGTCGCGCGATTGCTGCGTCGCAGGTCACGCACGGTCCGCCGGTGTGGTTGCGCCATGCTCGCCCCTCCCTTGGCCCGCGGACAGCAGCCACCCGTGGCTCCCGACTGCCCTGCGTCCGTGACCATAACGTGCCCGTGAACTCGTGCGCGAGCTCTTGACGCCCCCTTCTCTCACTACTTAACTCACGCCTTGAATTTAGCCGTGACGCCCGTTCATGAGTTGAACGGGGCCACCCCCTGAGAGGGGCCCTCATGCGCACGATACGAGCCGCCGCTGCCGCCGCCCTCGTCCTCGCCCTGACCGCGACCGCCGCCGGCTGCGGCGGCGGTACGGCGACCGACGGCGAGGGCAGCAACAAAAGCCCCGAGAAGCTCACGTACTGGGCCTCGAACCAGGGCCCGAGCATCGAGGCCGACAAGAAGATCCTCACCAAGGAGATCGCGAAGTTCGAGAAGAAGACCGGGATCGACGTCGAGCTGGAGGTCGTCCCGTGGTCGGACCTGCTCAACCGCATCATGGCCGCGACAAGTTCGGGCCAGGGTCCTGACGTCCTGAACATCGGCAACACCTGGTCCGCCTCGCTGCAGGCGACCGGGGCGCTGCTGCCGTGGGACGAGAAGAACTTCGCGAGGATCGGCGGCCGGGACCGGTTCACCGAGGCGGCCGTCGCCGCGGCCGGGGCGGAGGGCAAGGACCCCGCCGCGGTCCCGCTGTACTCGCTGTCGTACGCCCTCTACTACAACAAGAAGATCTTCAAGGACGCGGGGATCGAGAAGCCGCCGGCCACCTGGGACGAGCTGGTCGAGGCCGGCAAGAAGGTCACCAAGGGCGACACCTACGGTCTGGCTCTTGAAGGCGGCAATCTCTCCAACCACATCCACCAGGCCTTCGTGCTCGCCAAGCAGCACGGCGCCGACTTCTTCACCGAGGACGGCAAGCCGGACTTCACCTCCGACGGCGCGGTCGCGGGCGTGAAGCAGTGGGTGGACTTCATGGCCAAGGACAGGATCACGTCCAAGAGCGCCGCCGAATACGCCCAGAACCAGTCGCTCAGCGACTTCTCCAAGGGCAAGGCGGCGATGGTGCTGTGGCAGGCCGCCGCCTCCACGTTCAAGTCGCAGGGCATGGACGAGAGCGAGTACGGGGTCGCTCCCGTTCCGGTGCAGTCGGGCACGCCCGGACAGGGCGAGCAGATCAACTCGATGGTGGCCGGGATCAACATCTCCGTCTTCAAGAACAGCGACAACCTCGACGGGGCCGTGGACTTCGTGAAGTTCATGACCTCCGACGAGGAGCAGCGGATCCTCAACTCGACCTACGGCTCGATCCCGCCGGTCAAGGCGGCCCAGGAGGACGCGGCCTTCGGCAAGCCGGACACCTCCGTGCTGCGCGACGTCCTCGGCAAGAGCGCGGCGCCGCTGCCGCAGGTGCCCGAGGAGTCGCAGTTCGAGACGGTCGTCGGCACCGCCATCAAGGATCTGTTCGCCGACGCGGCCGCGGGCCGGCCGGTGACCACGGAGTCCGTGAAGGCCGCGCTCGGCAAGGCCGAGCAGCAGATGACCAAGAGCTGAGGACCACGACGTGACCTCGCTCGACATGAAGGCGCCCGCGGCGGGGGAAGCACTGCGCTCCCCCGCCGGGGGTCCGCCCCCGCGCCGCAGGCTGCGCCTCCCCGACCGGCTGCGGCGCGGCGGGCTCCCGTATCTACTGCTGCTTCCCGCGCTCGTGCTCGAACTGCTCATCCACCTGGTGCCGATGGTCATCGGCGCCGTGATGAGCTTCAAGGAGCTCACGCAGTTCTACATCCGCGACTGGGGCAGCGCCCCGTGGACGGGCTTCGACAACTTCCGTATCGCCGTGGACTTCGACGCGCCCGTCGGTGCCGCGCTGCTCCACTCGTTCTGGGTGACCTGCGCGTTCACGGTGCTCGCCGTCGGCTTCTCCTGGCTGCTCGGGGTCACCGCGGCGATCCTGATGCAGGAGAACTTCCGCGGTCGTGCGGTACTGCGCGCGGTGTTCCTGACGCCGTACGCGCTGCCGGTCTACGCGGCCGTGATCACCTGGGCGTTCATGTTCCAGCGGGACAACGGCCTGGTGAACTCGGTGCTCGGCGGCGACAGTTTCTGGCTGATCGGAGACAACAGCTTCTGGGCCCTGACGATCGTGGCGATCTGGAAGACCTGGCCGTTCGCCTTCCTGATGCTGATGGCCGGGCTGCAGAACATCCCCGGCGAGCTGTACGAGGCGGCCGCGCTCGACGGCGCCGGGATCTGGCAGCAGATCCGCCGGATCACCCTGCCTTCGCTGGCGCCCGTCAACCAGGTCCTGGTCCTTGTGCTGTTCCTGTGGACGTTCAACGACTTCAACACGCCGTTCCTGCTGTTCGGCAAGTCGGCGCCCGAGGCCGCGGACCTCGTCTCGATCCATATCTACCAATCGTCGTTCCTGACCTGGAACTTCGGCTCGGGCTCGGCGATGTCCGTGCTCCTGCTGCTCTTCCTGCTCCTGGTCACGGCGGTGTACCTGCTGGTCACCTCGCGCGGAAAGAGGCGAGTCGATGTCTGAGCGACCCCGCTCCCTGACGGCCGGGCGGCCTCGTTCCCCGATGGCGCCACCCCGGTCCTTCGTGTGGACCCGCCGGATCGTGCTGAGCCTGCTCGCGCTCTTCGCGCTGCTTCCGGTCTACGTGATGCTCTCCAGTTCGGTGAAGCCCCTGGAGGACACCCTCGGCGAGTGGACCTGGCTGCCGAGCGACATCACGTTCCGCCCGTACATCGACATCTGGGAGACCGTCCCGCTCGCGAAGTACTTCATGAACTCGCTGATCGTGGCGGGCGCGGCGACCGTCTGCTCGGTGGTGATCGCGGTCTTCGCGGCGTACGCGGTGAGCCGCTACGAGTTCCGCGGCAAGCGGGTGTTCACGGTGACGATCCTGTCCACGCAGATGTTCCCGGGCATCCTCTTCCTGCTCCCGCTCTTCCTGATCTTCGTGAACATCGGGAACTCCACGGGCATCGCGCTCTACGGCTCGCGCGGCGGTCTGATCCTCACGTATCTGACCTTCTCGCTGCCGTTCTCGATCTGGATGCTGATCGGCTACTTCTCCTCGATCCCGCGCGACCTGGACGAGGCCGCGCTCGTGGACGGCTGCGGACCGCTCGGGGCGCTCTTCCGCGTCGTCGTCCCGGCCGCGGTGCCGGGGATCGTCGCGGTGGCCGTCTACGCGTTCATGACCGCGTGGGGCGAGGTCCTCTTCGCCTCGGTGATGACCAACGACACCACACGCACGCTGGCCGTCGGTCTCAAGGCTTACGCCACGGAGAACAACGTGTACTGGAACCAGGTGATGGCCGCCTCGCTGGTCGTGAGCGTGCCGATCGTCGCCGGGTTCCTGCTGCTCCAGCGCTACCTGGTGGCCGGCCTCACCGCAGGGGCCGTGAAGTGACGCTCCACCGCACCACACCGCACCACCTGCACCTCATCCGATGGGAAAGGCACTACGTGACTTCGGCTGACGACCTCCGCACCCCGCACGGCGACCTCGCCGCGCTGCCCGCCGACTTCGTCTGGGGCACCGCCACCTCGGCGTACCAGATCGAGGGCGCCGTCGCCGACGACGGCCGCTCCCCCTCGATCTGGGACACCTTCTCGCACACCCCGGGGAAGATCGACGGGGACGACCACGGTGACGTGGCCTGCGACCACTACCACCGCTGGCGCGAAGACCTCGGCCTGATGCGGGAACTGGGCGCGGACGCGTACCGCTTCTCGGTGGCGTGGCCGCGCGTCGTCCCGCAGGCCGACGGCGTGGTGAACGCGAAGGGGCTCGCCTTCTACGACCGGCTCGTGGACGGCCTCTGCGAGGCGGGCATCACGCCTCATCTCACCCTCTACCACTGGGACCTGCCGCAGTGGCAGCAGGACCGTGGCGGCTGGCCGGAGCGGAGCACGGCACAGCGATTCGCCGAGTACGCGGCCGTGGTGGGCGAGAAGCTCGGCGACCGCGTCAAGGACTGGTGCACGCTCAACGAGCCGCTGTGCTCGGCGTGGATCGGCCATCTGGAGGGCCGGATGGCGCCCGGCGTCACCGACCTCGCGCAGGCCGTACGCGCCTCGTACCACCTGCACCTCGGCCACGGCCTCGCGACGCAGGCGCTGCGGGCCAACGTGCCCGGTGCACGCGTCGGTATCGTCAACAACCTCAGCCCGATCGTCCCGGCCTCGGACCGCCCCGAGGACATCGAGGCGGCCCGCCGCGCGGACGGCCACACCAACCGCTGGTGGCTCGACCCGGTCTTCGGCCGCGGCTATCCCGAGGACATGCAGGAGCTGTACGGGGTCGAACTCCCCGAACACGACGGCGACTTGGAGCTGATCGGCGCACCGCTCGACTGGCTCGGCGTGAACTTCTACTTCCGCCAGGTCGTCGCGGCCGACCCTGAAGGGCCCGCACCGTACGCACGGCAGGTCCCGGTCGAGGGCGCGCCGACCACGTCCATGGACTGGGAGGTGCACGCGCGCAGCCTGGAGGACATCCTGCTGCGGGTCACACGTGAATACGGACCACGCCGGCTGTACGTCACGGAGAACGGGTCCGCGTACGTGGACACCGTCGACCCGGACGGCGGCGTCCGCGACCCCGAGCGCACCCGCTACCTGGAGGAACACCTCGCGGCCTGCGCCCGCGCGGTGGCGGGCGGCGCCCCGCTGGCCGGGTACTTCGCGTGGTCGCTGCTCGACAACTTCGAGTGGGCGTACGGCTACGACAAGCGCTTCGGTCTGGTGCATGTCGACTACGCGACGCAGAAGCGCACGGTGAAGGGCAGCGGCCGCCGTTACGCCGAGCTGATCGCGGGCCACCGGGGACGGGGGCGCCGGGCGGCGTGAGGTGCCGTGAGGGGGCTCCGGCGGCCGTGATTACATCTTCCGCATGGCCCTGTTCAAAGACTTCAATTTCAAGCTTGTTGTGATCGATGAGCTCATGTACGGGCAGGAGCCCCTCCTCACGCCCGTTTTCGACCTCCACGCGCTGCTTCACGCGCGGGGCATTCGCGACGCCGCGACCCACGTGCTGGCGAACGGTCTGCACGAGGAGGTGCTCGCCGAGCCCCGCGCGTACTTCGAGGCGCTGGAGATCGGTGACGAGCTGCTCGCCGGCATCGAGGAGCTCTGCTTCGACGCGGGACTCGACATCTACCGGCACTGCGCGCCGGCCTGGGACGGCGAGGACGACCTGTTCGACATCCGCTCCCTGGACGACCTCGCCCTGCTGCCCAACCTGAAGGAGGTCACCTTCGTGGACGACGGCACGCTGGCGGCGCCCGACAAGTGGGAGATCCTCGAAGCCCGCGGCATCGAGGCGAGTTGAGCCAGTGAGGCGTACGCCGTGGTCCTCACCCCGACCACGGCGTACGGCTCAGTCCGCGAGCCGGAACGAGAGCTCCGTCTCCCACTTCTCCAGGTCCGGTTCGAGCCGCGGATCCGTGTGGTAGCTCTCCAGACGGCAGCCCCATACCTCGCCCTCGGGCGTGCGGACCATGTCCCAGTGCACGCCCTTCGCATGGCCCCATTTGAGGAGGGACGAGGCGGCCGCGAGGAGCTTGTCGGGGTGGCCGACGTGGTGCACCGTCGCGTACCGCCCCGCGGGCAGGGTCCCCGCGAAGAGGTCGGGGTGCGGGAGGCGGACCCGTTCGTTCACCGGGACACCGGCCACCACGTGCAGTTCGTGCTCGGGATCCGAGGGGTCGATGAGCTCGTACTTGAAGAACGGGCCGTCGGCCGGCGCGATGCCGCGCTCGGCGAGCAGGCCGACGATCTCCGGCAGCCGGTCGGCGATCAGTCCGAAGGACGACCAGGTGACACGGCCCCGTACGCCGACGAACCGCTGCTCGGCGCGCTCCACGATGCGCGGTTGAGTCCCCATGGGGTGATACTGCCGGGCCGCCCGGCCCCGCGCACCCCGACGGACCGTCCCCGCTCACCCGGGTCGGCCATCGGCCGTTGCCGCGTCAGTCCTCCAGGAGCCCCGCATCGTGGGCAAGGAGTGCGATCTGGACGCGGTTGTTCAGGTCGAGCTTGGTGAGGATCCGGCTGACGTGGGCCTTCACCGTCGCGACGCTCATGAACAGCTGCGCGGCGATCTCCGCGTTCGACTTGCCCTGCCCGACGGCGACGGCGACCTCGCGCTCCCGCTCGGCCAGCTCCGCGATCCGCTGCCGCGCCTTCTCCCGCCGCCCGCCGTTCGGCTCGGGCGCGGCGGCCTGCGAGATCAGCTGACGGGTGACGGCGGGCGAGAGCACCGGCTCGCCCGCGGCGACCCGGCGGACCGCCGCGACGATCTCGGCGGGCGGGGTGTCCTTGAGCACGAAGCCCGCCGCGCCCGCGCGCAGCGCCCGCACCACCTGTTCGTCGGCGTGGAACGTGGTGAGGACGACGACCTCCGGCGCCTCCTTGCGGGCGCGCAGCTGCTCGGTCGCGGTCAGACCGTCGACGTGCGGCATCCGGATGTCCATCAGGACCACGTCGGGCCGGGTGCGGTCCACGAGCTCGGCCACCTCGCTGCCGTCCGCCGCCTCGCCGACGATCTCGATGCCGGAGTCGCCGCCGAGCATGAAGGACAGTCCGGCCCTCACCAGAGGGTCGTCGTCGACGAGCAGCAGGCGGATCACGTTCATGGATCCACCGTATCCCCTCATGAACACCTCACCGGGTCGCGCGGAGATCGCTACTCTGACCGTCGACCAGAACCCGGTTCTGGAATCTTCTTCCAGAACCGAGAAGTTGACCCATGGGGGACCCACGATGAACCAGCCGCCGGAGCCGCCTCGGCGCAGCCCCGACGCCCAGCCGCTGTCGCAGTTCTCGCACAGCAATGCCCGGCCGAAGCGGCCGTTGTCCACACGGCTGCCGCGCTGGGAGCGGCGGACCCTGATCGTGGCCGGTTCGGCGCTCGCGGCGCTGCTGCTCGTCGGCTCCGGGGTGTACGCGATGAGCGGCGAGGACAAGGGTGACGGGAAGGGGCGTACGGAAGCCGGGGCGTCCAAGAAGCCGACGGTTTCGGCCAGTCCCGACGCGAAGCCGACAGGGCCGCCCCTCCCGAAGGACATCAACGCCGGGCTGGAGAAGGGCGAGGCGAAGGCCTGGTACGCGAAGAGCGAGCAGGATCTGCCCGACGGCAACACCTTGGTGCACGAGCCGTGGTTCGTCGGTGAGGACACCGTCGTCCAGGCCTTCTACAAGGAGGTCACGGCGTTCAAGACCTCCGACGGCTCGAAGCTGTGGAGCCTTCCGCTGCCCGCTCCGGTCTGCGACGTCCCCGTGAATCCGACGCCGGACGGGAAGGTCGTCGTCGCGTACCGGGACCATCCCACCAAGGAGCGGGGCAAGTGCAACGGCCTGCAGATGATCGATCTGAAGAAGGGTGCGGGCGGCTGGCGCAAGAAGCTCGACGAGAAGAAGAACGGCGACAACACGATCACCGTCCATCTGGCGATCAGTGGTGACACCGTCCTCGTCGGGCGCAGCATGAGTGCGGAGGCGTACCGGATCAAGGACGGGAAGAAGCTGTTCCGGCTCGGTGAGGAGAAGACCGGCGGCTGCTCTCCGGATGATGTCGCGGGCGGGTCGAAGCTCCTCGTCGTCGACTGGTGCCCCGGAAAGAACAACATCTCGCACGGGCAGATCAGGCAGGTCGACCCCAAGTCGGGGAAGATCAAGTGGCGTTACCAGCTGAAGGACAGGAAGACGAAGAAGACGATGCCGTGGCGGATCGGCAAGGTCTACTCGGTGGATCCGCCGGTGTTCTCGGTCTTCGAGTCGGAGGACCAGTTCAACTGGTCGGTGGTCAGCCTCAAGTCGAACGGGAAGCTGCGCTCCACGCTCAACGCCGGCAAGTACAAGTTCGACCAGTGCGAAGGCGCCGGCGACTCGGGACGCGGTACGCAGAACTGTGTGGGCGGGGTGGTCGGCAAGGACACCTTCTATCTCTCCAGCAAGCCGCTGAAGGAGGATGCGCTCGGCCCGAACCAGATCGTCGCGTTCGATCTGGACAAGGGCAAGGTCAAGTGGGCGTCCAAGCCGGTCGACACCTGGTCTGTCCGGCCGCTGGCGGTCGAGGGCAAGTCCCTGATCGCCTATGTACGGGCCGGCCTGAAGACGCCGGGCCGGATCGTGAGGATCGGCGCGAAGGGCGGCAAGCCCAAGACGGTCGTCACCTTCGGCAAGACGGCGCAGCCCCTGGAGTACGAGGCCATGGCGGGCCACACCGTCTACCGCGACGGCCGGTTCTACCTCTCGGACTCGCTGCTCGAAGGCGATGACTCCGTACAGCAGGTGCGGCTGCTCTCCTACGGGGGTGCGCGGTGAGCCACCCCCGTTCCCCCGTGTCCCTCGTCGGCGCGGCGGCGGCGCTCGCGCTGCTCGCCGGGGCGGGGATCTGGTTCATGGCCGCGGACGGTGACGACGGGCCGAGCGGCGACGGCAAGCAGCAGACGGCCCGCTTCGACGGTCCCGGCAAGGAGAAGGTGCCGGCGGACCCCGAGGCCGGGATGCTCTTCCACATCGCCGACCCGAAGGTCGGCAAGAGCGACTTCTTCAAGGCCCCGGGCTCCTGGGTCACCGACACCACGTACGTGAAGAGCGGTGTCGGGAAGATCGCCGGCTATGACCTGCAGAGCGGCCGGCAGGTGTGGGAGGTCCCGCTGGCGGGCCAGGTCTGCGGCTTCACGGAGCAGGTGGACGAGGAAGGGCGCACCGGGATCCTGGTCGAGGACGGACTGCCCGGCAAGGACGGCAAGTTCAAGCCGTGCACCGAGATCGCGGTGATCGACGTCGACGCCGGAATGCTGCTCTGGAACAAGAGCCTCGAACGCTCCGGCACCAAGATCGAGTTCGACCAGGTCGCGGTCGGTGCGGGCAAGGTGGCGGTCGCCGGCGACGAGGGCGGCGCCGCGTTCGACCTCGCGGACGGCCGGCTCCGCTGGGAACCCCGGCCCACCGAGACCTGCTACGACTTCGCCTACGGCAGCGGTGAGGACCTGGTCGCCCTGCAGACCTGCGGTCAGGAGGACACCTCCCACGCCCGCGTCCAGATCCTGGGCGACGGCGGCAAGCCCCGCCACACGTACAACCTGCCGACCGGCCTCGGCTTCGCCAAGGTCGTCTCGAACGACCCGCTGGTCGTCGCGGGCTTCTCGGAGTCCATGGAGATCACCGACTTCTTCGCGATCGACCGGCGCAGCGGCAAGCTGCGCAGCAAGATCGCGGTCGATCCGAAGCAGACCATGAAGGCCTGCCGGATCGAGGCGGCGACCGAGTGCGAGTCGATCGCCGTCGGTAACGACCGGCTGTATCTGGCCACCATGCAGCGGATGAACGTGGGTGAGTCCGAGTCGGCGAACGAGATCGTCTCGTACGACCTGGCGACCGGTAAGGCGACCGGCCAGAAGGCAGACTCCGGCGACCGCGGCATCATCCTGCCGCTGCGGATGGACGGCCGGAACGTGCTGGCCTACCGGCCGCCGCTTGCGGGCCGCAACGGGCAGATCGTCAGCATCGACGGCCGGACCTTCAAGGAGACCCTCCTCCTCACCGTCCCGCGGGACGCCGAAGCGGCCACGGTGATGGGCCACTTCGTGGGCAACCAGGTCGAACTCCGCTATGTCGACGGCCGCTTCTTCGCCTCGGAGTTCTACGTGCGCAAGCCGGCGTCGCGCTATGAACCGCCGTATCTGGCGGCGGCGTTCGGTGGTGCGCCATGACCTCGCCACCCGAGCCGCCGCGCCGCGATCCCGACGCACGGCCGCTGTCGGAGTTCTCGCACAGCAACGCCCGCCCCAGGCGACCGCTGTCCGCGCGCCTTCCGCGCTGGGAGCGGCGGACCGTGCTCACCGCCGGTGCGGCGCTCGCGGCGCTGCTGCTCGTCGGGTCCGGCGTGTACGCGGTGAGCGGCGACGACACGGAAGGCGGGAAGGGACGGACGGAAGCGGGGGACGCCGAGAAGCCGCCCGCGTCGGCCCCGCCCGGTGCCGGGTCCACGCGCCCGCCCCTGCCCGAGGACATCAACGCCGGGCTGAAGACGGGAGAGGCGAAGGCCTGGCTGGGGACGACCGAGCAGGATCTTCCCCCGGACGGCCGCGGGTACACCCCGTGGTTCGTCGACGACCTGGTGATCCGGGCCGTGTACCGGGAGGTCACGGCGTTCAAGGTGACGGACGGCTCCAAGGCCTGGAGCATCACGCTGCCGGCCGCGATCTGCGACACCCCGGCGCAGCCGACGCCGGACGGCAAGGTGGTCGTCGCTTACCAGGGGAAGGCCGACAACAGCGGCGGCCGGTGCAATCACCTGCAGATGATCGATCTGAAGAAGGGGGCGGGCGGCTGGCGCAAGAAGCTGGACGAGTCCGGCAGGTTCGACAGCACGATCACCGTCCGTCTCGCGATCACCGGAAACACGGTGGCGGTGGCCCGCGACATGATCGCCGAAGGCTACCGGGTGTCCGACGGCAAGCGCCTGTTCGGACTCGCCGAGGACTCATCGGGTGGCTGCGCCCCGGATGATGTCGCCGGCGGCACCAAGCTCCTGGTCCTGGACCACTGCTCTGCCACGGACCCGGGGTTCGGCCAGATCAAGGAGGTCGACCCCAAGTCCGGGAAGATCGCGTGGCGTTACCGGCCGAAGGATGCGAAGACCAAGAAGACCAGGCAGCGAATGTTCGGAACCGTGTACTCCGTCGATCCGCCGGTCGTCTCCGTCCACACGGCGGGTGACAGGTCCAAGTGGTCGGTGCTCTCCCTCACGGGCAACGGCAAGCTGCGTTCGGCCATCGACTTCGGCAAGTACGCCTTCGCAGAGTGCCCGGAAGGCGCCGACTCAGCACGCGGTGCGCTGATCTGCTCAGGGGGCGCCGTGGGCAAGGACCTGTTGTATCTGTCCGCCAAGCCGGGAGGCGAGTACGGAAACGGACGGTCGCGGATCGTCGCGTTCGACCTCGACAGCGGAAAGATCAAGTGGACGTCCGAGCCGGCGGAGAACCGGCCGATGCTGACGGTGGGGATCGATGGGTCCTCGGTGATTGGTTACGTGAAGGCCGACTCGAAGGAGCCAGGGAGGCTCGTACGGATCGGGCCGAAGGGCGAGGAGCCGAAGACCGTGATGAAGCTGGGCACTACGGCGCACCCCTTGGAGCGGCTGGCCGGTTCGGGCACGTATCGCGACGGGCGCTTCTTCCTCCCCGTGAGCGTCTCCCCCGACGATGACATGAAGGAGCAGGCACAGATGCTGTCGTACGGGAGCGCCGGATGAGCCGCCTCGGCTGGATCGTCGGCGTCGTGGTCGCCTTCGTACTGGTCGTGGGCGGTGGGGTCTGGTTCGTGTGGGGCGGGGACGACGAGGCGCCGGGTGGTGGCGACCGCAAGCAGCAGGCGCAGTTCGACGGGCCCGGGACGGAGAAGAAGCCTGTCGACCCGAAGGCGCGGCTGCTGTTCCCGGTGATGGATCCGAAGGTCGGCAAGAACGAGACCGCCTTCGCCCCGGGCGCTTGGGTGACGGATGAGACGTATGTGAAGAACGGCCTCGGATCCGTGGCCGGTTACGACCTGAAGAGCGGTCGTCAGGTCTGGGAGATCGCGCTGGGCGGCGAGATCTGTGACTACACGCAGACGGTGGACGAGGGCCGCACCGGAGTGCTCTTCCGGGACGGAATGCCCGGCAAGGGCGGTACGCCCGAGCCCTGTACGGAGATCGCCGTCCTCGACCTCGATGCCGGACTGATGCTGTGGCAGCACAGCGTCAAGCGGTCCGGCACCAAGATCGCATTCCGTCAGCTCGCGGTCGGCGCGGGCAAGGTGGCGGTCGCCGGAGATGGGGGCGGTGCGGCCTTCGAGCTCGGCAGCGGCGACCTTCGCTGGGAGCCCCGGCCGGCCCAGACCTGCTACGACATGGCGTACGAGGGCAGTGAGGACGGCCTGGTGGCGCTGCAGAACTGCGGGCACGAGGAGAACTCACGCGCCCAGGTCCAGGTCCTCGACGACGGCGGCAAGCCCCGTTCCACGTACAAACTCCCGAAGGCGCTCGACTTCGCGCAGCTCGTGTCGGCCGATCCGTTGGTCGTCGCTGGTTTCTCGGAAGCGAAGCTCACGGACTACTTCTCGATCGACCGCCGCAAGGGCACGTTGCGCAGCAAGATCGCGGTCGATCCGGAGCGGTTCGGTTCGCCCTGCACGATTCTTGTGCACATCCACTGCGACGGCGTCGCGGTCGGCAACGACCGGCTGTACCTGGCCACGGAGGAGCGGCGGACGAAGAACGACGCCGAGTCGGTGAACGAGATCGTCTCCTTCGACCTCGCGACCGGCAAGGCGACCGGTCAGCGGGCCGACTCCGGCGGAAAGAACCCGTTGCGGATCATCAGGATGGACGGGCGGGATCTGATCGCGAGCCGAATGCCGACGTTCATCACGCCCGGGCAGGTGATCAAGATCGACGGCCGGACCTTCAAGGAAACGGTGTACCTGACCGTGCCGGAGAAGGACCGCGAATCCGCCGCCGCTCAGCAGCACTTCGCCGGCACCGACAAGGTCGAAATCCGGTACACCGACGGGCGGTTGTTCCTGTCGGAACTGTCGGTCCGACAGCCCGACCCCGACGACCCTCCCTACCTCGCGGCCGTGTTCGGCGCGTCCGACTGAGCAGGGAGGCTCATGGCCCACAAGCAGCACCGCGGTGCCGTCACCGTCGACCATCTTCTGACCAGCGCTCTGGCGGTCTACGCCGAGCGCGGTCAGGAGGGGTTCACGGTGGGCGCCGTGACGCAGGCAAGCGGGGTCAGCCTCGGCAGTCTGTACCACCACTTCGGCAGTTTCGACGGGCTCGCGGCCGCCCTGTACTGCCGGTGCATGGCGCAGGTCTGCGACGAGATGATCGAGGCGCTGTACCGTACGCGCACGCCGCGAACCGGGATCCAGGCCCTCGTGCGCACGTATCTGCGGTTCATCCGGGACCACCGGGACGCCGCCCTGTTCCTGCACGCCTCGTCGTACTCGGGTCATCTGGCGGCGCATGCCGAGGAGATCAGGGCGCTCAAGAACGAGAAGTTCGGGCGGATCGCCGCCTGGATGCAACCGCGGATCGCCGCGGGTCAGATCGCCCCGCTGCCCGAGCCGCTCCTGGAGATCCTGGTGCTCGGGCCGGTGATCGAGGCAGCGCGCCGCTCCCTCACGCACACCTTCGCGGAGCTCGATCTCGACGAGGTGGTACGGGAGTTGCCGGACCGGATCTGGCGGTCGGTGCGGCCGGATTGAGCCGGGGCGGGGCATGCGGCGAGGGCTAGCGTTCCTGCCAGGGCAGCCATGCGTGGAGGCGGAAGCCGCCGTCCGCCTCCTTGCCGTGGTCGAGGCGGCCGCCGGCGAGGGTGGCACGTTCGGTGAGGCCGATCAGGCCCTGGCCCGAGCCGGGGACGTGCGGGACCTCGCCCGGCGGGGCGGAGTTGGTGATGTCGAGGGTGAGGCCGTCGCCGGGGGCGCCGGCGATCTGCAGTGTGACGGTGGATCCGGGGGCGTGCTTGCGGGCGTTGGTCAGGGCTTCCTGGGCGATGCGGTAGGCGTTGCGGCCGGTGGCGGCGGGGACGGCTTTGGGGTCCTCGATGCGGTGGTCGAGGCGGATCTCCATCCCGGCCTGCCGTGATTCGGCGACGAGTTGGTCGAGTGCGGTGAGCGTGGGCTGGGGCCGGCCGGATTCCTCGGCGGCGTCGTTGGCGCGCAGCACGCCGATGATCTCGCGGAGGTCCTGCAGCGCTTCGTGCGCGCTGTCGCGGATGACCCCGGCGGCCCGGGCGATCTCCGCCTGGGGTGCGTCGGGCCGGAACTCGAGCGCGCCCGCATGCACGCTGAGCAGCGTCAGCCGGTGGGCGAGCACGTCGTGCATCTCGCGCGCGATGGCCTCGCGGGCGAGGCGCTGCGCCTGCTCGGCCCGTAGCTCGGCCTCGGTCTCGGCGCGCAGCGCGCGGTCGCGCAGCGACAGCAGGAGCTGACGGCGGGAGCGGACGAACATGCCCCAGGCGATGACGGTCAGATTGAGCATCACGGCCAACGCGACCGCCACGCCGTACGGGATGTCCGCGTCGGGGCGCAGCACGTAGATGAGCGGGGCCAGCGCCGTCGACAGACCGCCGATCCACGCCACGTAACGGAACGGCCGGTGCACTGCGAGCGTGAACATGGCAATTGCCGCGGCGCCGCCCCCTGTATCCGAGATGAGGCTGACCGGCAGCATCGCGATCGCGAGCCCGACCGGCCAGCGGCGGCGCAGCCAGACCGCCGCGCAGGCGACGGCGCCGACGAGCTGATCGAGGTGCGCCACGTTCTCGGACACGTTCGGGTTCTTGCCGATCGATTCCGCACCGACCATGCCGATGACGACGGCGACGAGGAAGCAGAGGAAGTCGACGGTCCAGTCGCGTGCGGTCCTGCGCGGGCGGCCGCCGTTACGGGCGGCACGGTCGGGGTCGAGCTCGGCGGCGACCGCCGATGGCAGCAGGCTGGGCCAGCGGTACTCGCGCGGCGAGGGGGTGTCCGCGGTCCGCGGCCTGCTCTTGCTCCAGCTCATAGTCGGCAAATTTACGCAGGTACGGCCGCTGACGTGGGCCGACGCCCGCTCCCGTAGACCAAAGTCGCGAGGCCGGCGACTTTCGGCCCGGCGGGCTCACCCGTCGGCCGATGCCGCGGGCCGCGGGAGCGGGACACGATCGGTGGCATGAAAGATCTTCTGCAGTTCTTCGGGGTGGTCCTGCTCTTCCAAGGGACGGGCGCGGTGGTCTACGAGCTCTTCGGCTGGGTGAAGTGGGGGCTCATCCAGCAGCTCGGCTTCTTCGACGGCTGGGAGCTGTATGCCGGGATCACGGTGATGGCGCTCGCCGTGGCCCTGTTCGCGGCGGCCGAGAGCGCCAAATCCTGAGCCCAGGAGTGAGCACGAAGCCCTGAGCGCGGGAAGGCGCACCCGGCCGCCGTCACCGGAGGGTCACCCGGCCGCCGGCGCGGCCCGGCTCAGCAGTCGGGGTCGACCAGGTCGAAGGACTCGTAGTGGTCGGCCGTGTAGTAGTCCTCCTCCTGCTCCTCGCCCGTGACGATGCGGCGCGCACCGCGGTCCGGGGAGCCGGGGGTCTCGACGGTGTACTCGTGGTAGTAGCCCGAGGACTGCTGCGGCAGCAGCCCTTCGCGGTTCTGGAAGACGGTGCCGTCCTGCGGATACGGGTAGGGGCCGCCCGCGTCGATCAGGTCGAGGGTGTCGTGGGCCTGGCTCGGCAGCGCCGAGTAGCAGATGTCGCCGACGGCCTCGGGGGCCGCGGTGGCCATCGGGGCGGCGCCGCCGAGGAGCAGGGCGGCGGACAGGGTCAGGGCTGCGGTGATACGTGGGGGGATTCGCATGCCCTCAGGATGACGCGCGTAGACCTGTGACTGTCAACGGCCCGTCCGGTGAACTCCCGTGAATTCTCCGGTGGTTCACCGCCACTACCCGCACACAAGTCCCGGCCGGACAGCCGGCTGTTACCCTGCACGGGACCTTGAGCGAGCGGTGATCACCGCGCACCGTCGGCGCGGCAGCCCCTCACCGCTCGCCGTTCGACGGACCGTTCTGCCCTCTCCTCTCGGACGGTTCCCATGCCCCAGCCCGCTCTGCTCGCCCACGATCTCGTCCGGGTTCTCGGCGGCCGCCGCATCCTCGACGGTGTCTCCCTCACCGCGGCCCCCGGCCGCCGGATCGGCCTCATCGGCGAGAACGGCGTCGGCAAGTCCACGCTGCTGCGCGTCCTCGCGGGCGTGGACGCGCCCGATGCCGGCAGCGTCACACGCCCCGCCGACCTGGGTTTCCTGCAGCAGGAACTGCCGTACGAGGCGGGCGCCCGGATCGCCACGGTGCTCGACGAGGCCTTGCGCGAGGCCCGCGAGGACCTGGCCGAACTGGAGCGGCTCGGCGAGGAGTTGGCCCGCCTCGCCGCGGACGACCCGCGCCATCCGGAGCTCCTCGCAACGTACGGCAGCCGCCTCGAACAGGCCGGGGACCGGCAGTCCTGGGACGCGGAACGTCGCGCGGGCCTGGTCATGGACGGCCTGGGGCTGGGCTCGCTCGGCCACGAGCGCACGCTCGGTTCGCTGTCCGGCGGGCAGCGCGGCCGGCTCGCGCTCGCCGCCCTGCTCGTACGGCGGCCCTCGGCGCTGCTGCTCGACGAGCCGACCAACCATCTCGACGACGCGGCGGCCGAGTTCCTGGAGGAGCAGCTGCGCGCCCTGCCCGGAACCGTCGTGGTGGCCGGGCACGACCGGGCGTTCCTCGACGCGGTCTGCACCGATCTCGTCGACCTCGATCCGGCGGTGGACGGCCCGGTCCGCTTCGGCGGCACGTACAGCGCGTACGTGGCCGAGAAGCGGGCCGAGCGGGCGCGCTGGGAGCGCAGGTATGCGGAGGAGCAGGAGGAATGGGAGCAGTTGCGGCACGCCGCCGGCGTGACCGCGCCCCGGGTCGCGCCGGACCGCGGCCGGACGGACAACGAGAAGATGGGGTACGGGCGCCGGGCCGGGCGGGTGCAGAAGCAGGTGTCGCGGCGCGTGCGCAACGCCGCCCGCAGGGTGGAGGACTTGGAGCGCGCCCGGGTCGCCGAGCCGCCCCGCCCCCTGCAGTTCACCGCCGAGGAGCTGGCGTCCGAGGCCCGGACCGGCCCGCTCGCGTCGCTGCAGGACGTGCGCGTGCCCGGCCGGCTCGCGCAGGTGGACCTGGAACTGCGGTCCGGGGAACGGCTGCTGGTCACCGGCGGGAACGGCGCGGGCAAGTCGACGCTGCTCGCGGTGCTCGCCGGGCGGCTGCCGGCCGAGGGGACCGTGCTGTGGCGCCCGGGACTCACGGTCGGACGGCTGACGCAGGACAGTGTGTTCAAGCGGCCGGGCCGCACGGTGCGGGACACGTATGTGCTGGCGCTGGGCGAGGAGCAGGCCGAGCAGGTGCCGCTCGTCTCGCTCGGACTGCTGGCCGAGCGCGATCTGGGCACGCCGGTCGGGCGGCTGTCCGTGGGGCAGCGGCGGCGGCTCGCGCTGGCGCTGCTGGTGGCCCGCCCGCCGCAGTTGCTGCTGCTCGACGAGCCGACGAACCACCTGTCCCCCGTGCTGTGCGACGAGCTGGAGGACGCACTGGGGCCGGGGCCCGGTGCGGTCGTGGTGGCGAGTCACGACCGCTGGCTGCGGCGGCGCTGGACCGGGCGGAAGCTGCACCTGGAGCAGTAGGACCTCTCTCCCGGGCCGGCTCACACGTCCCGGCGCCGCACCGCCTCGACCGCGACGAGGAGGGAGACCGTCGCCCAGGCCCCGTAGACCACCCAGGCCTCGGTGACGGTGACCGGATACGCGCCCCCGCCCCAGTGGTTGCCGCTGAGGGTCTCCCAGGCCTCGAGCGGCATCGCGTTGCCGATCTCGGCGACCCAGCGGTAGGTCTCGCCCTGGAAGAGCACCGGCAGGAGCAGCAGCGTGAGGATCGCACCGACGACGGCACCCGCCGCATGCCGCACGACCGCGCCGATCGCCATGCCGACGAGGGCACAGAGCGGCGCGAGCAGGGCGGAGCCCGCGACGGCCTGGAGAGCGTCGGGGTCGGCGAGGGACACACCTCCGTGCTCGCGCAGCAGGAACTGCGTGACGAGCAGGCTCGTGCAGGCCACCATCGCGCCGAGCGCCGTCATCGCGGCCGTCACGACGGCGGCCTTGGCAAGGACGACGGCGCGCCGGTCGGGTACGGCGGTCAAGGTCGTACGGATCAGCCCACTGGTGTATTCGCCGAACACGGCGATCGCGCCGACGCTGCACGCCACGACCATGAAGATCTGCCAGGCGGGGTCGAGGAAGGCGGTGTGCATCGCGTCGAAGGTCAGGACCGGCGTCTCGGGCCGGCCGGGCGGCGGGAACGGCGGCTCCGCGGGCATGCGCGAGAGACGGTCGGCGTTGGAGTACGCCGAGTTCACATTGATCCCGATCACCGTGAGCGCACCGGCGCCGAGCACCCAGTACGTCGAGCGGAGCGACCAGAGCTTGATCCACTCGGCGGCGAGGAGGTGGCGGAAGCGGGCGGCCGGGGCGGCGGCGGTGTGCACGGCGGCCGTGCGGACGGCGGTGGTCATCGGGGCTCTCCCGCGAGGTAGTCGACGCTGGTGGCGGTCAGTTCCATGAAGGCCTGCTCCAACGAGGCCTCCAGTGGCGTGAGTTCGCTCAGGGCGATGCCCTCGCGCAGGGCCAGCTCGCCGATCCGGCCGGGTTCGAGACCGGTCACGGTCAAAGGCCCGTTCCCCGGCTCCTGCTCCCCGGTCACCACCGTCGCCCCCGCCGCGCGCAGCGCCGACGCCAGCCGTTCGTGGTCGTCCGCCCGCACCCGTACGCCCTGGCTCGTGCCGCGGGCCGCGAACTCCGCGAGGCTCTCCGCGGCGATCAGCTCGCCGCGGCCGATGACGATCAACTCCTCGGCGCACAGCTCCATTTCGGACATCTGATGGCTGGAGACGAAAACCGTACGGCCTTCGGCGGCCAGGCGCCGCAGGAGGGCACGCAGCCACTGCACGCCTTCCGGGTCGAGCCCGTTGAGCGGTTCGTCGAAGACGAGCACGGGCGGATCGCCGAGCAGGGCCGCCGCGATACCGAGCCGCTGTTTCATCCCGAGCGAGAACCCGCCGATCCGCCGGCCCGCGGCCGGCGCGAGGCCGACCTCGGCGAGCACCTCGGCGACCCGGCGGCGGTCGATGCCGTTGCTCACGGCGAGTGCCTTGAGGTGGGCGCGCGCGGTACGGCCGCCGTGCACGTCCTGGGCGTCGAGCAGCGCGCCGACGCGCCGCAGGCCGCGGGGGTGTCCGGCGAAAGGGTGTCCGTCGATGGTGGCCGTGCCCGCCGTCGGGGCGTTCAGGCCGAGGAGGAGACGCAGGGTGGTGGTCTTGCCTGCGCCGTTGGGGCCCAGGAAGCCGGTGACGCGGCCCGGGCGGACGGTGAAGGACAGATCGCGTACGGCGGTGGTGCCGCCGTAGCGCTTCGTGAGGTCATTGGCTTCGATCACGCTGTTCACGGTCGTGCTCGCGGGCCCCTCCTGGCATCGGGCCACCGGGCACATCGGGCGGGGCCTTGTAGCCCACGGGTGTAAGCCCGTGGGCCGATGTCGGAGGGCCCGCGGCTGCCTATGATCACCGCATGAACGCCCTTCCGCCCTCCACCGGCTCCGCATGAGCGGCACCCCGCCGCCGGCTTCGGGTGCCGTACGGTCGCGGCGTGCTGTCCTCGTGGAGGCGGGCGCGTGGTGCGCCGGGGTCGCGTACCCGCTGCTCCTCGTCCTCGCCGTCCTCGCCGAGGAGGAGCTGACGGGTGTGCGGCTGCTGCCTTCGGCGCTGCTCGTGGTGCTCCTCGTACCGCTGCTGCTGCGCCGCCCGCTGCCCGCATTGGTGCTGCTCCTGGCCGGGTCTTTCGCGGCGACCGTGCTGGCCAGGGACGATGCGGGCTGGCCGTACGACACCCAGCAGGCCTGGCAGATCGCCTATCTGCAGGCGCTGTACAGCGATCTCGCGGTGGGGTTCGTCGCCGCAACCCGCCCGCGCCGCGAAGCGGTCGCGGCCGCGGTGCTCGCCCTGGCCGCGCAGATCGCCGCCGTCCCGTACTTCCGCGCGGGCGCGGATGTCACGGTGAGCACCATCGTCACGCTCGTGCTCGCCCTGGCCACCGCCTGGTTGATCGGTTACTCGGTGGCCGAGCGCAGCAAACACGCCCGCGCCCTGCGCGCCCGCGCCGCCGAGCAGGCCGTGACGGCCGAACGGCTGCGGATCGCGCGGGAGTTGCACGACATGGTGGCGCACAGCATCGGCATCATCGCGATCCAGGCGGGGGTGGGGCGGCGGGTCATCGAGACCCAGCCCGGCGAGGCGCGCAAGGCCCTGGGCGCCATCGAGACGACCAGCCGCGAGACGCTCTCGGGGCTGCGCCGGATGCTCGGCGCCCTGCGGCAGTCGGAGGGCGCACCGCTGGATCCGGCACCGGGTCTCGCGGACCTCGACCGGCTCGTGGCGGCGGCGAAGGACGCGGGAGTGCGGGTGGACCTGCGGCGTACGGGCGAACCGGCGCCGCTGCCCCCGGAGTTGGAGCTGTCGGCGTACCGCATCGTGCAGGAGGCCGTCACCAATGTCGTACGGCATGCGGGGGTGCCGGACTGCGTGGTGGGCATCGACGCCCGCGCCGGGGAGCTGACCGTCACCGTGACGGACCGCGGCCGGGGCGCGGCGCTCGGCGCCGACGGGTACGGGATCGTGGGGATGCGGGAGCGGGTGGCGCTGCTGCACGGCGTGTTCGAGGCGGGGCCGTGCCCCGAGGGCGGCTTCCGGGTGACGGCCCGGCTGCCGGTTCCGGCGGAGGGACAGTGAGCGTGTCCGGAGAAGGGGAAGGGGCCGTGTCCGAGGGCGGCACGCCCGGGGTCGTACGGGTGGTCCTGGCCGACGACCAGCCGCTGGTCCGCAGCGGCCTGCGCGTCCTGATCGCCGATGCCCCGGACCTCGAGGTCGTGGGCGAGGCGGGCACGGGCGCCGAGGCGGTGCACCTGGCCGGGCGGCTGCGGCCCGACGTCGTGGTCATGGACATCCGGATGCCCGGCATGGACGGGATCGAGGCGACGGGCCGGATCACCGCCGCGTATCGCGCCACCCGGGTCCTGATGCTGACGACCTTCGACGACGATGCGTACGTGTACGGATCGCTGCGGGCCGGTGCGTCCGGCTTCCTCGTCAAGGACATGGAGCTGGACGCGATCCTCGCCGCGATCCGGGTCGTGGCGGGCGGCGACGGTCTGATCGCGCCGAGCGTCACCGGCCGGCTGATCGCGGAGTTCGCCGCACGGCCCGAACAGACGCGCCCGCAGCGGGAGCTGACCGGGATCACGGAGCGCGAGCGCGAGGTGCTGACGCTGGTCGGGCGCGGCCTGTCCAACGCGGAGATCGCCGCCGAGCTGTTCATCAGCATGGCCACGGCGAAGGCCCATGTGGCGCGGCTGCTCGCCAAACTGCAGGCACGGGACCGGGTCCAGCTGGTGATCATCGCGTACGAGACGGGGCTGGTGGCGGCGGACGGCCGCTGAGCCTCAGCGGCCGTCGTCCGGCCGCTCCGCCCCGCGCCGCTCGTCCTCCAGGCGCTGCGAGTGTGCGAGGGCCTGCAGCGCGGAGTGGTACTCGGCGAGGTCGAGGCGGGTCGTGGCCGCGGCGTAGCGCGCGGCGCCGAGGACGGCGGGAAGCAGCGAGAGCGCGAGGAGGAAGACCGGCAGCCCCAGAGCGGCGCCGTAGTCGCACTCCCCGAACCCTTCCGCCGAGGCGAGGAACGACGGGTCGCATGCACCGGATGCGGACGGTACCTGCCGGGCGAACAGCAACCACAGGGCCACGGCCCACAGCGCCCCCGCGACGAGCAGCAACCCGAGCCCCTGCCCCCGGTGCCGCTGCGCGAGCCGGCGGAACTTCAGGTCGTACGCGACATCGGCATCCACTGTGCCCTCCCCCGTGAGCCGTCCCTTCAACGATGCGCGGAGCGGCGGCCGCGGTTCCTCACCCGGGGTGTCCGGGACGGAGAACGCGAGCCGCTGGAAGTCGCTCGCGGCGGCCCTCGTTCACGCGCTCCTGCGCCCCCAGGCCGTGCCCACCAGGACGAGGGCGGCCCCGAAGAGGCCCAGCAGACCGAGGCGTTCGCCGCCGAGTGCGATGCCCACCGCCGCGGCCCACAGGGGTTCGGTACCGAGGAGCAGGCTGACACGGGACGGTGAGGTCTTGCGGACCGCCCACATCTGGACGAAGAACGCGAACAGCGTGCAGAAGACCGAGAGGAAGACCAGGCCCAGCCACTCGCGGGGCCCGAAGCCGACCGCTGCGGACCAGGGCGAGTCACCGGTGCCCGCGGCGGCGAGCAGGGCGAAGAGGAGGACGGCCGTGCCGAGTTGGACCGTGGTGAGGGAGACGGAGTCTGCGTCCTGGACGGCACGGATACGGGCCATCGCAAGAACGTGGACCGTGCGGGCGAGCGCCGCGAGCAGGATCAGGAAGTCGCCGGTCGAGGGTGCGGTGAAACCGGCGCCCTGGGTGAGCAGGACGACGCCGAGGACGGAGAGTCCGGCCGCCGCGAGGAAGGAGCGCGAGGGCGCCCGGCGCAGCAGGGCCGCCTCGGCGAGCGGCGTGAAGATCATGGTGAGGCTGATGATCAGGCCGGCGTTCGTCGCCGACGTGTGGACGACGCCGTAGGTCTCCAGGAGGAAGATGCCGCCGAGGATCGCGCCGAGCAGCCCCGCCCCGCGCCACTGCGCGGCGCTCAGCGCCCGCAGCCGCCGCCATCCGGCCGCGACAAGGACCGGCAGCACCAGTGCGAAGCGCAGTACGAGGACCGCGATGACGGTGTGCGACGTCGTGATGCCCTTCGCCGCGAGATAGCTGGCGCCCCAGAACACGGCGACGAGCAGGACGGGCAGATCGGCGAGCCAGGCGCGGCGGGGCGCGCGGACGGCGGGCGCGGTGAGCGTGGACACGGGCGGTGCTCCAACGGTCCGAAGGGCGGAGAGACTTCGGCGGCTCACCTGGGCGGAGTCACCGTATCCGCGCATGATCGCGACCGGTAGAGGGATCTCACAGCGCGGTCGTCAGCCCGGCCGCACAGCCTGGTCCCACGGCGCTGTCGCACGCCGCGAACCGCCCCGGATTCACTGTCCGATTGCCGCCAGCACCCGTCCGCGCCGGCCGCTGAGATGGAACACGTAACCACTTCGGTCCAACGCAGAGGAGAACCCCATGACCGGCAAGGTGGCCCTGGTGACGGGTGGCAGCCGCGGTATCGGCGCGGCCATCGCCGTCGAGCTGGCCCAGTCGGGCGCCGACGTCGTCGTCACGTACGTACGGGGCGAGGAGGCGGCCCGCGAGGTCGTCGCCAAGATCGAGGCGACCGGGCGGCGCGGCCTGGCGCTGCAGGCGGACGCGGCGGACGCGGACGCGGCGGTCTCGGTCGTCGAGAGGACCGTCGAGGCGTTCGGGCGGCTCGACATCCTGGTCAACAACGTGGGCCTGGGCGTGCTCGGCCCGCTGGAGTCGCACACGGCCGAGGCCGTGCAGCAGGTGATGGACATCAACATCCGCTCGGTGTTCCTGACCACCCAGGCCGCCGCGGTCCGTCTCGGCCGGGGCGGGCGGATCATCACGATCGGCAGCACCATGGTGCAGCGCGTCCCGGGTCCCGGCGGCACGCTGTACACGATGAGCAAGGCCGCGCTGACCGGTCTGAACAAGGCGCTCGCCAGGGAGCTCGGCGGCCGCGGCATCACCGCGAACGTCGTGCACCCGGGTCCGGTGGACACGGACATGAACCCGGCGGACGGCCCGTACGCCGAGCCGCAGGCCGCGATGACGGCCGTCGGCCGGTTCGCGGCGCCGGCCGAGATCGCCTCCATGGTGCGCTACCTGGCGAGCGACGAGGCGGCGTACGTGACGGGCGCGGAGATGTCGGTGGACGGCGGGCACGCCGCCTGAGCGTCCCGTACAGAATGGAATTGAGGCGCACCGGGGCTGTCCTCCCGGTGCGCCTCAAGCATGCTCAGGAAAAGGGCGTCAGCCGCCCAGCTCCTGGTGACGTGCGGCCAGCTTCGCCGCGCCGTCCTCGGTCAGCGAACCGAACAGGCGCAGACGGGAGAAGCCGCCGTCGGGGTAGATGTCGATGCGGACCTGCGAGCCGACGACCGGGGTGTCGAGCACGAACCGGTGGTTGGTGTCGGGCTGCAGGCGCGTGCGCGGCAGGAACTCCTGCCACTCGGCATCCGCCGAGGAGCGCACCGAGAGGGAGGCCCAGCCGGCCGAGTTGCCCTTGAGGTAGGCGGTGTCGATCTCGATCGCGCGGATCGAGGACTCGGCGACGAGCTGGTAGTTGATCCAGTCGTTGCCGTTGTCGCGGCGGCGGGCGGTCTCCCAGCCGTCGTCCATCTTGCGGGAGCGGCCCGGGTTGATGGTGTTGACCGGCGAGGAGTAGAAGCGGTTGGAGGCGTCGAGCACCTGGCCGCCGTTCTCCAGGGCGACGACGTCGAGGGAGCCGAGGGCGGCGAGCCACTTCGGGTCCGGCACGACCTCGCCGTACACGCGCAGACGGGCGATGCCGCCGTCGGGGTGCTGGTTGACGCGCAGGTGCGTGAAGCGCTGCTCGGTGGTGACCTCGAAGCCGTTGGCCGCGTGGCCGCCGACCGGGGTGCGCTCGACGATCGTCGTCCACTTCACGCCGTCGGAGAGGAGCTCCTCCGGGGTCGGCGCCAGGGCGCCCTCCCAGTTGGTGGCCTCGATGGAGACGGCCTGCGGCATGTTGCCGCGGAAGTGGGCGGTGTCCACGACGATGCCGCGGATCACGCCGGGGGCGCCGAGGCGCACGAGCGCCCAGTCGTGGTCCTCGGCGGTCGGCCAGGGCTGGTCGGCCGAGACGCCGCGGCGGCGGCGGGTCTCCCAGCCGTCCATGACCTTGCCCTTGTGGCCGAAGTGCTCGGGGTCGAACTCGGCGGCCTCGGGGACGAGAAGGTTCTCGCGCATCGCGAAGAACTCGTCGTTGGCGGCGATGACACCGGCGCCGAGGGTGCGGTCGGCGAGGTTGGCGAGGTGGGTGAACGGCAGGTCCGCGCTGCGGTAGTCGGCCCAGGGGTCGCCGCCGCCGTACGGGTTCGCGTTACCGGTGAAGGAAGGGATGCCAGTGTTGTCAGACGCCACGGTGTCAGTTGTTCCTTTCGAGAAGGCGGCCGGCGGGCTCGGTGAACTCGCCGTCCGCGTAGATGCGCTCGCCGCGCAGCCAGGTCGACTTGACGACACCGCTGAGGGTCTTGCCCGCGTACGCGGTGACCTTGTTGCGGTGCTGCAGCTCGGCCGCGTCGACGGTGAAGGTCTCCTCCGGGGCGAGGATCGCGAAGTCGGCGTCGCGGCCTGCCTCGATCGCGCCCTTCTGGCCGAGGCCGACCAGGGCGGAGGTGCGCGCGGACATCCAGCGCACCACGTCGTCGAGGGAGTGGCCGCGCTTCTTCGCCTCGGTCCAGATGGCCGCGAGGCTCAGCTGGAGACCGGAGATCCCGCCCCATGCGGTGGCGAAGTCGTCCGTCTTGAGGTCGGCGGTGGACGGCGAGTGGTCGGTGACGATGCAGTCGATGGTGCCGTCGGCGAGCGCCTGCCACAGGAGGTCCTGGTTGGCGCCTTCGCGGATCGGCGGGCAGCACTTGAACTCGCTCGCGCCGTCGGGGACTTCCTCGGCGGTGAGGGTGAGGTAGTGCGGGCAGGTCTCGACGGTGAGCTGCACGCCGTCCGCCTTGGCGGCGGCGATGAGCGGCAGGGCGTCGGACGAGGAGAGGTGCAGGATGTGGACGCGGGCGTTCAGACGCTTCGCGGTGTCGATCAGGCCCTTGATCGCCACGTCCTCGGAGATACGGGGACGGGTCTGCAGGTAGTCGTCGTACTTCGGGCCCGACTTGTGCGGGGCGGCGTCCAGCTCGCCCGGGTCCTCCGCGTGCACGATGAGCAGTCCGCCGAAGCCGGCGATCTCGCCCATGGAGGCGGCGAGCCGCTCACCGTCGAGGTGCGGGAACTCGTCGACGCCGGACGGGGAGAGGAAGCACTTGAAGCCGTAGACGCCGGCGTCGTGCAGGGGCTTGAGGTCCGCCACGTTGTCCGGGAGCGCTCCGCCCCAGAAGCCGACGTCGATGTGCGCCTTGGCGGCGGCGACTTCCTGCTTCGTACGGAGGTTGTCGACCGTGGTGGTCGGCGGCAGGGAGTTGAGCGGCATGTCCACGAGGGTGGTGATGCCGCCGGCGGCGGCCGCGCGGGTGGCCGTGTAGAAGCCCTCCCACTCGGTGCGGCCGGGGTCGTTCACGTGGACATGGGTGTCGACGATGCCGGGGAGCACGACCTGGTCCCCGAAGTCCTCCAGCCGTGCGCCCTCGGGCACCTCGGCGTCATGGGCCTCGACGGCGACGATCTTTCCACCGGAGACGGTGACCGATGCGGCCTTCGTCCCTTCAGGGGTGACCACCCTCGTCGAGCGCACCACCAGTTCCACGTCGGACACCCTCACCCTCGCTTCCGTAGAGCCTCTGGCCGGATCTTCCGCAGTGCGGAATTCAACGGTCTGTTGAACGGAGTCTCGCCCCGGGATTGCGACCCGTCAACCCCCTCTCGGCGCGGCTCGGGGAGAGCGGTCGGCCAATTGGAGGTTTCCATAGAGCGGAAACTGAATTTCAGACTACAGAATGGATCATGTCACAATCAAGGCAGGGCCCGATTGTGGGAAGGCATCGCCCGCAGCCGGACAAACGGTCCCTGACCGGCCACGACCAAGGCCCATGCGATACCCGTCGACCGGAGGGCGGGCGATAGGCTGCTCCTTCCTGCCTGCACGAAAGGACCGCGCCGTGCCGACGTCCAGCGCCAGCACCACCGACTCCAAGGCCGCCGCCCCCACCGGCGGCGTCCAGTCCCTCGAGCGCGCCTTCGATCTGCTCGAGCGGATGGCGGACGCGGGCGGAGAGGTCGGCCTCAGCGAGCTCTCCGCCGCCAGCGGACTGCCGCTTCCCACCATCCACCGCCTGATGCGCACCCTGGTGGCCTGCGGCTATGTCCGCCAGCAGCCCAACCGCCGGTACTCGCTCGGCCCGCGCCTGATCCGCCTCGGCGAATCCGCCTCGCGCCTGCTCGGCACCTGGGCCCGCCCCTACCTCGCGCGCCTGGTCGAGGAGACCGGCGAGACCGCGAACATGGCGCTGCTCGACGGCGACGAGATCGTCTACGTGGCGCAGGTGCCGTCCAAGCACTCGATGCGCATGTTCACCGAGGTCGGCCGGCGCGTCCTGCCGCACTCCACGGGCGTGGGCAAGGCGCTGCTCGCCTACACCCCGGCCGACGAGGTGCGGGCCCTGCTCGCGCGGACCGGGATGCCGGCCGCGACCGAGAAGACCATCACCACCCCCGACGGCTTCCTCGACGCGCTCGAAGAGGTGCGCCGTACGGGATACGCGGTGGACGACAACGAGCAGGAGATAGGAGTCCGCTGCCTCGCGGTCTCGGTCCCCAACTCGCCGACCGCCGCGGCCATTTCCATCTCCGGACCCGCGGGCCGTGTGACGGAGGGCACCACGGACAAGATCGTGCCGATCCTGCAGCAGGTCGCCGCCGAGTTGTCGGTCGCGCTCGCGAGCACCGGCACCGGCTGACCGCCGACGCCATCCGTCCCTCAGGGGTACGGCACCGCATTCCGGTGCCGTACCCCTGAGGCGTTTGTGGGGTCCGGAAGCCACCGCCCCTCATCTGGAAGCCACCGCCCCCCACCCGAAGGCACCACCCCGACTCGACAGGCAAGCAGCGACTTGCCTATCGTGGCGGGATGTCGGAAGATGTTTTCAAGGCCCTGGCCGACCCCACGCGTCGGACCATCCTTGACGAGCTGGCGGAACGGGACGGCCAGAGCCTGTTCGAGATCTGCACGCGCCTGGCGATGAAGCACGAGCTCTCGCTCACCCGTCAGGCGGTCAGTCAGCATCTGGCGGTCCTGGAGGCGGCGGGCCTCGTCGTGCCCCGGCGCGAAGGCCGCTACAAGTTCCATGACCTCAACACCCAGCCCCTCGAGCAGATCGTCACGCGATGGCTCACCCCCCGGACACCGGAGAACTCCCCATGAAGATCCACATCACCAGCGTCTTCGTCGACGACCAGGCCAAGGCCGAGAGCTTCTACGTCGACAAGCTGGGCTTCGTGAAGAAGCACGACATCCCGCTGGGCGAGGCCCGCTGGCTCACCGTCGTCTCGCCCGAGGCCCCCGAGGGCACCGAACTGCTCCTGGAGCCGAGCGGCCACCCGGCCGTCGGACCGTACAAGAACGCGCTGGTCGCGGACGGCATCCCGGCCGCGCAGTTCCTGGTCGAGGACGTGCACGCCGAGCACAAGCGGCTGCAGGGGCTCGGCGTCACGTTCACGCAGGAGCCGACCGAGCTGGGCACGGTGACGGCCGCGGTCCTCGACGACACCTGCGGCAACCTGATCCAGATCATCCAGATGAACTGATCCGGCGGCCGCGGGAGTACCGGGCGGGAGCGTGGGAATGCGGCGCGGGGCTCAGGCCCCGCGCCCCGGCTCCCCGAAGAGCTCCACCGCGTCCCGTACGGACGCGACCGCCACGGCCAGCGCGCTCACCGAGCCGATCGCCGCCGCGATCAGCAGCAGCGAGCGGCGCAGCCGCGCCGCCTCTGGCGCGCCGTCGAGCGCCATCGCATGCAGAGCGGCCAGCTCCTCCTCGGCGATCCCGCGGTCCGGGAACTCGGCCGGGTGCGCGGCCAGTTCACGCCGCAGCCGGGCCACCGCGGTGCGCAGCGCGCTCACCCGCGGGTCGTCGCCGCTGTCCGTCACCGGTCGCCTCTGCCCCACGCTTCGCAACACAGTTCATCCCCCAACGCACATCTTTGTGCGGTATTTCGGTCGTACGCGGCGCTCCGGCCGCCGAGCATCGGGGTGGTGGTCAGTCACCCGTGACGCGGATCAGTAAACGCCACTTGGTACTCCGGGCGCCACTGCGGCGGCAGGAAATGGCGCGCCTTGTCAGTCCGTGGGCTGGGCGTCCAACGCGTTGCGCCACAAAGTGACGTCCAGGGTGACATAGTCGCTCGGGTCGGACTGCGGAGAGCTCCCCTTGTACGTGACGAGTGCGATGTGCCCGGACGAGGTCCGCACGCAGATCCGGGAGCCCTTGGAGATGCGGTCGAACGTGATCACCTCCGCGTAGCGCGTCTCGTCGCGGCAGGTCTCCAGCGTGCCTTCCTGGGCGTTGTTGAGCAGGATCAGCTTGTTGCCCGAATACTCACCGATCTCCAGCGCCCTCTTGCTGTCGTCCTCGTCGTACTCGAGGTCGGCCTCGCCGTCATTGAGGTTGACCGGCTTCATGTCGTCGTCGGAGAAGTACAGCTCGTATTCGTACGGGACGTTGATGCCCTTGAAGTCGACGGGCGTCGGATTCGGGACCGCCTTGCCTCCGCCGTCGGAGCTCTCCTGGTCGGTCGGAGTGTCCGAAGGCGCCGGCTCGTCGGTCGTCGGGTCGGACGACGGCGTGGCGGACTGCTTGTTGTCACTGCCCGCCGACTGTCCCTTCTTGCCGTCGTCGTCCTTCTTCAGGGCGAAGTAGGCACCGCCCGCGCCGCCAAGCGCCAGCACGAGCACGGTCGCAATCGCGAGCGGCAGCATCCGGCGCTTCTTCTTCGGCGCCGGCGCCGGGGCGGCACCCTGATGAGTCGCGGGCGGAGGCGTCGGCTGGTGGGCCGCGGGACCCGGATCGCGCAGCGCGGCCGTGTCGTACGCGTTGGGCCCGAAGCCCGGCGGCGGGGTGGCGGGGTCGGCATGCTGAGTTGACGGTGCCGTGGCGGCGGGCGGTGGTGTGGGGGCGTAGGCGGCGGGCGGCGTGGGGGCCTGCGCGGCCGCCGGCTGCTGGGCGGGCGGCTGATCCATGGGCGGCTGCGCGACCGGCTGCTGGGGCGGCGGCGTCGCAGCCGCGGGCGGCTGGGCCGGAGGAGCCGGCTGATACGCGGGCGGACCGGCCGGAGCCTGGGCCGGCGGCGCGGGGGCCTGGACGACGGGCGGCGGCGGAGTCTGGACCGGTGCGGGCGCGGCCGCGCGCTGGGTGATGTCCGCGGCGACCGCCGTCGGCAGCCAGTCCTCGGGGCGCCGCAGCACCGTCTCCGCGTTGGCCGCCTGGCACAGGGCGATGACCTCCATGACGGAGGGCCGCGCCGCCGGGTCCTTGGCGAGGCAGCGCGTCACCAACTCCCGCAGCGATTCGGGCAGTCCGGTCAGGTCCGGCTCCTCGTGCACGATGCGGTACAGCACACCGTGCGAAGTGCCCTCGCCGAAGGCGGGCTTGCCGATCGCGGCGAACGCGGCGACCTGGCCGAGCGCGAAGACGTCCGTGGCCGGGGTGCAGGGCCGCCCGGCGGCCTGCTCGGGCGCCATGAACGACGGTGTGCCGATGGTGACGCCGCTGCCGGTGAGCGAGGTGGCGTCGGCGGCGCGGGCGATGCCGAAGTCGATGACGCGCGGGCCGTCGGCGGCGAGCAGCACGTTCGACGGCTTGAGGTCGCGGTGCACGATGCCCGCGCCATGGATGACGTGGAGCGCCTCGGCGATCCCGGCGACCAGCAACAGCACGGTGTCGACCGGGAGTTTGCCGTGCTCGACGACCGCGGCGGAGAGCGCGGGCCCGGGCACGTAGGCCGTGGCGAGCCAGGGGTTGGCACCGTCGGCGTCGCTGTCGATCACAGGCGCCGTATAGAGGCCCTGGACCCGCTGGGCCGACTGCACCTCCTGCTTGAAGCGACGGCGGAACTCCGCGTCCTCGCTCAGCTCGGGCCTGATCACCTTGATGGCGACCGGCCGGCCGCCCGGCGTATAGGAGAGATAGACCTTGCCCATCCCGCCGGCGCCCAGCCTGGCGCTGATCCGGTAGCCCGCGACGGCCTGCGGGTCGTCGCCCTCAAGGGGCTTGAAAACGCCGTCGTCCTGCCTGCTCATCAATTCCCGTTCCCCACCGTGCCCTTGCTCCACCCGAGACGACGGGAACCTTATCCGAAACCGGGTGGCCCACGGGCCATCGTGTATGCCTTTGGTATGGCACATACACATAACAACGCGCCGGTCGCGGGCCTGCTGCTCGCGGCAGGCGGCGGGCGGCGGCTCGGCGGGCGCCCGAAGGCACTGCTCACGCACCGCGGCCGGCCGCTGGTGGAGCACGCGGTGGCGGTGCTGCGCGCGGGCGGCGTCGAGCGGGTGCATGTGGTGCTCGGCGCCTCGGCCGCGGCGGTACGGGAGCGGGCGGAGCTGAGCGGCTGCGTCCTGGTCGACAACCCGGAGTGGGCGGACGGGATGGGGTCCTCGCTGCGGGCCGGGCTCGCCTCCGTCACCGGGACGGACGCACCGGCCGCCCTCGTCTGCCTGGTGGACCAGCCGGGGATCGGGCCGGCGGCGGTCGGGCGGGTGCTCGCCGCGTACGAAGGCGAGGAGTCGCTGGTGACGGCCGCGTACGACGGGGTACGCGGGCATCCGACGCTGTTCGGGCGGGCGCACTGGGAGGGGATCGCGCGGAGCGCGACGGGCGACCGGGGGGCGCGCGCCTATCTGAAGGAGCACGCGGACCGGGTCACGCTGGTCGAGTGCGGTGATGTGGCGCAGCCGTACGACATCGACATCGAGGCGGATCTGGCGCACCTTGAGCCGTGAGGGAACGTCGAGTGACCGGCCTGGCACTCAGCGCCATGGTCGCTCGACCCGGAGAATCTCGATATCAACAAACCATTGAACTTCCACCATGAGGAAACTACTATCCACTGGTCAGAAGCGCCCCGCGCCGAACATCGGGCGGCCGGCGGCCCCGGACCATCATCAGGACCTGACGGCACTCAGTGCCGCGCAAGGCTCCCCCGCTGAAGGAAGTGACAGCTCATGTCCGCACCAGCGCCGTCCCCGCTGGCCATCGTCGACGCCGAGCCCCTGCCCCGGCAGGAAGAGGTCCTCACGGACGCGGCCCTCGCCTTTGTGGCCGAGCTGCACCGCCTGTTCACGCCCCGGCGTGACGAGCTCCTCACCCGCCGGTCCGAGCGCCGCGCCGAGATCGCCCGCACCTCCACGCTCGACTTCCTCCCGGAGACCGCTCAGATCCGCGAGGACGACTCCTGGAAGGTCGCGCCGGCCCCCGCCGCGCTGAACGACCGCCGAGTCGAGATCACCGGTCCGACCGACCGCAAGATGACCATCAACGCCCTGAACTCGGGCGCGAAGGTCTGGCTCGCGGACTTCGAGGACGCCTCCGCGCCCACCTGGGAGAACGTCGTCCTCGGCCAGGTCAACCTGGTCGACGCGTACACCCGGAACATCGACTTCACCGACCCGAAGTCCGGCAAGTCCTACGCACTCAAGGACGCCGACCAGCTCGCCACCGTCGTGATGCGCCCGCGTGGCTGGCACCTCAACGAGCGCCACCTCGTGGACGCGTCGGGCAAGCCGGTCCCCGGCGCCCTGGTCGACTTCGGTCTGTACTTCTTCCACAACGCCAAGCGCCTCATCGAGCTCGGCAAGGGCCCGTACTTCTACCTCCCGAAGACGGAGTCGCACCTGGAGGCCCGCCTCTGGAACGAGATCTTCGTCTTCGCCCAGGACTACGTCGGCATCCCGCAGGGCACCGTCCGCGCCACCGTCCTCATCGAGACGATCACGGCCGCGTACGAGATGGAGGAGATCCTCTACGAGCTGCGCGACCACGCCGCCGGTCTGAACGCGGGCCGCTGGGACTACCTGTTCTCCATCGTCAAGAACTTCCGTGACGGCGGCGAGAAGTTCGTCCTGCCGGACCGCAACGCGGTGACGATGACCGCGCCGTTCATGCGCGCGTACACCGAGCTGCTCGTGCGCACCTGCCACAAGCGCGGCGCCCACGCGATCGGCGGCATGGCCGCGTTCATCCCCTCGCGCCGTGACGCCGAGGTCAACAAGGTCGCCTTCGAGAAGGTCCGTGCCGACAAGGACCGCGAGGCCGGCGACGGCTTCGACGGCTCGTGGGTCGCGCACCCCGACCTGGTCCCGATCGCCATGGAGTCCTTCGACAAGGTCCTCGGCGAGAAGCCGAACCAGAAGGACCGGCTGCGCGAGGACGTCGCGGTGGCGCCCGGCGAGCTCATCGCCATCGACTCGCTGGACGCGAAGCCCACGTACGCGGGTCTGCAGAACGCCGTCCAGGTCGGCACCCGCTACATCGAGGCGTGGCTGCGCGGCCTGGGCGCCGTCGCCATCTTCAACCTGATGGAGGACGCGGCCACCGCCGAGATCTCCCGCTCGCAGATCTGGCAGTGGATCAACGCCGGCGTCGTCTTCGAGAACGGCAAGACCGCGACGGCCGAGCTGGCCCGCGAGGTCGCCGCCGAGGAGCTCGCGAAGATCAAGGCCGAGATCGGTGACGAGGCCTTCGCGGCCGGCCACTGGCAGCAGGCCCACGACCTCCTCCTCCAGGTCTCCCTGGACGCGGACTACGCGGACTTCCTGACGCTGCCGGCGTACGAGCAGCTGGCGGGCTGAGTCCCACATCGCAGTGACGAGTGGCCCCGGGTTTACGCCCGGGGCCACTCGTCTGTACGGGCACTGCCGCGTGGGCCGATGAGTTCCGGCGCCACCCGAGGTCATCCTTGCGACGGACCGAGGAGAGGGAGGCCAGGATGACCGGCCCGATCAGGTTGTACATGTCGATGTCGCTCGACGGCTTCATCGCGGGACCCGACGACCGGCCCGGGCAGGAGCTCGGGCGCGACGGCGGACGGCTGTTCAACTGGCTTGACGACCGGGAGTCCGACGGTCCCAGCGGCCAGGTCTACCGCGAAGCACTGGCCACCGGCGCCGTGATCTCCGGCCGCCGTACCTTCGAACTGGCCGGGCGCTGGCAGGGCGACCACCACGACGGGGTGCCCGTCCTCGTCCTCACCCGCCACGTGGACGACGGGGACGTACCGCCCGGCCACGCGCGCTTCGTCACCGACGTCGAGGACTGCGCCCGGCAGGCCCGCGCGGCCGCCGGGGAGCGTGCGGTCATGGTCCATGGCGCGGGGGCGGCCCAGGCGCTGCTGCGCGCCGGGCAGCTGGACGAGCTGGAGATCCACCTGGTCCCGGTCCTGCTCGGCGAGGGCCGGCGGCTCTTCGAGCACCTGGGCGCCGGGCCCATCGAACTCGAGCTCGTGCGGCGCCTGGAGGACCGGGACGTGACGCACCTGCGCTACAAGGTGCTCCCGACCGGGGAGTCCGTATGAAGACGCTCTTCGTCTCGTACCGCGTCACCGACCTGGACCGCTCGCTCGCGTTCTACACCGCCCTGGGATATGTGCAGTTGGGACAGGTGGAGCCCGGCGACGGAACCCGGCTCGTGATCCTCAAGTTCCCCGGCGAACCGGCCGCCTCGCTCGAACTCGTCCACCGGCCCGCGGGCGGACGGGTCGACGTGGGCAGTGGTTTCGACCATCTCGCGATCCAGGTGGAGGCGCTGCCCGCCGCGCTGGAGCGGCTGACGGCCGCCGGTCTGGAGCCGGAGCCCGTCCAGTACCCCGGTGGGCCCGACGGTCCGCAGACCTCCTGGCTCACCGACCCGGACGGCTACCGGATCGAGCTGGTCCAATGGCCGGCCGGACATGCCGACGGCATCACGGAGGCGGATTTCGCCTGAGGTGAGCCCGGTGGGCCGCCTCGCCGTCTCGCCGGCTCACTCCAGGTGGACGGACCAGTCCTGCTCGGCCGTCGGCTTCCCGTGCAGGTTCGGAACCTGCTTGAGCCAGGCGGGGCGCCCCCTCTGCGTACGCGCCGTCCGCCGGGCATCCGCCGCCGCCAGCTCGTCCCGCGAGGGGAACTCCGTCGGGAGCCAGGACGCGGAACTGCGGGCGCGGGCGAGGAGGTAGCCGACGTATGCGTCCCGTACGTCGTCGGGTGATGTGAAGCCGGGCTCGTCCGTCAGCCACGCGTCCGGGATGAGCCCGACGACCTCGCGCAGCAGCTCCCGCGTCACCCGCGGCGCGAGCTCCGCGTCCGCCGCCCGTGTGTCCGGTCCATAGCCGCCGAGGGCATGGTGCTTGAAGTCGTACGCCTTGTCGGGCGCCGCGCCCTCCCACCGGTGGTGGAAGACGAGTGCCGCGCCGTGGTCGATGAGCCAGAGCTTCGGCTCGGCGGTGCCGGAGGTCGGCCAGACCATCAGGTTCGAGCTGTGCACGGTCCGGTCGACGTTGACGGTCAGGGCGTCGAGCCACACGATCCGTCCGGCCTCCAGCGGATCCACCGGGAAGACCTCGGCGACCTCCGGGGTGAAGTCGGCCGCGCCCGGAAGGAAGTCCATGCCGAGGTTGAGCCCCGCGCTGGCCTTCAGGAGGTCCTGCACCTCCTGGTGCGGTTCGTCGGCGCCGATCGCGGGATCGAAGTGCGCGAGCACCAGCTCGGGGAACCTCAGCCCGAGGCGCCGCGCCAGTTCGCCCACCAGGATCTCGGCCACGAGCGCCTTCACGCCCTGGGCCGACCCGGTGAACTTGAGGACGTACGTGCCGAGGTCGTCCGCCTCGACGACTCCGGGCACGGAGCCCCCGGTACGCAGCGGGTTGAGGTAGCGGGTGGCGGTGACTTCTCGGAGCACCCGGCAACTGTAGCCCCGCGCGATCTCAGCGGCCGAGCGCTTTTGCGAGTGCCCCCTCGCCCGTGACCTGGACGTTCCCGGCGTCGACGGCCGCCGCCAGGCTCAGTTCACCGCGCGCGAGCGCGTCGCCGACGGTGGCGCGGAGGGTGAGCCGGGCGTCGGGCTCCTCCGGCCCCGGCCACGGCCCGTCGCCGTACACGGGACCGCCCGTGTCGACCCGTACGTGAAAGAGCCCCTCGTCGAGGCGGACCTCCACGCCTCCGGCCTCGCCCAGCGCCGAGAGCTCCCGCAGCAGAGGCAGGGCCAGCCAGTGGGCGCGGACCGCGTCGGTGGGCCGGCGCTCGGCAAGCTCCGGCGCGCCCCACTCCCCCAGCGCCTGGAGGACCGGCAGCAAGGCGCGGCCACGGGGCGTGAGTTCGTAGACGTACGCGGAGGACGGCGCCGGGAGCCTTCGGCGTACCGCGAGACCTGTCTGCTCCATGTCCTTGAGGCGCGTGGCCAGCATGTCGGTGCTGACACCGGGCAGATCGGCGTGGAGATCGGTGTAGCGGCGCGGGCCCGCCAGGAGTTCGCGGACGATCAGGAGCGCCCAGCGGTCGCCGACGACGTCCAGGGAACGGGCGATGGCGCAGTACTGGTCATAGCTTCGGCGACGTGACGTGGGCCTGCTCATGAGCCACAGCATACGTAAGTTGTTGGACTTTCCAAGCGGGGACTTGGTAAAACCAAGTCACACGAGAGTTGCCTGGTGGCGCGAGGTCACCCGGTCCGCTTGGAGGGCACGCGCATGGAGTTCCGGCAGTCGAGCAAGCTGAGCGAGGTCTGCTACGAGATCCGCGGCCCGGTCATCGAGCACGCCAACGCGCTCGAGGAGGCAGGCCACAGCGTGCTGCGGCTGAACACCGGCAACCCCGCGCTGTTCGGGTTCGAGGCGCCCGAGGAGATCGTCCAGGACATGATCCGGATGCTCCCGCAGGCCCACGGCTACACGGACTCCCGCGGCGTCCTCTCCGCCCGCCGCGCGGTCGCCCAGCGCTACCAGACCCTGGGCCTCGAAGTGGACGTCGACGACATCTACCTGGGCAACGGCGTCTCCGAACTGGTGTCGATGGCCGTCCAGGCGCTGATCGAGGACGGCGACGAGATCCTCATCCCCGCGCCCGACTTCCCGCTCTGGACCGCCGTCACGACCCTCGCGGGCGGCAAGGCCGTGCACTACCTCTGTGACGAGCAGGCGGACTGGAACCCCGACCTCGCCGACCTGGAGTCGAAGATCACCGACCGCACCAAGGCCATGGTGATCATCAACCCCAACAACCCCACGGGCGCGGTGTATCCGAAGGAGGTCGTCGAGGGGATGCTCGATCTCGCGCGGCGGCACGGCCTGATGGTCATGGCCGACGAGATCTACGACCAGATCCTCTACGACGACGCCGTCCACCACTCCGCCGCCGCCCTCGCCCCCGACCTTGTCGTCCTGACCTTCTGCGGCCTCTCCAAGACGTACCGCGTGGCGGGCTTCCGCTCCGGCTGGCTGGTGGTCACCGGCCCCAAGCAGCACGCGAAGGACTACCTGGAGGGCCTCACCATGCTGGCCTCCATGCGGCTGTGCCCCAACGCGCCCGCGCAGTACGCCATCCAGGCCGCGCTCGGCGGCCGGCAGTCCATCCACGAGCTGACCGCGCCGGGCGGCCGGCTGTACGAGCAGCGTGACGTGGCCTGGCAGAAGCTCAACGAGATCCCGGGCGTGAGCTGTGTGAAGCCCAAGGGGTCGCTCTACGCGTTCCCGCGGATCGACCCCAAGGTGCATCCGATCGTGGACGACGAGAAGTTCGTCCTCGACCTGCTGCTCCGCGAGAAGATCCAGGTCGTCCAGGGCACGGGCTTCAACTGGCCGCGCCCCGACCACTTCCGCATCCTCACGCTCCCGCACGCCGACGATCTCGACGCCGCGATCAGCCGGATCGGCCGCTTCCTGAACGGGTACCGCCAGTGACACCGTCCGCCGACTGCTCCATCTGCGGCTTTCCCAGCCATACGCAGTTCGCCTCAGCCGGTCTCGTGGCGGCGCTCGTGTCCGGGGAGGTCGCACTCACCGCGGATCCCGCATGGCGGGAGTCGGGGGCGGCCGACGTCGAGGACTACGCGCGCTGGAGCGGGCACCTGTGCGGCGCGACCTGTCTGCGCATGGCGCTCGGCCCGACGGCGCCGTCGCTCTTCGAACTGCGCGACGGCGCGCTCAAGTTCGGCGCGTACACCGTGGACGCCGAGGGCGGGATCCACGGCATGATCTACGCGCCGGCCGTCACCTTCGTCCGCGAGGTGTACGGGCTCGACGCAGAGGTCCACCGCGAGCTGACCCTCGACGGGATCGGCGCGCTCCTGGACGCGGGCCGGGTCGTCATCGCCTCGGTGCACTACGCGATCCGGCGCGCCCCCGCACCGCCGCCCTCCCGCGGCGGCCACCTGGTCCTCGTCACGGGCCGGACGGCCGACGGCACGGGTTTCCACTTCCACAACCCGTCGGGCACGGACGCTGGCACGCGGAGGGCGGAGCTGGCCGTGGGGGTCTTCGGCACGTATTTCGCGGGGCGTGGGATGTCGCTGGCGGCACCTAGGGAAGCCTGAGCACGGTGCCCGGCAGGATCAGGTCAGGGTTGCCCCCGATGGTCTCCTTGTTGAGCGCGTAGATCTCGTGCCATCGGAGTTCGTCGCCGAGTTCGTGACGCGCGATGGCGGCGAGGGAGTCACCGGGCTTCACGGTGTACGTACGGGACTTGGGCTCGGTGTCCTTGGACGCTGCGGGCCGCTCCTCGCGCTGTGCGTCCTCGCGCGCGAGATCCGGTGCGGCGGCCTCCGCCCTCAGGCGGTCCGCGGCGGCCTGGGTGGCGGAGGCGGCCTCCTCCGTGAACCGGGAGGTGGCATCGGCGCTGCTCCTCGCGGGCGACGCGGGTGCGCTCGCGCCGGCCGAGGTCTGCTCCTGCACCTGCTCCTTGACCGCCTCGGCGGCCTTCCCGGCCTTGTCCCTGCTGCCCTTGAACGCGTCGAAGATTCCCATTGTTCCTCCTGGGGGTGCGGTCCCCCTGAGGCCACTGTGTCCCGGCGGCGGTCCGGCCGCATCGGGAGGGCGGTTGTCAGTGGCGGGCGGCACCATGGCAGGGACGGACCGGGGAAAGGGGGCCCTTGTGACCACAGGCAGGCTGACGGCACCGCTGCGCCGCGTCCTCGCGGGTGCCGAGGAGGTGACGGGCCGGATCAGCGGGACCGAGGCGCAGCTGGACGCGCTGGTGCGGCACGGTCTGGCGTTCCGGCACGCGCGGCCGCCGCGCGCGTACTTCCTGACACCGTCCGGCCACCGCCTGCGCCAGGAGTACCTGACGTCGGCCCCGGCCCCGACGGCCCGCGCCACCGCCCCCGCGTCCGGGGTGTTCGCGGCGCGCGCGGGCACGGAGAGCGCACCGCCCGATGACAGCCCGACGCGGCTCCGCGAGGTGCACAGCGCGTGGCAGGGCCTGCTCGAACTGCGCCGTATGACGAACACGGACGGCGCGACGGACCGCCCCTGCACCTGGGAGCGCAGCCACCTGGTCCAGGCGGCGTCCCTGGCCCTGGAGGCGGCCGGCTGCAGACCGGGCACCGCCGGCTCCGACGGCTACGTGGTGACGGAGACGCACCAGCCGGAGGCCGTGGAGATACGGGGCGGGGAGCCGGGCGAGCTGCCGGGATGGTCGGGAGTTCTGACGGAAGCGGGCTGGCAGGTGAGCGAACACGGGACGCGGGACCGGGGGCGGGTGCTGCTTGCTTCACCGCGGCGCGTGTAGGCACCCGGCAACGCATCCCGCACGTGCCCCTGCCCCTGCCCCCGAACCTCGCCCCCACCCGTTCCCGCCCCCGACCCCAAACCCCCCACCTACGGTCCCGTACCCTGAACACGGCTGCGACTGGCGCAAAAGGTGGAGCACCACCGGGGAGCAGCCCGGCATGAACGCCGACGAAACACCCTCCTGCCGCGCGCCTGGGCGATCACCACCGCACCCAGGAGCCCCGCATGACCACCACCCCGCGCACCGCCCGCTTCATGGACGGCACGGCCCTCGCCCGCGAGATCTCCGAACGCACCGCCGCCCGCGCCAGGGCCTTCACCGAGCGCGCAGGCAAGGCCCCCTGTCTTGCCACGGTCCTGGTCGGCGCGGACCCCGCCTCCGTCACGTACGTGAAGATGAAGTGGAACCGCTGCGCGAAGGCCGGCATCGAGTCCCGCCATGTCGAGCTGCCCGCCGGCATCACCACCGAGCAGCTCGTCGCCGAGCTCACCGCGCTCTCCGAGGACCCGGACGTGCACGGCATCCTGCTGCAGCACCCGGTCGGCGACCACATCGACGAGCGCGCCGCGTTCGAGGCCATCGCGCCGGAGAAGGACGTCGACGGCGTGACGATGACCTCGTTCGCCGCGATGGGCTTCGGCCTGCCCGGCTTCGCCTCCTGCACACCCGGCGGCATCATGCGGCTGCTCGACGCGTACGGCGTCGACCCGACCGGCAAGCGCGCGGTCGTCGTCGGGCGCAGCGCGATCCTCGGCAAGCCGGTCGGGATGCTGCTGCTCGGCCGCGACGCCACGGTCACGTACTGCCACTCGCGTACGGAGAACCTCTCCGAGGTGATCCGCGAGGCGGACATCCTGGTCGCCGCGGTCGGCCGCCCGGAGTTCATCCGGGGTGAGGACATCAAGGAGGGCGCGGTCGTCATCGACGCGGGCTACAACCCGGGCAACGTCGGCGACGTGCACTTCAACTCGGCCGCCGAGCGCGCCGGTCTGATCACCCCGGTGCCGGGCGGTGTCGGCCCGATGACGATCGCCGTACTCCTGGAGCAGACACTGGACGCGGCGGAGCGCCTGACCGCTGCGTGAACGCGACGGGGCGCGGGAGTCCGGCTCCCGCGCCCCACAAGCCGTCCAAGGCCGAGCTCAGCCCTACCGCAGCGCCTTGAGCGTCGCCTTCGTGTCCGTCACCAGCCACTCCTCGACGTCCTTCGCGGACGGGACCTTGCTGTCGCCGGAGGACGAGGCGCTGTAGTCGCTCCAGCTCATCCGGAAGGTGAACCAGCCCTCTCGGACGTTCAGCTCCATCCGGTTGAGCTCGTCGTCGGTGTCGCTGGTCTCCGTCGTCAGCCAGGCCTCGTCGCCCAGGCCGTCGACGCGGGTGACCACGGTCTTGGAGCCCTCGTAGTCGTAGTCCTCGTTGGACTTGGCGAGGTCGGCGTACTCCTCAGCGGGATCGGTCGCCTTGTGCCAGGTCGCGTTGTACGTGATGTAGGTGCTCGTGTACTCCTCGGTGGACTCCTTGTCCTTGAGGTCGAGGCTGCAGTAGCTCTGGTCGACGGTCGGCCGCTGCGAGGAGTACCGGGTCTCGTCGTTCTTCTCGGTGCCCTTCTCGTAGCGGCCCTTGAACGAGGACATGTCGGCCGCCGAGCAGAGGTTCTTCTCATAGCCGTAGCCGCCCAGGTCCGCGCTCGCGGACCCCAGGTTGCCCGTCGCGAACAGGGCGCCCGCCCACACGGCGGACGCGACCACGACACCGCCGATGCCCCACGCCCAGCCGGGGATTCCCTTGCGCGGCGCGGGCGGCGGCACGGGCGCGCCGAAGCCGGGCTGCGGCATGGGCGCACCGGGCATACCGGGCTGCATCTGCTGAGGGAACGCGGGCTGTGGTGCCTGCTGGGCGTACGGGTTCTGCTGGACCGGCGCCTGCGGAGGCTGGGGAGACGGCTGCTGATAGGGGTTCGGCTGCGGCGCTCCGCCGGGTCCGGGTATCGATGACATAAAGGGAATCTATCCAGCGGCAATGCCCTCTTATGCGTCGGCCCAGCTGTCGAGACCGTCACCCTCCGCGAAGCGATCGAAACGCTCAACTTGGCAGTATCTATTGAGCGTTTGAACGTTTGCGTGCTAGAAACCGCATGCTCCTGCCCCCAGTCGTACGTCCCTCCGGAGTTCTCCATGACGACGTCCTGGTCCCGCCGCGGTTTCCTCGCCTCCAGCGGCGGCACTGCACTGGCCCTCGGTCTCACCGCCACCGCGCCGACCGCCCATGCGGCCGCCTCCGCCGAGGCCTCCGCCGCCTCCGCGGGCGCCGCCCCCGAAGACTTCGCCGCGCTGCGCGCCAAGTGGCGCACCCTGATCCTCGGTGAGGGCTTCAGCCCCACCACGGAGCCCTTCAAGTCGAAGCTCCGGACCCTCGGCACGAACGCCCGCGCCAACTGGGACACCATGACGCCGGCCGACGGTTCGCTGTGGCCCGGCATGGTCTACAAGGACCCCGAGCCGGACACCGACCAGGAGTCGTACGGCTACTCGGGCCAGATCCAGTCGACGTTCGGCAAGCTCTACACGATGGCCGAGGCCTACGCGCAGCCCGGCACCGGTCTGACGGGCGACGCGGGCCTCAAGGACGCGGTGATCACCGGCGTCGAGCACCTGTACGCGCAGGTCTACAACGAGAACCAGGCCCGCTACGGCAACTGGTACAACTGGCAGATCGGCGCCCCGCAGTCCCTGATGGACATCGCGGTCCTGCTGTACGAGCACTTCACGGCCGACCAGATCGCCAAGTACTGCCGGGCCGTCGACCACTTCGTGCCCGACTCCGTGATGGACCACTACACGGGCACGAGCACGGGTGCCAACCGTGTCGACCTGTGCCGCGCGATGATCCTGCGCGGTGTCGTCGGCGGCAGCGAACAGAAGATCACGCTCGGCCGCGACTCCCTCTCCCCGGTCTTCCCGTTCGTCACCAAGGGCGACGGCTACTACGCCGACGGCTCGTTCATCCAGCACACCTCGATCCCGTACATCGGCGGCTACGGCGCGGTGCTCAACGACGGCCTCGGCCGGCTCTTCGCCCTGCTGCGGGGCTCGGGTTGGCAGGTGACCGACCCGGGGGCGCAGCAGTTCCTGGACACGGTCGACATGGCGATAGCCCCGTTCGTCTACAACGGCCTGATGATGGACAACGTCTCCAGCCGCGGTGTCACCCGCGGCCTGGTCGCGAGTGATCCGTTCCAGCTGGCGCAGGACGACCACAACAGGTCGCACGGCGTGATGGGTTCGATCGTGCTGCTCGGCAAGGGCGCGAGCCCCGAGCAGCAGGCCCGCTGGAACGCGATGGTGAAGGGCTGGATGCGCCGCGACTACTACGGCACGGCCCTGGACAACCCCAAGCTCAGCCTGTTGCGCACCTCGCAGTTGTACGAGGTGGACTCGGACGACACGGTCAAGGCGGCGCCCGAGCCGGTCGAGCACCGCGTGTTCGCGAACATGGACCGGATCACGCACCGCCGCCGCGACTGGGCCGCGTCCGTGAGCATGGCCTCGACCCGTATCTCCCACTACGAGACGGGCAACGGCGAGGGCCTGCGCATGTGGCACACCGGCTCCGGCTGGCTGCAGTGGTGGGGCGCGGACCACGGTCTCGAGCAGTACGCGGACCACTACTGGCCCACGGTCGACCCGTACCGCCTGCCCGGCATCACCGTCTCGAAGAAGCCGCTGACCGACGGGCAGGGCGGCGACTGGGCGGGCCCGAAGCCGGACTTCGCGTGGGTGGGCGGGGTCACCGACGGCGAGTTCGGCACGACCGGGCAGCAACTGCGCGGGATCTTCTCGACCATGACCGCGAAGAAGGCCTGGTTCTGGCTGGACGACGCGGTCGTCTGCCTCGGCGCGGGCATCACCTCCACCGACGGCGCGGGCGTGGAGACCGTGGTCGACAACCGCAACCTGGGCGCGTCGGGCGAGCCGCGGCTGCTGCTCGACGGCCGCGCCCAGCCCGGAACGCAGGGCTGGAGCACACGGCGAGCGGGCACGGACTGGGCACATGTCGCCGGGCACGCGGGCTATGTGTTCCCGGGCGGTACGACGCTGAACGTGCTGCGCGAGGAGCGCACGGGGGCCTGGAAGGACATCAACCGGGGCAGTTCCCCGAAGGAGTTCACCCGGCGCTACCTCACCCTGTGGCAGGACCACGGCAGCGACCCGGTGGACGCCTCGTACGCGTACGTGATGCTGCCGGGCGCGAGCGCGGCCCGCACCGCGGCCCGCGCGGCAGACCGCAACTGGCTGGAGCTCACCGCCAACTCCCCGCGGCAGCAGGGCATCCGGGTGCCGTCGCTCGGCTTCACCGGGGTGAACTTCTGGGAGGCGGGGACGGTCGGCAAGGTCACCGCGAGCGCGCCGGTGTGTGTCCAGATCCGCGAGAAGCGCGACGGCACGGCGACGGTCTGCGTCTCCGATCCCAGCCGTACGGTCAAGGGCCTGACGTTGCGCTGGAAGCGGCCGGTGAAGTCCGTGACCGGCAAGCCGGCTTCGGTCACCTCGGCCACGACGGGCCGGGAGCTCGTGCTCACCTTCGGCGATCTGAGCGGCACCTACGGCGCGACGCAGAAGGTGACGGTCCGGCTCAGGTGAGGACCCGGGTGGGGTGTCCGCCGGGCTGCGGGCACCCCACCCGGTACGGGCTCAGCGCAGCCGTAGCCGGAACACGTCGTCCACGCCGTTGGTGTCCCCGGGCACGAGGTCCGTGGCCGCGGAACTGAACACGACGCTGCCGTCCTTGGTGAACGCGGCGGACGTGATGTTCCCCTGCACCTCGCCCTGGAGCGTCGCCGGGATGAGAAGCCGCGACGGGCTGTCGCCCCGCACGTCGCGGACGCGGAGTCCGCCGTCCTTCCACGTGCGATATGTGACGTACCGCCCGTCGGGGCTGATGGCCTCCGGCCTGCGGGTGTAGAAGTCGGCCTCGCCGCCGTGGTCGCTCTGGACCCGTACGGCGGAACCGGTGCGCAGATCGCGCACGAACACGTTCCAGCTCTTGTCGTCGTCGCCGGGCACGATGTGGTCGTCGGCGGACTCGAAGGCCACGTAACGGCCGTTGCCGCTGATGACCGGGTCGAGCGACTCGCGCTTCATCGGGGTGCCGTCGTGGCTGACGTCGGCGCGGGTCAGGGTGCCGGTCTCGCGGTCGCGTACGTAGACCTGGCCCCAGTCGTCGCCGCGCGGCCCGTTCGTGTAGTCGTACTCGTACGCCACGAAGCGCCCGTTGTCGCTGATGCTGGGCTTGATCGCGGCGCGCGGCTGCCAGTCGGGGCGGTCGTGGCTGACGCGCTCGGTGACGTTCGTCCTCAGGTCGCGTACGTAGATCCGGCCGCCCTCGTCCTTGGTGGGCTCGGGCGGGTACGCGGCGGAGAACGCGACGTACCGGCCGTTGGCGCTGATCACGAAGCCCGAGAGGGTGGCGCCCTGGTAGCCGTCGGGGATCCCGGTATCGACGCGCTCCGGCGCGGCGGTGGAGCCGAGGCGGTGCACGAAGTGCCCGGTGTCGGCGCCGACTCGGCCCTCGAGCAGAACATGGCGCCCGTCCCCGCTGAGCTTGGCCTCGATGTCCGCCCCGGCCGGCACGCCGGGGATGACGAGGCGCTTCACGGTGCCGTCCGTCAGGTTCTTGACGAACCAGGGCAGTCCGGTGGTGGGCGTGCCCGTCTCGATGTTCCCGGCCCCGGACTTGAACAGGACGGTCCGTCCGTCGCGGCTGACGGACGCTGTGCCGCTCGCGGCGTCGGCCTGACCGCCGTCCTTCGCCGTGCTGATCCTGCTGTACGCCGACGGCTGCTGGTCATCAGCCACGGCGGTCGGTGCGGTGAACGCGATGGGCGCGCCCACGGCGATGGTCAGCGCGGCCGCTGTGGCCGCGCGCTTGCTGATGCGCATGCTTCCCCCGAAGCCCTCGTTCCCCCGGCCGTGCGCCGAGGGCCATTTGCATGCAAACCCACCACAAGTCGCGCGTCAATACGCGCCTTTACGTACAACCCGGATGGCCCCTCGTGCGTCCGTACGCCTCAGACGCCCCACACGTGGGAGCGGTTCCACGCAATCGCGCCGCAGTTCTGTGTGCCTACGCGAAGGCCGCGGCCTGGTCCCGCAGCGCCTCGACGAGGGTCTCGGCCTGCGGGTGCGTACGGCCGCGGAGGGTGGCCACACCGAGGTGCCGGGCGGGGGCGGGCGTCCGGAGCGGGACGGTGTGCACACCGGGCACCCGCGGGGTCAGGGCGATCGACGGGATCAGGGAGATGCCCAGGCCCGCGGCGACCAGGGAGCGGGCGAAGAAGTAGTCGGTGGTGGTGCTGCGGATGTCGGGCTGGAATCCGGCGCGTTCGGCGTGGCGGCGCAGGAAGTCCGCGGTCTTGAGGCAGCCGAGCACCCAGGGTTCGGCGGCCAGTTCGGCGATGTCGAGGGCCGGGCGCGCGGACAGCGGATGGCGGCGGGGCAGCACGACGTGCAGCGGGTCGTCCATGAGCGGCTGCCAGGTGAGGCGGCTGCGCGGGCCCGCCCGGGTCGGCAGCGGACCGTCGAAGTGGTACGCGAGGGCCAGGTCCACGGCGCCCTGACGGACCAGCGGCAGACTGTCCTCGGGCTCGGCCTCGCGTACGTGCACCACGGCGCCGGGGTGCGCGGCGGCGAGCCGCGCCAGCGCGCCGGGCAGCAGGAGACGGCCTCCCGTGTTGAAGGTGGCGAGGGTCAGCTGCGTCCGTCCGGTCTCCAGACGGTCGACCTGCTCGCGGGCGTGCGCGAGTTCGGCGGCGACGGACTCGGCGGCGTCGACCATGATCCGGCCCGCCGGGGTGAGGGTCACACCACGCGTGCTGCGGGACACGACCTCCGTGCCGAGGCTGCGTTCGAGGACCGCGATGTGCTGCGAGACGGCCGAGGGCGTCAGCCTCAGGGAGGTCGCGGCCCGGTTGAAGCTGCCGTGTTCGGCGACCGCCCGCAGGATGCGGAGCCGCTGGACGTCGATCAACAGTTTTCCTTCATACGAGTTCAGTGAGCAGTCACTTCTGCTGGCGACAATAGATGCCCAGGATGGAGGCATGCAAAGCAACGAACGCACGAACAAGCCCTTGCCGAGCGGATCCCTGAACAGCGGGCCCCTGAAGGTCGCCGTGATCGGTGGCAGCCGGTACTTCGGCCGGCTCGTGGTCGAGCGGCTGCACGCGGCCGGCCACCACGTCACCGTCATCAACCGCGGGTCGAGCCGGCCGCCCGCCGGGGTCGAGCACCTGGTGGCGGACCGGGACGACGAGGCGGCGCTGGTCGCGGCGCTCGGCACGCGGTCGTTCGACGTGGTCGTCGACCAGGTCTGCTACACGCCCGTACAGGCCGCGATCGCCGTCCGGGCGTTCCGCGGGCGGACCCGGCGCTATGTGATGACCTCCACGATCGAGGTCTACAACCCGGCGACCGCCGAACTGCCCGCGGTCACCGAAGCGGCGGACGGTCTCGTACGGGAGGAGGCGGTGGACCCGGCGTCCTGGCTGGTGCGGACCGATCTGCCGTGGCATGACGAGGACTACGTGGCGGGGCACTACGCGGAGGGCAAGCGGCAGTCGGAGGCCGTGTTCGTCCAGGACGGCGGGTACGCGTTCGCGAGTGTGCGCAGTGCGCACGTCCTCGGCGGCGGGGCGCTGGAATTCACCGGCCGCCTGGCGCACTACGTGGAGCGGGTCCTGTCCGGCCGCTCGGTCGAGGTGCACGAGCACCCGCTGCCGTCCGTGTTCATCGAGTACGGGGAGCTGGCGGATCTCCTGGTCCGAACGGCCACCGATGACCAGGTCACCGGGGTGCTGAACGCCTGCTCGGACGGTGCGCTCGATGTGCGCGAACTGGTCGAGGTGATCGCGGAACGCACGGGCCGGTCACCGTCGTTCACGACGGTTGCCACCGGAGAGGAGGCCTCCCCGTTCTCCTTCGACCGGCCCTACGCGATGAGCAACGCCCGCGCAAAGGGGCTCGGAATCCCCGTCTCCCGTACGAGGGAGTGGCTGCCGCGGGTCGTCGACGAAGCGGTGGCGGTGGCGGTGACAACCGCCGCCCGCACCGATGCCGACGCCCTCTGATCAACCCCCGTCACCCCGGTCACCCACAGCACCCACAGCACCCACAGCACCCACGAGGAAGATCCATGCACTTCCGCCCCATAGGAACCGCCACCGTCAGCGCCATCGGTCTCGGCGCGATGCCCCTGTCCATCGAGCACCGCCCGGACGAGGCACGCGCCGTCGCCACCCTGCATGCCGCGCTGGACGCGGGAGTGACGCTGATCGACACGGCCGACAGCTACCACTGGCACGCCGGGGAAAGCGGCCACAACGAACTGCTCATCGCCCGCGCCCTCGCCTCGTACGGCGGCGACACCTCCGGTGTGCTGGTCGCGACGAAGGGCGGCCGCGGCCGCCCGGGCGACGGCAGCTGGACCGTGGACGGTTCGCCCGCGCATCTGCGACAGGCGGCCCGAGCCTCCGCCCGCCGCCTGGGCGTGGAGGCGATCGGTCTCTACCAGCTGCACAAGCCGGACCCGGAGGTGCCGTGGGCCGAGTCCGTGGGCGCGCTGCGCGAGTTGCTGGACGCGGGGACGATCCGGGCTGCGGGGATCTCCAATGTCACGCCGGAGCAGGTCCGCACGGCGTACGGGATCCTCGGCGACGGGCTCGTGTCCGTGCAGAACCGGTACTCCCCCGCCGTACGGGACAGCGATCCGGTGCTTCGGCTGTGCACGGAGCTGGGCCTGGCGTTCCTGCCGTGGAGTCCGCTGGGCGGGATCGCCCGCAGTTCGCTCGACGGTCCTTCCGGTCCGACGTCGGCGGGGACGGCCTTCCACGAGGTCTCGGCCGCGCACGGGGTGAGCCCGCACCAGGTCGCTCTGGCCTGGCTGTTGACGCGCTCACCGCGGGTGATCCCGCTGCCCGGTGCGAGCCGCCCGGCGTCGGTCCGTGACTCGGCGGCGGCCGCGGACCTGACGTTGAGCCCAGAGGAGGTGGCGCTGCTCGATGCCGCCCGCCCCCTCTGAGCACGGGAGTTCACCCCTTGGCGGCCGTCCCGCCCCGCAGGATCCCGGTGAGCGTGCCGGTCGATGCGACCGCAAGGACCGTGAGGCCGACGATCAGGCAGGTGGCCGTCACGCCGAGACCGGCCGCGGCCGCCGTGATCGCGCCCGCGCCCAGCGGTCCGAGCGCCGTGTGGATGGTCCAGAACGCGGAGGTGACACGGCCCAGGAGATGGCTCGGTGTGACCTCCTGGCGCAGTGACATCGAGCTGATGCCGGCGATGCCCATGCACATCATGGTGATGAGGAGCAGGGTGCCGACCAGGGGGACGTTGCCCGCGAGGCCGATCCCGGCGACCGCGAGGCCCGCGAGCGCGGTGCCGCTGATCCAGACGACGCCGAACGGGAGGTGCTTGCGGATCCGGGCGACGGCGGCGGACGCGATGAACGAGCCGACGGTGCCTGCGGTGAGGACATAGCCGACCGTGGTGTCGGCCCCGTCGAAGTCATGTTTGACCAGGTAGATCACCAGGTCCGTCAGCCCGTACATGAGGAAGCTGAAGAGGGAGAGCAGGAGGGTGAGCGGGCGCAGGACGGGGTGCGCCCAGAGGAACTTCGCGCCGGCCAGGAACTCCTCGCGCACACCGCCGCGTCGCTTGCCCTCGGTGTGCGAGGTGGCGTCGAAGCGGACGAAGAGGATCCCGGCCGCGGAGACGGCGAAGGTCACCGCGTCGATCCCGATCGCCGCGGACGGTCCGGCGGTCGCGGCCACGAAGCCCGCGAGCGCGGGGCCCGCCATCCCGGCCGCGGCGTACGTGGCGAATAGATGGCCGTTCGCCTTGGTGATCTGATCGCGTCCGACCAATGAGGGCACGACGGTCACGTACGTGACCTGGAAGAGCATCGAGAAGCAGCCCGCGACCGGAACGATCGCGTAGACCAGCCAGATCGGTTCGCCGCCCAGCCAGGCGAGCGGGATCGAGAGATAGAGCAGACAGCGCGCCCCGTCCGCGAGCATCAGGAGCCTGCGGCGGTCGAAACGGTCGGCGATGACGCCCGCGAACAGCCCGGTCACGATGGACGCGACGCCGGTGAGTGCGGTGACGAGGCCCATCTGCAGCACGGATCCGGTGGTGTGCAGGACCAGCAGCGGCAGGGCCACGTACGAGAAGGAGTCGCCGAGCGAGGAGAGGGCCTGGACGCCGAGGAAGGTGCGGTAGGAGCGATTCCGCCACAGCCCGGGAGCCTGCTCGCCGCCTCCGGCGCCGCCGCCTGCGCCGTCACGGCCGGCGCCGTCCCCCTCACCGCCCGCGCCGTCGGCCTGCTGCGGACGGGCTGCGGGTATGTCCTCGGGCGGCACGCGTTTCTCCTCCTGCACGACGACGGGCGGAAGTTCATCAGATCACGGCGCCGAGGCCGTTCTGCGCTCGGCCGTGACAGTTCTGCCCTCGGCAGAGGCACCGGTGATGACGGTGTGTCATGTCAGGCATATGGCAAGCCTGTTACGTATCTGCAGGACCCTTGTGGGATTCCTATGGATCCGTCAATCTTTCGCACAGCGACGTGGCCGTCACGGATTGACATGACCATGGCGTGCTGTTTCGCGGGCTCCAGGCAATCCCCCCGCAACACCCCCCACCAGTGCACCATCCACGAGGAGGACCCTCAGATGGCACAGAAGCGTCCCGCACGGCGAAGACTGGCAGGCATGGGAGCGGCGGCCGTCGCGGCCCTCGCCCTCGGCATGGTCTCCGCTCCCCACGCAGGCGCTGCTCCCGTCGGCATGATCGAGAACGCCGGCGTCAAGGGAGCGATAGCGAACAGCTACATCGTCACGCTCGACGCGGACGAGGCGAAGGCCGGTTCCGCGAAGGGCAAGGCGCTCGCCAAGGAGTACGGCGCGGACATCGAGCGCACGTACAAGAAGGCGCTGAACGGCTATGAGATCCAGGCCAGCGAGGCCGAGGCGGAGCGTTTCGCCGCGGACCCGGCGGTCGAATCGGTCGCCCAGAACCGGACGTTCAAGATCTCGGCCACCCAGCCCAACCCGCCATCCTGGGGCCTGGACCGGATCGACCAGAAGACCCTGCCGCTGAACCAGAGCTACACCTATCCGGACAAGGCCGGTGAGGGCGTCACCGTCTACGTCATCGACACCGGCGTCCGGATCACCCACGGCGACTTCGGCGGCCGTGCCTCGTACGGCTACGACGCCGTCGACGACGACAACACCGCGCAGGACGGCCACGGTCACGGCACGCACGTCGCCGGTACCGTCGCGGGCACCTCGCACGGTGTGGCCAAGAAGGCGAAGGTCGTCGGCGTCCGCGTGCTCGACAACAACGGCTCCGGCACCACCGCCGGTGTCGTCGCGGGCATCGACTGGGTCACGCAGAACGCGGTGAAGCCGGCCGTCGCGAACATGAGCCTCGGCGGCGGCGCCGACTCGACGCTCGACGCGGCCGTGCGCAACTCGATCGCCTCCGGCGTCACGTACTCGCTCGCCGCGGGCAACGAGTCCACCGACGCCTCGACCCGTTCGCCCGCGCGCGTCGCGGAGGGCATCACGGTCGGCGCTACCACCAGCACGGACGCGAAGGCGAGCTACTCGAACTACGGCTCCGTCCTCGACATCTTCGCCCCGGGCTCCTCGATCACCTCGGCGTGGAACTCTTCGGACTCCGCCACCAACACCATCTCCGGTACGTCGATGGCGGCACCGCATGTCGCGGGTGCGGCCGCGCTGTACCAGTCCGAGAACCCGTCGGCCACCCCGGCACAGGTCCGTGACGCCCTGGTCGCCGCGTCGAGCACCGGCGTGGTCACCGGCCCGGGCACCGGTTCCCCGAACCGGCTCCTGAACGTCGGCTCCGGCGGCACCGTCCCGCCGGGGAAGGCCTTCGACAACACCACGGACTACGCGATCAACGACCTGGCCACGGTCGAGTCGCCGATCGCCGTGAGCGGCGTCGCGGGCAACGCCCCGGCCGCGCTCCAGGTCCCGGTGAACATCGTGCACACCTACATCGGTGACCTTCGTGTGCAGCTGGTGGCCCCGGACGGCACCGTCTACACGCTGAAGAACTACGGCACCGGCGGCAGCAGCGACAACATCAACACCACGTACTCCGTGAACGCCTCGTCCGAGGTCGCCAACGGCACGTGGAAGCTCCGGGTCAGCGACAACTACCGCCTCGACACCGGAAAGATCGACTCCTGGGGTCTGCGTTTCTGACGCATCCCGGGTGAGCACTGCCTGAAACGCCTCCCGTACGACGCCGGCCGCGGTTCCTCCTGTGAGGACCGCGGCCGGTTTGCGTGGCAGCACATGACGGATACTCCCGAACGATCGATTCGCTCAACTTGGGCCCATGTATTGAGCGTTCGAGCGATCGGCGATAGAAAGCGCTCACTGCCTGGTTGCCTCCCACCCCCCTCAGGAGTCCCCATGCGCAAGCGCCTCGGCACGGCCCTCGTCGCCGCCGCCGGTTCCCTGGCCCTCATCGCATCGTCCCCCGCCCACGCCTCGGTCATCTGGGACGGCGACGCCTCGCGCGGCACCGGAGTGTTCTCGTCGCTCCTGTGCGCCTCGCCCGGCAGCGTCGTCGCCCAGGACAACCACGACGGCCGCGGCATGGTCTTCAAGTTCAACAAACCGCTCGGCCTCGAACGGTGCGAGGCCCACGGGATCACCGTCGGCGGCTCCCGTTACACGTTCCGGAACAACGCCACGTACTACATCGGCTGGGACACCTCCACCAACACCGACGACGCCGCCACGATCTTCCAGTGGAAGTCGTACGGGACGGGCGAGCAGCACCAGCAGAACTACCCGGTCCTGATGAAGGTCGAGGGCGGGGTACTCAAGCTCTTCCACATCGAGCCCGGCGAGAAGTGGACGCTCAAGTGGTCCACGCCGGTCGCCGTGAGCACGTACAAGCGGATCGTGCTCGGCATCCACACGTCAAGTGACGCGTCGAGCGGCTGGGTCGAGGCGTACTACAACGGCACGAAGGTCGCGTCCTTCAGCGGCCGCACCTGGGACGACCTCGGCAACGACACCCGCTTCGGGGTCTACGGTTCCGAGGTGAAGGACAAGCGGGCGATCAACTGGATCGACGGTCTGAAGGTCGGGACCACCTACGCCGACGTCGCCACCTGAGCGACCGGTCTCCAGCCTCGCTCCACCGACGCACGGCAGCGGGCCGGATCGTCGCCCGCTGCCGTGAACAGCGCGGTCAGGAGCGGCACGCCGTGCGCGAGCGCCGTGTGCGGCAGCGGTCCGGTGGCCGTCAGCGAGGCGAGACCGTGGCCGACGGCCCAGCTCTGCGTGGCCAGTCCGAGCGGGTCGACGTCCTCGCGGAAGCGTCCGTCGGACTTGGCGCGGCCGATGGCGTCGACCAGGCAGTGCAGGGTCGCGTCCGCGGCGGCCGGGTCCGCCAGTTCGAAGCCCGCGTCGAACATCACGCGGTAGAGGTCCGGGCTGTCCAGGGCGTTGGCGGCGTAGGCCGCGCCGAGCGCCGCGAGGTCCCGTACCGGGTCGGCCGTGGAGTCGACGGCGGCCAGCCGCGCGGTCAGACGCGTGAACCCCTCCTGCCGCAGCGCCGTCCAGAGGCCGTCCATGCCGCCGAAGTACGTGTAGACCGCCATGGTCGACACCCCCGTGCCCGAGACCAGGGTGCGCAGCGTCACCGGCTGCCGTGTGCGGAGCATCTCGGCGGCGCGCGCGAGGAGTTGGGAGCGGACCGCCGGGTCCTTCGTCCGGGCCATGCGCACACATTACATAACGCTGCTATGTAATGTGAGGCGTGCGGTCGCAGCCCCAGACGCCGATTCGAGAAGAGGCCACCCATGCCCGTGACGCTGATCAACCCCGAGGGCCTGCCGAAGCCCGAGGTCTACCGGCAGATGTCCGTCGCCACCGGGTCGCGCCTGGTGTTCCTGGCGGGGCAGGTCGCCCGTGACGCGGACGGACGGCCGGTCGGCGGCGGGGACTTCGCGGCGCAGGTCGAGCAGTGCTACCTCAACATCGCCACGGCCCTCGCCGCGGCCGGCGGCTCCTTCGACGACGTGGCGAAGCTGACGGTCTACGTCGTCGACTGGAAGCCGGAGCTGATGCCGCTGCTCGGCGAGGGCGTGAGCCGGGCGGCCGAGAAGCTGGGCGTCGACCCGGTCAAGCCGGTGACGCTGCTCGGTGTCGCGGCGCTGGGCGAACCCGACCTCCTGGTGGAGGTGGAGGCGACGGCGGTACTCGCCTGAGCCTTGGAGCCTGTTCTTGAACCACGGCCCAACGGGTCGTTCGGGCGGTCCGGAAGTGCGCCGAGGCGTACGCCGGACCGCCTCTTCGTGGGCGTACGGGAAAGGAGTGCAGGTCGGGGCATCTGCGGTGTGACTGTTCACCGGTGGGAGTGATCTTGCGCTTGGCGTCGGCCGGAGCTGGGGAGTTGACGGTCTGCCCAGCCATCGACCACTTGTCCAGGGGGAACCCGTGCGACTCCGAACCGTCCTGTCCGTCGCGGCCGCCGCCGCCTTCGCCATGGCCCCGGCCGGCTTGGCCCAGGCCGAGCCAGGCCTTCCGTCCGCCCAGATCCGCGGCGAGGTCTGCTTCTGGGCCGAGCCCAACATGATGGGTCCGGGCGGAGGCTGGTGCTACTCCGGCACCGGCTACGCCGACGTCCCCGACCGTATGCACGACCACGCGGGCTCCTTCGAGTCGCGCAGCGACGACCCCGTCTACGCCATCGACCATCCCCGCTGGGGCGGTTGCGTGTACCGCGAGATCCGCGGACGCGACTACAACATGAACTGGACGGCCAACAACGACTTCGGCAACCGCATCGACGGGGTCTCGCACGAGAAGGGGAACTGCCAGCCGGGCTGACGGGCACCCACGATGACGTCGCGACACTCTCTCGCCGCGGTCCTGCTCACGGCCGTCACCTTGCTGACCGGCAGTCTCCTGACCGGTTGCGCTGAGCGCCGGGGCACGCCGCTGAGCCCGGACGACACCGTACGGGCCGCGCAGCTCCTGCTCACCGAACAGTGCCTGATCCGCCAGGGTCTGACGCCGCCGCGCCCCGGCAGCACGCCGCCGCCCGAGGCCGAGCGCCGCCAGGTCGTCAAGGCGCTGTTCGGCGCGGGACAGACCGAGCTGCGGGTCCGGCTGCCCAACGGATATGTCGTCCGACGGCACACCGACGGCTGCCTCGCCTCCGCACAGCAGCGGCTGTACGGCGACCAGCCCCGGTGGTTCAAGGTCTCCACCACCGTCGACAACCTCAAGTCCAAGGCGCCGCGGGACGACCGGCTCGCGTACAAGGCGCTGCGCGCACGGGCGGTGCAGAACGCCCGGGCGCTGCTCGGCTCCACACTCCTCGAATCCCCCCAGGCAACGCCCATCGCCACCGAAAGGAATCACTCATGACCCGTGTGTCCAAGCACCACACCGTGAGCCTGCTCGCCGCCGTCCTGCTCGCCGCGGGCAGCGCGCTCGCCACCTCGTCGGCCGCCTCGGCCGCGGACTGTCCCAGCGGGGACTTCTGCGCCTGGACGGAGGCCAACTACTCGGGCCAGCGCGCCAACTGGTCCGGTGACGACAACTGGTGGGAGGGGAACATCGCCGACCAGGACTCGTCGTGGGCCAACCACGGGATCTCGGGTCCCGGGGTCAAGGACCACGTCCAGGTCTACGAGGACGCCAACACCCCGCTGGAGGACCCGGACGCGATGACGATCTGTCTGCGTCCGGGCGACGAAGTGAGCTACAACGCGACCGCCAACGACCGCGGGGACTCGCATACGTGGGCCATGGGCTGCTGAACACCCCATGACCGAGGGGCAGGCGGCCACCGGCCGCCTGCCCCTCGCCCGTCCTGCACCCTCGCCCGTCCCGCACCCTCGCAGTCCTCCCCCGTCCTACGCCTTCGACCAGGCCCGCCCGTCGACCGTCGCGTGCGAGTCGACCGTGCGGCCGAGGGACGCGAAGACCTGGGGTGCCACGTCCTCGTGGCGCAGGGCACGTTCAGGCGGTGCGCCCGGTGCCATCCCCGGGCCGCAGGCCGCGATCCAGGCCGTCTCCTCGCGTGCGGTCCGTCCGCCGTGGCCGCCCTCCGGGCGGTGGCCGTGGTCGGTGACGACGATGACCGTCCACTCCTCCTCCGCGTACGAAGGGCGGGCGCGCAGGGCGGCGAGCAGGCGCCCGAGCCGCTCGTCCGCCCGGCGGATCGCGGACTCGTAGGGTTCGGCGCAGCCCAGGACATGGCCGGTCTCGTCGACGGCGCCGAGGTAGACGAAGGACGCCTCGGGGTCGTCCTCGGTCAGGACCGTGACGGCCGCGCGGGTGATCGCCTCGTCGGTGGCGTCCCAGGCCTCGACGGTGTCGGCGGGTGCCGCGATGAAGGTCGTACGGCCCGGGGTGCGGAACAGCGGGCCGCCGTGCGCGGCGGTGAGCAGCGGCTGCCAGCCCGCCGCGACATAGCTGGAGGCACCGTGTTCGCAGGTCAGCCGGCTGGCGAAGTCCGGGAAGAGCGCCAGCCGGTTGCCGGAGAAGTCGTTGCTCCACACGGCGTGCTTGTCGATCCGTACGCCCGTGGTGATGGTCGCCCAGCAGGGGCCGGACATGGTGGGCGTGCCGGGATCGATGGTGACGGGGGCGAGGAAGCCCGCCTCGGCCACGGAGTCCAGGTGCGGGGTGGGCACGGCGGTCAGGGTGTCGAGGGTGACACCGTCGATGCCGACGACGAGGACGCGGCGGCGGGGTGCCGTGGGGCCGGCCCCGGGATCGGCCAGTGGCTCGTTCGGTGCCTGGGCGGCGGACATACGGGTCCCTTCTGTACGGCGGCGGGGGCGCTCAGGCCGAATGGGCGAGGGTCGCGGGGTCGACGCGGTGGCGGAACGGCAGGCCGCGTGCATACAGCTGGATCTCGTCGATCGCGGCGTCCGCGAGGCGGTGCAGTTCGCCGCCGATCGATCCGGCGAGGTGCGGGGTGAGCAGCACGTTCGGCAGGTCGTACAGCGGTGAGTCGGCGGGCAGGACCTCGGGTTCGGTGTGGTCGAGCACCGCGTGCAGCCGGCCGGTGCGCAGCTCCTTCGTGAGGGCGTCGGTGTCGACGAGCGAGCCGCGTGCCGTGTTGATCAGCGTCGCACCGTCCGGCATCAGGGAGAGGCGTGCCGCGTCGAACAGGCCCTTGGTGGCGGGGAGTTCGGGTGCGTGCAGGGAGACGATGTCGCTGCGGAGCACGAGGGCGTCGAGGTCCATGCGCTCCACGCCGAGGGCGGCGGCGTCGTCCGCGCCGAGATACGGGTCGTACATGAGGACGCGCAGGTCGAAGGGGGTCAGGAGCTCGGCGACGCGGCGGCCGATCCGCGAGGCGCCCACGAGCCCGACCGTGCGCCGGTAGTTGCCGACGCCGGGGAAGAGGGCGAGCAGGGAGACCTGGCTGCGGGAGGCACGGTAGGCCTGCGCGCCGTCGAGGACGCGTTTGTTGGCGAGGAGGATGGCGGCGAGGGTGTACTCGGCGACGGGCAGCGCGTTGGCGTCGGCGGCCGTGGTGACCGCGAGGCCGCGCTGCCAGCAGGCCTCGGTGATGTGGTGCTTGACGCTGCCTGCGGCGTGCACGACGGCCCGCAGTCCGGGCATACGGCCCAGCGCGTCCTGGTCGAGGGGCGGGCAGCCCCAGCCGGTGAGCAGCACCTCGGCCTCGTACAGACGCTGCCGTACGGAGCGGCTCGGGGCGGCGAAGTCGGTGACGACGAGGGACGGGTCGACCTCGGCGATGCCTTCGAGGCGGCTGAGCGCGTCCCGTCCGAAGACGGCGGCCTTGGTCTCCTCGCTCATGGCGAGGACCGTGCGGGGCCGTACCGCGGTGAGGGCTGTGGTCACTTGACGGCTCCCGCGGTCAGGCCCGAGCGCCAGAAGCGCTGGAGGCCGAGGAAGGCGAGGATCAGCGGGACGACGGCGACGAGCGCGCCGATGATCACCAGCGGGTAGAGCTCGGGCTGCTGGTAGACGTTCTTCATCCACGCGTACAGGCCCAGGTTGACGGGGTAGAGCTGCTCGTCGTTGAGCATCATCAGGGCGCTGTAGAAGTTGTTCCAGGACGCCGTGAACGAGAACAGGAAGATGGTCATGAAGCCGGGCGCGAGCATCGGCAGCGCCACCCTGCTGAAGATCCGCAGTTCGCCGGCACCGTCCATCCGGGCCGCTTCCAGGACCTCGGAGGGGACGTACCCCTCGGAGAAGACCCGGGCGAGGTAGACGCCGAAGGGGTTGACGAGGCTCGGGACAAGGACCGACCAGTAGGTGTTGGTGAGTCCCGCCTCGGAGAACAGCAGGTAGAGCGGGAGCGCGGTGACCGTGGACGGGACGAGGACACCGACGAGGACGAGTCCGAACAGCTTCTCCTTGCCCTGGAACTCGTACTTGTCGAAGGCGTATCCGCAGGCCACCGAGATCAGCGTGGAGAGCAGCGAGCCGACGACGGTGTAGAGGACGGTGTTGCCGAGCCAGGTGGCGTAGATGCCGTCGTTGTAGGCGAACAGGGCCTTGAGGTTCGCGAGAAGGCTGAAGTCGCCGAGCGAGAACGGGTTGGTGGCGAACAGGTCCCGGTAGTTCTTGGTGGACGCGATGACCAGCCAGGTCAGCGGCATCAGGGCGTAGAGGGCGAAGACGATCAGTACGGCGTGGACGACGGCCTTGGAGGCGAACTGCCGTGGGCGGCGTGCGGGCCGGACGCGTATGGGGAGCTCCGCCGTCTTCACAGTGGTGGCCTGCGCCGCGCGCGGTGCGGTCTTGGTGCTCATGAGGCCTTCCAGCGGTTGCCGGTCTTGGTGACGACGAAGGAGAGGAGGCCGGCGACGAGGGCGAGCAGCAGGGAGCCCGCCGCCGCCTGGCCGTAGTCCTGGTTCTCGAAGGCCTCGGCGTAGATCCACATGGTCGGTGACCAGTCGGTGCCGAGCTCGGTCGCGCGCAGCTGGACCAGCTTGGGCGCGTCGAAGAGCTGGATCGCGCCGACGACGGTGAAGAGCAGGGTGAGGACGACGGTGGAGCGGATCATCGGGATCTTGACCTGCCAGGCGGTACGGACCGCTCCGGCGCCGTCGACCGTGGCCGCCTCCAGGACCTCACGCGGGATGGCCTGCAGACCCGCGTAGAAAATGATCATGTTGTAGCCGATCCACTGCCACGCCGAGACGTTGACGATCGAGAAGAACGCCTCGTCCTTGCCGAAGAAGTTCCAGTCGGAACCGAGCGCGGTCAGGGTGTCGGTGAGCGGGCTGAGGCCCGGGGTGTAGAGGTAGAGCCAGATCAGCGAGGCGATCAGGCCCGGAACGGCGTGCGGCAGGTAGTACGCGATCTGGAAGAACCGCTTGGCGCGGGTCAGCGCGCTGTCGACGAGCAGCGCCAGGGCGAGTGCGGCGCCGATCATCACCGGGATGTAGACGGCGCAGTAGAGCGCGATATGGCCGAAGGAGGCGAGGAAGTCGGCGTCGGTGAGGGTCTCGGTGAAGTTGCCGAACCCCGCGAACATGCGCTCCGTGCCGCCGAATCCGAGCCCGGAGGACTCCTCGCGGTACAGGCTCATATAGGCCGCGTAGCCGATCGGGGCGAGCGTGACCAGGGCGAACAGGGCGAAGAACGGCACCATGAACAGGGCGGCGGCGCCCTTCTCGTTGCGCCGGCTGCGCGGGGAACTCTCCGCCCGGGGGCGGGTTTTGGCAGGGGTGGTGAGCGGTGCGGCCACCGGTGGGCTCCTTCGGCTCGAAGGACGTACGGATCGGTTACGGAGCGGGGGTGGAACGGGGCCCGGGCCCTCGGTGGGGTTCCGGGCCCCGTCGCCCGCGCGTTACTGCGCGAGCTTCAGACCCCGGTCCTTGATCGACTTCTCGGCCGCGAGCTGCCCCTGGTCGAGCGCCTTGCTGTGCTCGGCGCCGGTCTCCGTCATCCCGGCGTTCACCGCGGCGTGCACCGGGCCCCAGGTCCAGCCGGGCACGATGGAGTCGGCGGCCTCACCGGCCAGCCGGTAGACGTCCTGGCCGAAGTACGAGGTGTCGAACTCCTTGGCCGCGACCGCCCGCATCTCCTCGTTGGCGGGCAGGGCGCTGCTCGGCGCCTTGGCCGACTTGATCCGGGCCTTCATCGCCGCGGGGTCGGTGGTGACCCACTCGATGAACTCGGCGGCCGCCTCGGTCCTGCTGCCCTTCGGCGCGATGAACGACGTTCCGCCGTACATGCCCGTGGCCGCCTTGCCGTCCCAGGTCGGTACGGGCGCGATGGCCCACTTGCCCTTGGCCTCGGGGTAGCTGACGGGGAAGCTGCCCGCGCTCCACGCGGCGCCGATGATGGTGGCGGTCTTGCCGGTGGCGCGCTCCTTCTGCTCACCCTCGCCCCACAGCGGGGTCTTGGAGGCGAGACCGTCCTTCAGGAGGTCGTCCCAGTACGTGGCGACCTTCTTCGAGGCCGCATCCTTCATGTCGACCTTCCAGGCATCACCCTCGGTGCCGTACCACTTGGCGCCCGCCTGCCAGGCCAGGCCCGCGAGCAGCGCCGGGTCGCCGCCGCCGAAGTTGGTGATCTTCACCTTCGGGTCGGCCTTGGTGATCTTCTCGGCTGCGGCACGGTACTCGTCCCAGGTCTTGGGGACCTCGACCTTGTGCTTCTCGAAGATGTCCTTGCGGTAGTACATCTCGATCGGCGTGACGTCGAAGGGGACGGCCCAGGTCTTGCCGCCCAGGTTCACCAGGGAGTTGATGTTCTCGGGGAACTTCTCCTCGACCAGGTCGCCCGAAGTGCCGGTGAGGTCCACCAGGTTGCCCGCGCTCGCGAACTCCGGGAGCTGGGAGTAGTCCATGGTGGCGACGTCCGGGGCGTTGCCGCCCTTGATCGCGTTGCTGAGCTTGGTGATGCCCTCCGCGCCCGCGGGGACGAGGCCGAACTTCACCTTGATGTTCTTGTGCGTCTTGTTGAAGGCCTCGACCGTCTCCTTGGCGCCGCTGGTCGCGGACCAATAGGTGATCTCGACCGGCTTGCCGTCGGAACCGGCCGCCCCCGCGTCGCTGTCGTCACCGCCGCAGGCGGTGGCGAGCAGGGCGAGGGAGGCGATCGACGCCGTCATGGCTATGCGGGCGGTACGGGAAGTGCGCGACATGGCACGGCTCCTACGAGAAGGCCAGCAGAAGGAGGGCTGAACAGGAGCCATCATTTGGGCCGGACCGATCACCGTCAAGAGCGAATGACCAACTCAATCGAAACGATCGGTTACTTGAGCGTCTGAGCGCCCGACTTCAGTCGCTAGCTCCCGCTTTGCTCCCGCACGACGTACGGATCCTCAACTCCGGCAGCAGATCGATGTGTTGGCGCGGCCCCTGCGGAACCTCCGGATCGGCGGTGAGCCGGGCGAGCAGCAGCTCGGCGGCGCGCGCGCCCACTTCCCGCTTGGCCGGCGCGGCGGCGGACAGCGGCTGGTCCGCGAGTGCCGCCACCTCGTCGTCGTACGCCACGACCGCCAGGTCCTCGGGGACGCGGATGCCGCGGGCCTGCAGCCGCGGGATCAGGGTCAGCGCGTCCGCGTCGCTGTGGATGAGCGCGGCCGTGACGCCGTGGTCGTCGACGAGGTCGCAGAGGTAGCCGTAGGCGCGGTCGAAATGGCTCACGTGGTCGAGCGGTGAGTCGTCGCTCGCGTCGAGCTGGGGCACCCGCTCCAGGCCGAGCGCCTCCACCGCGGACGCGTAGCCGAAGGCCAGATGCCGTGCCGTGGGCGAGTTCTGCAGGACCAGGCCGACCTTGCGGTGGCCCAGCGAGGCGAGGTGGCGTACGGCCTCGGCGGCTCCGTGCCCGTGGTCCGAACGGACCCGGTCGAGGGCGGCGGCGGGGTGGCCGTGCGGCACCCAGCGCTCCATCAGGACGGTCGGGACGCCGAGGCCGGCCACCCAGGCGCCCTCGTCACCGCGCGGGGCGCCCTCGTCCCAGGTCGGGGTGATGAGCAGCCCGTCGACACCCGCGGCGATCAGCCGCGCCGCCTGGCGGGCGTCCTCGCCGGGCAGGTAGTTGGTGATGCCGATGGTGATGCGTGCGCCGTGCGCGTCCACCACCTCCCGTACGCCGCGCATGACTTCGGGGTAGTAGTAGTTGTTCGTCGGGACGACGAGGCCGATGACCAGGCCCTCCGCGTCGGGCGCCGCCGACTGGCGGGGGATCTGCTCGGCGGCACCGCCCGGCCAGACCACCGCGCCGTGCATCCGCTGCAGCCGTCCGGCGGCCGCGAGTGCCTCGACGTCGCGGCGCAGGGTCACCGGTGACACACCGAGCTCCCTGGCGAGTTCGGCCACGCGGATGCTGCCGCGCTCGCGGACGATTTCGAGGACGCGTTCGTGGCGCTGGTCGACATGGAGTCGCATCGGGTCGGTTCCCCCTGGGTTGCGGCCGGGCAGGATGCCGTAAGCGTATCGATCGATTCCGATCAAAACGATCCCTTGACGAAAAAGACCGCGGCGGGGGGGGGGGGGGGGGGGGGGGGGGGGGGGGCGGGGGGGGGGGGCGGGGGGGCGGGGGGGGGGGGGGGGGGGGGCCGGGCCGGGGCCGGGGGGCGCGGCGGGGGGGGCGGGTGTCTTTTACCTGGGCGGGGGGGGGGGGGGGGGGGCCCCCCCCCCGCGCGGGGGGGGGGGGCGGGGGGGGGGCCGGGCGGGCGGGGCCCCCCCCGCCCCCCCCCCCCCCGCCGCGGCTCCTCGGCGGTCCACGGGACCGGCCC